>CAYWZF010000147.1:0-5199 GCA_964461555.1 uncultured Robiginitalea sp. | reverse complement strand
TACTCCTCCTTCCCCGCCTTGAACAGAAAATCCTTCTCAGCCTGGGTGAGGCTCTCATAGCCCGATTTGCTGATCTTGTCGAGGATGCCGTCGATTTTGCGCTGGCGGGTCTGCTTGTCGTAATCTACCGGCTGGGCCGGTTTGCGGGCCTCCTTGCGATAGACCGTTTTCATGGGGGCCTTGCGGGGCCGCGGCTTAAAGAGCTCGCCGGCCCAGTCGAGGAATTTGGAGAAGCCCGCCCCCAGGTCGCCTCCCTGGGCCGCCCTCCGGGCGTACAGGTACCCCAGCAGGGCCCCGCCCAGGTGCGCGATGCGCCCGCCCGGGTTGTCGTTCAGGGGAATCAGCACCAGGTCGAGGACCACGAAAAAGGCCCCCACATACCAAAGTTTGAACGTAAAGAAAAATACCCTGACCTCCTGGCCGGGCAGGTAGGTGCATATGAAGATCAGCACGGCCATGACCCCGGCCGAGGCCCCGATCAGGGGCGACTGGCTCTGGTAGAAGGCCGGGAAGATATTGTAGGCAGCCAGAAAGAACAGGCCACCCAGCATCAGGCCCAGGAAATATACATTTATGAAGCGGCGCGACCCGAAGTAATTCAGGAAGATCCGCCCCACATAGAACAGCAAAAGCATGTTGAAGAAGAGGTGCCAGAGGCCGCCATGCAGGAAGGCGTAGGTCACCAGGGTCCAGGGCCGGGTGAGGAACTCAAAAAAGTCCTTCGGCAGCTCAAACCAGGCATCCAGCCCGGGGGCAGGCAGTTTCAGCAGAAATCCGGCCAGGCGGAAGACGATAAAGACCGCCACGTTGATGACGATCAGTTTTTCGGCTATGCTCAGCCGGGCGTATTGGTATCGGAGGCTGCTGCTCATCACAAATCCCAACGGTTACGGTTAAACTGGTTGCGGCGCCAGTACCACATCATCAAAAAGCCGAACAGGGCGCCCCCCACGTGGGCGAAGTGGGCAATGCCCCCCCCGAAGATGGAGTACCCGGTAACCCCTGAAAACAGGTCGAGGGCGATCAGGGCCGGTATGAAATACTTCGCTTTGATCGGCACAGGCAAAAAGATCAGGAACAGCTCACTGTTCGGGAACGACATGCCGAAGGCCACCAGGATGCCGTAAATAGCGCCGGAAGCCCCCACAGCCGGGGTAAAATACGACTCCAGCATGCGGTTGACCAGCTGGGGCGAAGCGATCTGGGCCCAGTTCTGGTCGTACTTGCCCTGGGCCAGGAGCTGGTAGATCTCACTTTCCTGGCGACCCGCAGCCACCAGGGCCTCTACCCCCTGATGCACGTGGTAGTAATTTACCCCGCTGTGGATCAGGGCGGCGCCCAGCCCGGCCGAAAAGTAGAAGAACAGGAATTTGCGGGTGCCCCACATCCGCTCGAGGGGCGAGCCGAAGGCCCAGAGGGCGTACATGTTGAAAAAGATGTGCATCAGCCCCCCGTGCATGAACATGTGCGAAACCACCTGCCACCAGGCGAAGTGGGGGTTTTTGGGGAACCATAGGGAAAACCATTCGTAAAACTGGTCCCCGTACAGGTTGCTGGCCAGGAAAAACAACACATTGACGATCAGCAAATGCTTGATCCCTTCGGTGATTCTACCCATGGAAGTTGAGTTTTTTCTCCAGCTCCTCCAGGGGGAGCGTTACGTGGATCGGTTTGTTAAATGGGCTCAGGGTAGGTTCCTTGCACCCGAACAGGTCGTTCACAAGCCCCAGTTGCGATTCAGGGTCGAGGGCAGTTCCCGGCCTGACAGCCAGGGCCCGGCAGAGTTCCTTGGCAATCCGGTCGACCTGCGAAAAATCGCCTTCCCCGTCGTGTTGCTGCCAATCGGCGATCAGGTGGTCGAGGATTTCTACGGCCTCGCTTTCGGGGACCAGCACGGGCAGGGCGGTAAGCTCCAGGAACCCTTCCCCCGGTTCTGCAAAACGGAAGCCCAGTCCGCCCAGGGCTTCTTCCATGGAATGCAGGATGTGGAGCTCAGCGGGGCTGTATGAGAGCCGGAGCGGGAAAAGCAGCGCCTGGCTGGCGGGTTCGCGCCGGCTCAGGTTCTGCAGGAGCTGTTCATAGAGCACCCGTTGGTGGGCCCGCTGCTGGTCGATGAGCAACAAGCCCGACTTGATGCGGGTAAGGATGTATTTGCGCCCCAGCTGGAAGAGGCCGGCCTGGCCCGGGGCATCTGTGGCCCCTTGCTCAAAGAGCGGTTCCTGGCGGGGATCGGATTCAACCACCCAGTCGGCGGGCTGCCGCTCCAGGGCTGGTTCGGGGTCGAGGCCTTCATACAGGGCCTCCCACCCCCGGGAAGGGGCAGGGCGGAGAGGGGCCGTGCGCCGGGGCGGCGCCCCGGGGTCGGCGGCAAAGGGGTTGAAATTCCGGTCGACGGCAACCCCGGGCAATTCTGCCTCCCGGTCTTTGTAGTGGTAGGGCGTTTCCAGGTTCGGGTCGTGATCAAAATCGAGTACCGGCGCAATGTTGAACTGCCCCAGGCTGTGCTTGACAGCCGAACGCAAAATGGCGTAAAGGCTCTGCTCGTCCTCGAACTTCACCTCGGTCTTGGTCGGGTGGATGTTGATGTCGATCGACTCCGGGGGTACCTGCAGGTAGAGGAAGTAACCCGGGAAACTATCTGCTTTCAGCAACCCTTCAAAGGCCGCCGTGACCGCATGGTGCAGGTACGGGCTTTTGATGAAGCGGTCGTTGACGAAAAAGAACTGCTCGCCCCGGCTCTTGCGGGCAAATTCGGGCTTGCAGACAAAACCGCTGATGGAAGCGATCTGGGTCTGTTCTTCCACCGGCACCAGGCGGGCGTTCATGCGATGGCCGAACAGGTGGTCGATGCGCTGGCGCAGGTTCGAGCCGGGCAGCTGGTGCACCTCGCTCTCGTTGTGGACCATGCGGAAGACGATGCCCGGATGCGCCAGGGCCACCCGCTGGAATTCATCGAGCACATGCCTGAATTCGACCTGGGCCGATTTCAGGAAATTGCGTCGGGCCGGGATGTTGAAAAACAAATTCCTGACCTGTATGGACGTGCCCTGGGGTGCGACGGCCTCTTCCCGCAACTGGATGGCATCCCCGGCAATGCGGAGGCGGGTGGCCAGCTCGGCTTCAGCCGTACGGGTAAGCAGTTCTACCTGGGCGATGGCTGCAATGGAAGCCAGGGCCTCCCCCCGAAAGCCTTTGGTCTGCAGGTGGAAAAGGTCTTCGGCCCGGCTGATCTTGGAAGTGGCATGGCGGCGGAAGCACAGTTCGGCATCGCTGGGGCTCATCCCGCTGCCGTTGTCGACCACCTGCACCAGGGCCTTCCCCCCGTCCTTCACGATCAGCTCGATCCGGGAAGCACCCGCGTCGATGGCGTTTTCAAGCAATTCCTTGACCACCGAAGCCGGTCGCTGCACCACTTCCCCGGCAGCGATCTGATTCGCCACGTGATCAGGCAATAAGTGAATACGGTCGGCCATCAGTCGGGAAAGAATATGGAGAGGTCAAAATCAAAGATATAGAGCACGATCAGCAGCAGGATAATCAGGATAATCCAGAACCGGAGCCTCAGGTTTCGGTCACCTCGCTGGCGCATATCGCCCAGGGCCCGGTTCCACCGGGTCTTCAGGCCGCCCGGTCCTTCTGCCGTGGTGCGGAACCGGTCAAACTTGTGCTCTATTTTGAAGGGGCTGCCCGCTCCCTGGTCGTCGTAGTACCTGGGTTTGTATTCGTATTTTTTACTCCTGCGAAGCCTTGAAAATCGTCCCATATCCTGTTCCCCCAAAAATACTCAAATTCGCAGAGCAGGCCGAGGGCGGTTTGCCAAAAATTGTTAACAGGGACCGGGGCCCGGCCACTCAGAGGGCGGCCATCTTCAGGGCGGCAATGGCGGCTTCTATGCCCTTGTTGCCATGGCGGCCCCCGCTTCGGTCGCGGGCCTGGGCCAGGGTATCGTCGGTGAGCACACAGAAAATGACGGGCACGTCGTACTTCAGGTTCAGGTCTTTGATGCCCTGGGCGGTAGCGCTGCACACAAAATCGAAATGGGGGGTTTCTCCGCGGATCACACTGCCGATGGCGATCACGGCATCGGGCCGTTCGCGTTCGATCAGGCGCTTGCAGCCAAAGGCGAGCTCAAAGCTTCCGGGTACGTTCCAGCGGATAATGCGGTCTTCAGAAATGCCGCAGTCGATAAGGGTTTCTAGGGCGCCCCGGCAGAGGGCCCCGGTGATCTCTTCATTCCATTCGGAGACCACCAGCCCGATGCGCATGCCCGAGGTGTCTGGCAGGCCGCTCTTGTCATAAGCTGACAGGTCTTTTCCGGTGGTGGCCATCAGCTCCCTTTTTGGGCCAGGCCGATATAGGCATCTATGCCTGAGGCCTGGGGAGAATCGGGAAACTCGTCTTTGATCCGGCTGAAATATGCGCCGGCCTTTTCAGGCTGGCCCAGGCTCAGGGCCGCAACCCCGGCCTTCTGCAGGTAGAGGGGGGTGGTGAAACCATTCGGGTCGTGCTTCAGGGCCCTTTCATAATAATTCAGGGCTTCCTCGGTTTGTCCGAGTTCCATGAAGGCATCGCCGATCGACCCCAGGCCGATGGCACCCAGAATGGCGTCGTCTGATTTATAGTCTTCCAGGTGGGAGATGGCTTCCTGGTACTGGTCGAGGTGCAGGTAGGAGATACCTGTGGCGTACCGGGCCAGGTTGGCAGCCCGGGTGCCGGAGTACTCGTCGATGATATCGAGCAGGCCGTATTTACCCTCGGCTCCGTTCAGGGCCAGGTTGTAGAGCGAATCAGCCTGGGATTCCTCTTGCTGGGCCAGGGTGAAATACTGCATCGGGAAAAACAGTTCCCTGTCTGCACTGGCTTCCCGCGGTTCCTGGATAAAACGCTGGTAGCCGAGGTATCCCAGCACTCCCACGGCAATGATGCCGATGACCCCCAGAATGTAGGTCTGGTTGCGGGCTACCCATTGTTCGGTGCGCGACGCACTGGTATCGAGGGTGTTGAAAACTTCGGCCGTGGTGCTCTCCTGTATGGACTGCTGCTGCTCTTCCGCTTTGCTTTTCGGCTTGTGCCCCCGTTTTTTGTATGTCGCCATTTTTTGTATTATTGGTCGCGCAAAAATAAAGGTTTTATCCAAAACCGAAAGGCAAATTATTCGTTATTTTTAGATAATTTGCCAAGTCGCCCGCCACCCGTTTT
>CAYWZF010000146.1:0-5240 GCA_964461555.1 uncultured Robiginitalea sp. | reverse complement strand
CCCGTCTTCGACCCGGAAGGTGTTCTTATAATTCTCCCCCAGGGCCTGCCCCCGGAATTTCGGAGTCCACCCGGCCAGGTCGCGCCCGTTGAAAAGCTGAATCCACTCGGGTTCGGCTTCCGGGGTCTCTGCCACCGGGCCGGGGGCTTTATCGCGGCAGGCAGATGCAAGCAGCATCAGCACGAATAAAAAGGGCAATTCCTTCATGGGAATAGGTTTGGTCAGGTCATCCGAAAGTAGCGATTTTCAGCCAGATGGCGCTCCGCCAAAGGCGCAAAGCCAAATCCCCCATCTTCAAATCGACAAATCTTCAAATCAACCCAAGCACATTAGCAAATTTCCACATTCGCACATTCGCACATTTGCACATTCGCCAATTCGCTAATTCCACCTCCCCCCTATCCAGTACATCCGCCAAAGGCACATGGGAAAAACCCCCATTTTCAAATCTTCAAATTGACAAATTTTCAAATCAAGCCAAGCACATTAACACATTGCCACATTAGCACATTCGCTAATTCGCTAATTGCCAAATTAACCCCCTCCCCCGCAATCCGTAGTCACCGTATAGGGCGGCAGAAGGTCGGGGTCGCTGCTGTTGACGATGACTTCCCCAATATAAGTCGGGTCATCTGCTTCCACGCAGGGTTCCCATTCCATCGGGCCGGGCAGCGGCATGAGCGAAGAAAACTCCAGACTAAATTCAACCAGATTTTGGTTTGCCCCGTTCCGGAGTTTGATCACATCCGGGCCCGCGATAGTGATAGCCCCCACATGGAGATTCGTAAGGTTCGCCAGGGTTGATAAATCAAGGACCGCCAGCGGCTGTCCGCTCGTGTCTCTCGGGCTGTCAACCGACAATGCCTCCACAGAAGCAGCCGAACTCAAGACGGCGTTCAGGTCCTCGAAACCAATATTGGAAATCGTCAGGCTTTTCAAGGTGGCCAGGCCGCTCAGGTCGAAGCGGTTTATCCAGCTTTCACAGGGCATGAAAGCACTCCACCCGTAAAGGTGCAACTCCTCGATCAGGGTCTGGCTGAGGTCCAGCTCGTCAATATGTACACAAAACAGATAAAGGGTCTTCAGATTCCTGTTCTGTGAGAGGTCGATCGCCTGATCACTCAGGGTCAACCCTGAAATAGACCCGTGAATACTTAATGTCTCCAGGGCTGCAAAATCCTCGATGCCGGTAAAATCGCCAAGGCCGATCGGGGTATCGCTCCACCACGGATCTGCAGCTAGGCCGAGGGCGGTAACGGTATCTATCGCCCGGGTCAATACCAAATCATCCAACTGGTTGTCTAATCCCATTTCAATAAGGGTCAGCTCAAACCCGTCCTCTGGGATATACGTGTATTCAGTGCCCAATGGGCATCCATTTCCGTCTACCACCACTTCAAATGGCGTATCCGGGCACAGGTCCAGGTCGTCTGTCACGCCATCCCCGTCGGCATCAAGCTGTGATGCCGAACAGCCCTCTGCATCGACATCTTCCCCGGCTTCCGTATCGGGGCATTGGTCGAGGGCATCGGAAATTCCGTCTTCATCGGCGTCATTCTGGGAAGCGGAGCAGCCATTGGCATCTGCACTTTCCCCCGCAGGCGTATTGGGGCAGAGGTCCCGGTCGTCGGTAACTCCGTCCTGATCCGCATCGGCCTGAGAAGAGGCACACCCGTTCGCATCCACGCCTTGCCCGGGCGGGGTGTCGGGGCATTGGTCGGCAAGGTCGGGCACGCCATCTCCATCGGTGTCGGTAAGGCCAAATACAGCAGTTATAACCTTGTCGGAGGTCATGGTCAGGGTTACCGGATTGTCCTCGCCGTTGGCGGCCCCTGACCAGTACAGGAAGACATACCCCTGGGCCGGGGTGGCCGTGAGCTTAACCTGTGTTCCGTCATCGAAGGCCCCGGAGGCCGGGCTTACGCTGCCGCCCTCTTCAGGACTTATGGCAACGTAGAGGGTGAAGCGTTCGGGGTCGTCGTCGGTACACCCAAAATAGCTTAGGGGAAACAACAAAAATATGACCCAGTAAATAGCAGCACGTGTTTTCATGGTAGCAGTATTTTATGGTTCCGGCGCGATGCCGAATGTTTCCATTTAGCGGGAGGATGCGGATGATCGGGGGGTGTCGCAGTCCTCCATGGGGTAATCGACCCAGGCACCTCAAAGGGAGCGGGGCTGTCACCGGAGTTGGCTTGACAGGATATCGCCTTGGGATATCCTGGCCATAAAGTACGGCGCGCATCCCCCTGGGGCAATGATTCGGGTCACTTGTGCGGATCGCATAAAATGACCTGTGTCAATGGCTGCCCTTCCCGGGCGCTATTTGTCCGAAATAACAGGCAGCATGCGACGCCAAAGGCGCAATGGCAGGTCCCCGATCTTCAAATCGACAAAACATCCAATCTTACAATCAACCCCCCGCCCAATTAGCACATTAGCACATTGCCACATTAGCACATTCGCCAATTGCCAAATTCGCTAATTAACCCCCCCACATTTCGTATCTTCCCCCTAATCATCGCAACACCCGACCCGCATGAAAACCCGCGTACTCCTTCCCCTCCTTGTTTCCGGATTCCTGGCGACCCAGGCCCAGAAGAATCCCTCCTTCGAAGAGGTCATCTCCCTGCAGACCATTTCGAACATCGCCCTCTCGCCCGACGGCACCAGCCTGCTCTTTGAGAAAACGGCCACCGACTGGGCCGAAAACCGCTTTGACCGCGAAATCTGGCTCGCCAGAAACGGGGGCGAGCCCTTCCAGCTTACCCGGAACGAAAAGAACAGCAGCCAGGGGGCCCAATGGTCGCCCGACGGGCGGTGGATCGCCTTTACTTCTGACCGGGGCAACGGCAATCAGATCTACCTGATCCGCGCCGCCGGGGGCGAGGCCTTCCCCTTTACTGATGTGAAAGGGGGCGTGGGCGATTTTGAGTGGCGGCCCGACGGCTCCCAGATCGCCTTTTTGAGGCGCGAAGACACCGAGAAGCAAGACAAGGCCCGCACCGAAAAATACGGGGACTATGAGGTCGACGACCAGGAATACCGCCGCGCCTGGCTCTGGGTGCAAGATGTGGTGCCCGCCCGGCTCACCGAGGGGCCCCTGCCAGAACAGGCCAAAGATTCCGCCTGGAAAGAGGCCCGAAAGCCCCGCGCCCTGCTCGACAGCGTCGATTTCCACATCAGCGCGTTTAAATGGTCGCCCGACGGCTCCAAGATCGCCTTTACCCGCCAGCCCGACCCGCTCATCAATTCCTCTTTGCATGCCGACATCGGCGTGTACGATGTAGCCTCTGCAAGCCACAGGGTGCTGGTCGCCAACCCCAGTTCCGATTTCTTCCTCGACTGGTCGCCCGACAGCAAATCCATCCTTTACCAGACCAACGGGGCCGACACCACCTCCTATTACTACAAAAACGACCAGCTCTACCGCATCGGCCTCGACGCGGGCAACACCCGCCACCTGGCCGAAGGGTTTGACGAGAACATCAACGGGCTGCACTGGACCCCCAAAGGCATCTTCGGCACGGCCTGGCAGGGCACGGTGCGGCGCATTGTGAAGATTGACCCCGAAACGGGGCGCACCCGGGTGCTGGAGGCCAAGGCCGACCGGGTCTACGACCTTTCCTTTGACCGCAGCGGCTTCCGGGCCGCCTATGCCGGCCGGAACGATGATTCCCTGGGCGAAATCTACCTGGGCGACACCGACTTTGCGAAGGCCTCGCAGGTGGTTTCCGTATCGGGGCAACTAGACGGGTGGGCGGTTTCCCACCCGGAAGTGATCAGCTGGAAAAGCCAGGATGGGGCCACCATTGAGGGGGTGCTCCACAAGCCTGCCGATTACGACCCCGCCAAAAAATACCCCCTGCTGGTGGTAATCCACGGGGGGCCTACCGGCATTTCGTACCCCGACCCGGTGCCCGCGTACGTTTACCCCATGGTGCAGTGGCTCAACAAAGGGGCCCTGGTGCTGCAACCCAATTACCGGGGCTCAGCCGGGTACGGGGAGGCCTTCCGTTCCCTGAACGTGAAAAACCTGGGCGTGGGCGACGCCTGGGACGTGCTTTCGGGCGTCGATTATCTGGTTTCGCAGGGCCTGGTCGATGGCGACCGCGTCGGGTGCATGGGCTGGAGCCAGGGTGGGTATATCTCCGCCTTCCTGGCGACCCATTCCGACCGGTTCAAGGCCATCTCGGTGGGGGCCGGCATCTCGAACTGGGTTACCTATTACGTCAATACCGACATCCACCCCTTTACGCGCCAGTACCTGCAGGCCACCCCCTGGGAAGATATGGAAATCTATGAGCGCACCTCCCCCATGACCCGGATCACCAACGCCCCTACCCCCCCCCACCTCCACCACCGGGAAAACGACCGACGCCTGCCCATCCCCCCTGCCCACCGCCTAGACCCCCACCCTCATCCAGCACGGGGAGAACGACCGTCGCGTGCCCATCGCCAATGCCTACGAGCTGGCACAGGGCCTGCGCGACAACGGGGTGGAAACCAAGCTGATCGTGTACAAGGGCTTCGGGCACGGGATCACCAAGCCGAAAGAGCGCCTGGCGGCCATGTGGCACAACTGGCAGTGGTTCGGCAAATACCTGTGGGGGGAAGACATCGAGATCCCCGAATAGAGGGGGGAAGGGCTTAGTCCATCCCCTCGACCATCACCTCCACCCGGGGGTGCAGCCATAAAAAGCTGGCCGGCAACAGGGGTGACACTTCCGGCTTGAGCAGGCGGCGATATGCCTGGCGCTTGCCCGGGCCGCTCACCAGCAACAGTATTCTGTCGGCCTTCATAATATCGGCCATGCCCAGGGTGAGGCCCTCGGTTACCTGGGCCCCGCTGCGGGTGAGCATGCCGTGCTGTTGGGTGCCTTCGGCCAGGCGGGCCCTGTGGCAATGGGGCTGCAGGGTTTCTGCCGGCTCATTCATGGCCAGGTGGCCGTTTTTGCCCAGGCCCAGCACACATATGTCGATCTTGCCCAGGCGGGCGAGCTCGCCCTGCATGCGCACGCATTCGGCCGCGGGGTCGGCCGGGTCGGAATGAAAGGCCGTATACCGGGTATCTGGAATACCCAGGGGGTTCAAGACTTCCTGGCGGAGGTAGGTTTCGCACGAGGCCGGGTGGTCCATCGGCAAGCCGAGCCACTCGTCCAGTTTCAGGATATGCAGGGCCGGGAAGCCAGTGCCGGCGGCTGCCAGCCTGCGGTAGAGCCCCAGGGGCGAATGCTCGG
>CAYWZF010000145.1:0-5293 GCA_964461555.1 uncultured Robiginitalea sp. | reverse complement strand
TGCATCGCCAACTGGACCGGCCTGGTCACCGAGATGGACAAGATCGGCAACATCGGGGAGATCCGCACCGGCGATTTCTACACCCGCGACGACTGGGGAAGGCCCGACCAGCCCAGCATCTTCGACCCGGAGCACATCAGCCCCTGGTCCGAAACCATCGACTTTGTCTTCCGGGGGCCCGAAGAAGTCTGGGGGGCCGACGACGATACCGACATCGAATACATGTACCAGCACCTGTTGGCCACCCATGGGGTAACGGTACTTTCCCCGGAGCAGATCCGGGAAGGCTGGCTGAGGCATATAAAAGCCGAAGAGGAAAACTACCTATGGGTCTCCAACCAGCAGGCCTTTGACCTGATGCGCGAGGGGGTATTGCCCCCGGAGACCAGCGACCCCGCCCGCAACCCGCATTACGACATGATCGACGCCCAGCTCACCACCGAGATCTTCGGCCTGCTGGCGCCGGGGCGCCCCGGGGTGGCCCTGAAGATGGCTTACCTCCCCATCCGCACCACGGCCGGGGCCGAGGCGGCCGACATCTCGGAATTCTACGTGCGCATGCACGCCCTGGCAGCCCTGACCGATGCGGGGCAGCCCATGAAAGATCGTATCTGGTGGATGGCCGAAGAAGCGCGTAAACACCTGCCCGAAAACCAGTATCCGGCCCGGATGTACGATTTCGTAAAGAAGCAATACGAGTCGGGTGCCACCTGGGAACAGGCCCGCGACGCCGTGTACCATCGCTACCAGGTCGAACAGGCAGACGGGTACGACATCACCTCGCGCAACCTCTACTGCAACGGCTGCTTTGCGGCGGGCATCAATTTTGCCGCCAGCCTGGTGAGCCTGTTCTACGGGGAAGGCGACCTGAAAGAAACCATCAGGATCGGCGTGCTCTGCGGGTGGGATTCTGACAACCCCACCGCCACCTGGGGCGGGCTGCTCGGCTTCATGCTCGGGCGCGAAGGGGTCGAGGCCGCCTTTGGCCGAACCTTCTCAGACCGCTTCCACATCCACCGCACCCGCCAGCATTTCCCCAAGGAGGGGGTCGACACCTTTGGCCACATGGCCGAAACCGGGCTGTCGATCATAGACCGGGTGGTGCAGCAGGAGATGGGCGGGCGGCTGGACCCGCGGGATAACTCCTGGAAAATCCCGGCAGGGAACTAATGGGCAGGCAACCATGCCCGGCCCAACGCAACACGGAATGTATCAGGGATTAAGCCGCGAAGAAGCCCAGGCCCGACTGAAGACACACGGTTATAACGAATTGCGGGCGCCCGGCCGGAAGCACCTGCTCCACATTGCCCGAGAGGCCGTGCGCGAACCCATGTTCATCCTCCTGCTCGGGTGCGGGGCTATCTACCTCATCCTGGGCGATACGGCAGAAGGCATCTTATTGCTCGGCTGGGTGGTGTTCATCGTATTGCTCACCTTCTACCAGAACCAGAAAACGGAACGGGCCCTGGAGGCCCTGAGAAGGCTATCCGCCCCCCGCGCCCTGGTATTGCGCGACGGGCTGCAAGTCCGGATCCCTGGACGGGAAGTAGTACCGGGCGATGTGGTCATCCTGAATGAAGGCGACCGGGTGCCTGCCGACGGCATGCTCCTGGAATCCCGGGGCCTTTCAATCGATGAGGCCCTGCTGACCGGCGAATCGATGCCGGTACCCAAAGGCGGGGAGGGCGAAGGAAGGCCCTCTTCCCGGGCCTTCAGCGGCACCCTGGTCGTGCAGGGATACGGCATGCTGCAGGTTACCCATACCGGCAGCCAGACCGAATTTGGCCAGATCGGGGAGTCGCTTGAGACGATTTCCCCCGCCCCTACCCGCTTGCAGCACGAAATGAAGACCCTTACGCGCAACCTCCTTTTGGCCGGGATCTTTCTCAGTGCTGTGGTCCTGCTCGCCTTTTACCTGACCCGGGGCGACCTGTTGCGTTCCCTCCTGAACAGCCTGGCCACGGCCATGGCCATGCTGCCGGAAGAATTCCCGGTGGTGCTCACCGTATTTCTGGCCCTCGGGTCGTGGCGGCTCTCGCGACAGCACGTTTTGACACGGAAGCCGGCCGCCATCGAAACCCTGGGGTCGGCCACGGTCCTTTGCAGCGACAAGACCGGTACCATTACGCGCAACACCATGGAACTTGCAACCCTGGTCACCGGGCAGGGCGTGTTCTCCAGAGAGGATTTCCCCGAACAGCAGGAGGCGATCTCCGAAATGCTGCGCCTTGCCCACTGGGCCTCTCGCGAACAGACCACCGACCCCATGGAAAAGGCTATCGAACAGGCCTACCACCGGGGTAGCGGGCAGGAGGCCTCCCGGCCCGCCCTGGTCCGCGAATATCCGCTAACTGCCAATTCCCTGATGATGACGCGTGTGGTAAGGCTTGCTGAAACCGGCCATCTGGTTTGCTGCAAGGGGGCGCCCGAAAGGGTGCTGACACAATGCAACATAGGGGGTGCCGAAAAAGAACGGATTTTGGCACAGGCGAGCCGGCTGGCAGCACAGGGCCAGCGGGTGCTGGGGGTGGCACGGGCGGCCTGGCCCGGGCCGGATCTGCCCGAATCGCCGGATGGCTTCAATTTTACCTGGATTGGCCTGCTGGGCTTTGAAGACCCGATCAGGCCCGAAGTACCCCAAGCCATGCGCCAGTGCAAAAGCGCAGGGATCAAGGTGATTATGATCACAGGCGATTACCCGGCCACGGCCAGCGCCATCGCCAAACAGGCGGGCCTGTCGGCCGGGAAGGCTGTACTTACCGGTGCCGACCTCAACCGCATGGGCGACCGGGAATTGGCCGAACAGATCCGGGCCATCACCGTGTTTGCCCGCATCGTCCCCGAGCAAAAGCTACGCATTGTCAGGGCCCTTCAGGCCAATGGGGAAGTGGTCGCCATGACGGGAGACGGGGTGAACGACGCCCCGGCCCTCAAAGCGGCCGATATCGGCATTGCCATGGGCGCCAAGGGCACCGACGTGGCCAGGGAAGCGTCTTCCCTGGTCTTGCTCGACGACAACTTCAGTTCGATCGTGTCGGCCGTGCGGTCGGGCCGACGCATCTTTGACAATCTGCAGAAGGCCATGTCGTACATTACTGCCATCCATATCCCCATCATCGGGCTTACCCTGCTTCCGGCCTTTTTTCCGGAGCTCCCGATTTTGCTTATGCCCCTCCACATTGTTTTCATGGAGCTCATCATAGACCCGGTCTGCTCCCTGGCCTTCGAGTCGGAACAGGAAGAGGATGGGGTCATGGAGCGGCCACCCCGCGATCCAAAGGCCCTGTTTTTCGGGTTGCGCAAATTCCTGCAAAGCATCCTGAGCGGCATCCTGCTCCTGGCCCTGGTAATGGGGGTATACCTGCTCTCCATAAACGAAGGCCATTCCGAGGGGGAAATTCGCGCCATCGCCTTTTCATCGCTGATCGTGGGCAACGTTTTCCTGATTCTTACCACCCTTTCCCGATCACGGAGCGCCTGGGCCGTGCTGCTGGAGAAGAACCGGGCCCTGCTGGTCATATTGCTGGCCGCCGGCGGGCTTTTGCTGACAATTTTGGCCATCCCGGCCCTGCGAGACCTGTTCGCTTTCGAATACCCGGGCGCCTCCCATTTTGTGAGTGCGGGCATAGGCGCATCCCTCCTGTTGCTGATCCTGGAAACCGCCAAATTTTTCAAGCGCAGGATCCGGCCCGGGGCCCGGGCTACCCATGGCGGAACCAACCCTGCAAGAAACCTTTAACAGACACGCATATGTACTACCTCCTATTTTACAAAACCGTTGAAAATTACATCGAACGCCGGGCGCCCTACCGGGCCGAGCACCTGAAGATGGCCCAGGAAGCTGCCGATTCAGGCCACCTGGTCATGGGCGGGGCCCTGGCCGACCCGGCCGACGGGGCGGTGCTGGTCTTCCGGGGCGACGGGCCCCAGGCCGCCGAGGCTTTTGCCAAAAACGACCCCTATGTAAAAAACGGCCTGATCCGGGAATGGTCAGTAAGGCCCTGGACCGTGGTGATCGGGGGGCAATAGGGTTCGGCCATCATTTGGCGACCATTTAGCCCCCGGTGCGACGGGGTGTGGCAATCCCCCGATTTGGCATCAGCATGTCTTCAACTAAGAACATCTGAAATCTGCCTCCCCGGCACAACCCAACCCGTAACCTAATGTGGGAGTTTCGAGACAATTGCAGGGGACCGCTTTGGTGGGCGGGCATTTTGAAACCGGACTCAGCCGCCTCCGCAATTCAGATGAGGAAAACGGGCCGCCGGTTTCGCAAGTTCGCAAGAAAGGCCGGAAGCAGATCCTCCCGGAATTCAATGACAACCCCGGGCACTGCCAGACCTGCTTCGCCGGCCCGAAGATGCGTTTCTCGAACAAACCTGCCACGAAGAGGTCTACGGGGACGGCTTCCCTTATCCCAGCCCGATTTGCGGCCTGCCGACACGGACCGTCCACCTCCCGGGAACCCTTTCGGCAACCCTTCTGGGAGAGCCCCCGGAAAGGAACTTTTTTTTTTGGGAATTTGGCCAACCCAATGCTCCCATTTCGTATATTTAAGGCTATGAAAATCAAATCCAATTCCCTTATTTTTTAGACATGAAAACTATTCTGAAATCCAACCGAATCTTTCTGTTGCTCGCCGGCTTTGTGTTCCTTGGCAATTCCTGGACCGGGCTGCTGGCGCAGGACATCCGAACCGAACGCGTCCGTTTCCAGCGGGGTGCCAGCAGCGCCACCGTAGAAGGCAGCATCCGGGGCTATGAGACCGTCGATTACCTGCTCAACGTCAGCAAGGGCCAGTACATGAACGTCAGCATGGCCACTGACAACGGGGGCAACTATTTCAACATCATGGAACCCGGGGAACAGTATGTTGCCATCTTCACCGGCGACACCAGCGGCAACCAGTTTGAAGGCACCACGGCCAAAAGCGGGGATTACCGGATCCGGGTTTACCTGATGCGGGGACCCGCCAGCAACGGGGAGCGCGCAGACTACAGGCTCGAAATGATCGTAAGCGGTGGTGGCAATACCGCCCAGGCCGCTGCCAGCAGCCATCCCTATGACCCCTCAGGCGGGGTATACACGGCCTCCGGGTATATCAAATGCTGGAATATCGGGCAAAACCCGAACAACCAGTGCCCTTTCGGGGTAATCCGCAGGCCAGGCGGGGATGCTGACGTCTATGTCAAAAGGCCCGACGGCAGCGAACGCGTGATCTACTTCCAGAATGGCCAGGCCGTGGGGTATGACCACAATCAGGGCGACCACGGGGAATTCAACGCCTCCGTGG
>CAYWZF010000144.1:0-5343 GCA_964461555.1 uncultured Robiginitalea sp. | reverse complement strand
GGTAGCCCAGGCGGTCGCGCATGTTGGGGATGGCCCGGTACTTCTCGGGGTTGATGCCTTCCTGCACCAGCTTGATGAGGAATTCCAGGGCATAATCTTCAGAGAGCAGGCCCAGGTTGATCCCATCCTCAAAATCGATGATCGTATAGCAGATATCGTCGGCAGCCTCTACCAGGTAGGTGAGGGGGTGGCGGCCGTAGGCCACACCGTCATGCGCACCAGTTTGAAGCAGGCCAAGGTCGTCGGCCACTTCCCGGAAACCGGCCACGTCGGCCTGGAAAAACCCGTACTTCTTGGCGGCAATATGCCGGGTGGGGCGGTAGGGCAGCGACTCTTTGGGATACTTCATGAAGGCCCCCAGGGTGGCGTAGCTCAGGCGCAACCCGCCCGGCACCCCTTCCCGTGAGGCCGTGAGCAGGTGAAAGCCATGGGCATTCCCCTCAAAACGGACCAGGTCTTCGTACTGTTTGGCCGTGAGCGATTCTTTGAACTTCAAACCGGGGCCGTGGCTGAAAAAGGTGCCGATGGCCTGTTCCCCGCTGTGGCCAAAAGGGGGGTTGCCGATGTCGTGGGCCAGGGCGGCGGCTGCCACGATAGCCCCGAAATCGTTGAACCCGTACCCGTGCACCTCTGAGAGATGCGGGTGGCGCTTGAGCAGGCGCGAGCCCGCAAGCCGCCCGAGGCTTCTGCCCACCACAGAAACCTCCAGGCTGTGGGTGAGGCGGGTGTGGACAAAATCGGTCTTGGACAGGGGGATTACCTGGGTTTTGTCCTGCAGGCTCCGGAAGTAGGGCGAAAAGATGATGCGGTCGTAATCGACCTCGAACCCCAGGCGGGTCGGGTCTTGTTCCTTTCGCAGGCGTTTGCCCGTATCTCCCTGTCTTTTAAGGGATAACAACTGTTCCCATTGCATCATAGCGTCCCGTAAAGCCGCAAGATAGCACATTTTAAGGGGACCCGGAACAGCAAATTCCGGGCGCCTTAACCTTATGTTAACCCCATAACTTTTAGCTAACAATATGGCAAAGAAGGTTTAATCCGTGGCTAACCCCATACTTACACTAGGGGGCGTTCTTTGCCCCCGAATTGGATTCAGAGAATCATAGAAAATGAAAAAAGCACTCTACGTTATACTCTTCATGCTTGGCCTTGCGGCAAACGCCCAGACAACCGGGACCATTGTGGGCAAGGTAACAGACCGGGAGATGAATGACGAGCCCCTGCCCTTTGCCAACATATTGATCAAAGGGACCACCAAGGGTACCACCTCAGATTTTGACGGACTTTTCGAGCTGGACGGCGTAGCCGAAGGCACCTATACGCTGCAATTCAGCTTCCTCGGGTACGAAACGGTCGAAGTGCCGGACATTATTGTGAAAGGCGGGCAGGTTACCGAAGTGAACGTTCCCCTTTCGGCCAGCCAGGGGGTTGCCCTCGAAGAAGTGGTGGTCACCACTTCTGTGGCCAAAGACTCCGAAATAGCATTGCTGCTCGAACAAAAGAAGGCCCTGGTCATACAGGAAGCCATCAGCGCCGAGGCCCTGAGCCTCAAGGGTATTGACGACGCGGCAGCCGCTGTTTCACAGATTTCCGGGATTTCCAAGCAGCAGGGGTCCAACGATGTATATGTAAGGGGGTTGGGAGACCGCTACCAGAATACCACCATGAATGGGCTTTCCCTTCCGTCTAATGATGTCAACAAGAAGAACATCGACCTCAACCTGTTCACCCGGGGCATTCTCGACAACGTTGCTGTGAGCAAGGCCTATTCGGCTGCCTTCTACTCCGACTTTGCTGCCGGGAACGTCAACATCGATTCCAAGGAATACCTGGGCGACGGCTATTTTAAGGTGACTCTGGGCAGCGGCCTCAACACGAATGCCGCAGGCCTCGATTTCGTGCGGTCTGAAGGGCCCAGCGCTTATGGTTTCTACAACCGCTACGACAACGACCCCTTTGCGGTGGTGCTGTCGCACGGGGTAGATCCGCAATCGGCCTGGGACCCCGTCAACCTCAACGGGGCGGTCGAAGGGGGGTATTCCTGGTATGTGGGAGACGAATCGCGCCTGAGCGTATACGGTACGGCCAGTTTTGACAGCGGCTATGAATACCGCGAAGGGCCTGCCGCCGATTTCACCAACGTACTGAAGGTGAATTTTCCGGAAGTAAACGAGTATTCGTACAAGACCTCCACCACCCTGCTCGGAAACGCCACGTACCGGATCAACCCGTATCACAAACTGAGCCTGACCTCTTTGTTCATCAACAGTGCCACCGATGCCGTGGGCTACTACGGGGTGAACGGGCAGGGCACCAACCGCGATGCCATCCTTGACACCGACCGCGGCTTCTATGTCATGAACGTGCAGTTCAACCAGGATATGATCTTCGTGAACCAGCTGAACGGACAGCACAAATTTGACGATGCCTGGACCCTTGACTGGGGCACGGGCTTCAACAAGGTCTTCTCCGATGAACCCGACCGGAAGCGGTTTACCCTGGAGAATTACCACCTGGCCCTCGACAATGACCCGGCCACCAACCCGGTATTCTACACCAACATCCCCTTCGACAACCAGCGCTTTTTCCAGAGCATCGAAGATGACGAGCTGAACAGCTTCCTGAATGTGGGGTACAAAGCTTCCGAAAAACTCACCCTGGGCTTCGGCTACAACGGCCGCCGCAAAGAGCGCCGGTTCAACAGCATCCGCTATGGGTACGACATTGTTGACCGCGACAACACCCCGGTGACGGATGTAAACAACCTCAACAGCATTTTCAACGTTGAAAACATCAATATCCCGGAAGGGAGCGGCCTGTGGGACCTGATCGTGCTGAACCCGATCAACGACAAGATAGGGAATACCAACCGCCCGGGCCTTCCTGAAAATACATACAAGGGGAACCTCGATGTACACGCCGGCTTTATGACCGCCCAGTGGGCCCCCAGCGAAAAGTGGCTCATCGTGCCCGGCATCAGGGTAGAGTCATTCGCCCAGAAGGTGGTTTACGACGTAATCAACATCAGGCCCGACGACCCGGGCATCCGGGAGGTCTACGAGAATATATTTGCCCCCTCCCTGAACGTGCGCTATGCCCTTACCGAAGACGCCAACCTCCGCTTCGGCTTCAGCAAAACCGCGTCTTTCCCTGAGTTTAAGGAAGTCGCCCCCTTTGTATACGAATCGGTTACCCAACGGGTGGGTGGAAACCCCGACCTGCTTGGTGGCCTTGACGGAACCGGTGCCACATATTCGGATGTTTACAACTACGACCTGAAGTACGAATGGTTCATGGACCGGGGCGAAATATTGTCCCTGGCAGCCTTCGCAAAAACCATCAAAAACCCGGTGAACCGGGTGGTTGCTGCCGACGCGACCGGAACCCAGCGGTACTTCCGCACCGGAGATCAGGCCGACGTTTACGGCCTGGAACTGGAGCTGCGGAAAGACCTGATGCGCGACGCAGACGACAATGCGTTGCTCTCATTCGGGCTAAATGCTGCGTACACGCATACCAATCAGGACCTGAAGGATATCCCCGCCGGGAGCCAGAACACCTTCGGCACCTCCTTCGACCGCGATTCTGACGAACTGGAAGGGGCTTCTCCTTTCATCATCAATACCGACCTGAACTTCAGCCCGGTATTCGGGAACTATAAGCCCAAGGCCACCGTGGTATTCTCTTACTTCTCAGACCGGATCTTCTCCCTGGGGGCCGGAAGCCTGGGCAATATCGTGGAACGCGCAGTTCCGACGCTGAATTTTGTGTGGCAAAACCAGATTGGGGAGCACCTTGAGGTGAACCTCAGCGCCAAGAACCTTTTGAACCCAACCATCTCCCTGGTGCGTGAAAACACCGGTATCGGAGATGTAACCATACGCGAATATAACCTGGGGGTAAATCTGGGTCTCACCCTCGCCTATAAATTCTAATACTACTAAAACTCAAAACAATGAAGAAGACGTTTTTAACTTTCGGTATCGCTGCCGCCCTGCTGGTTGCCTGTGAAAGCGACGATACCTCTGACATCGTTATCTACGATAACAGCGTTGTCAACAATACCACCAACAATAATTCGGGTGGGGGAGGCGAAGAGCCGGGTGACCAGACCGTGAACCTCAGCGGGGTGTACACCGAGAACCTGGTGCTCGACGCCACCAAGAATTATGTAGTCACTGGCCCTGTGCTCATGGCCAGCGGCACTACCCTGACCATCCCTGCCGGGATGACCATCAAGGCACAGCCCGTTGGCGTAAACGCCTATATCGCCATTTTGCAGGGTGCCCAGATCAATGCCGTGGGCACCTCTTCACAACCCATCGTGCTGACCTCCAACGCCAGCACCCCCGGTTCTGGTGACTGGGGCGGGCTTGTAATGTGCGGACGGGCCCCGATCAACTCCACCGCAGACGGGTCTGAAGATACAGCCACTTCTGAAGTGGGCGGTCTGTCTTACGGAGGGAATACCCCCACTGACAATTCCGGAACCCTCCAGTATGTGCGCATCGAGTACGCCGGGGGAGCTATCGACGGGAATGCCGAGCTCAACGGGCTTTCGCTCTATGCCGTAGGAAATGGCACCACCATCGACCACATCCAGGTCTACAAAGGATCTGACGACGGGGTGGAATTCTTCGGAGGCACCGTGAACGTGAGCCAGGTAGCCGTGGTTGATTGTGAAGACGATTCCATCGACTGGACCGAAGGGTTCATCGGCACCCTCACCGATGTATACGTACAACATGGCACCCTGCACGACAAGGCCTTTGAGTGCGACGGGTACAACACCGACTTCAGCAACGAGGCAGGCTACTTCTCAGCCCCCGACGTGACCAACGTTACCGTCGTTGGAACGGGTGTTGCCGGAAACGAGGCCTTCCGCCTGCGCGAAGGAACCCAGGGAATCTTTACCAATGTGGTAGTAACCGACTTCGAAGAGGCCTTTGACCTTGACGGCGACACCGGTGACAACACCACCGGGCAGGGGGTACTCGACGGCCTGCTGCAAGTGATCGACGTGACCTTCAACAACGTGACCACCAAGCTGAAGAACGACACCGGCTTTACTTTCACCGAGGCCGACTTCATCTCAGGAGACGGCAACGGCACCGGCACCAATGTCAGCAGCTGGGCCGCAGGCTGGACAGTGGGCATCCAATAAGCCAGACAAGCACCAAAAAAAAAGCCGCAACAATGTTGCGGCTTTTTTTTGCCAAGGAAGTCGGAAAGATTTCATTTGTTACGTTGTCTGATGCGCAGTTTCTCAGGAGGACTTGCTGTGTGATTTGTGTAATCTTAATACATTTAGCTCCCCTTCATAGTATTGACGCCTGATGCCGC
>CAYWZF010000143.1:0-5475 GCA_964461555.1 uncultured Robiginitalea sp. | reverse complement strand
GGGGCATCTTCCAGTGCGCCACCCACGGCTCCCAGTTCAACCAGAGCGGCACCCCCATCAACGCCGTTACCAGCAACCCGCTGAAAATATTCCGGACCTCCCTGAACGGAGATCAGCTCCGGGTTTTCGAGTAAGACAGACCGGTTGCCTATCGAGGCTTCCCGGTTTCAGACCGCCAGAGGACCATCGCAAATCGCTTTACCGGGTTTACCGGGTTTTTCAATTCGACAAGCACCTGCACAGGCAGCCCCTGCCACAGTGGGACGGGCGTGGGAGGGTTGCATATTGCCGGGCTTCGGGGGCAGGCTGCCGCACGCAGAGCCGTAAAAATATCGTACCTTCGCGGGGAATTCAGGCACATATGCTCGACAAGCTCAAGTTTGTGAAACAACGGTTCGATGAGGTGTCGGACCTGATCATCCAGCCGGAGGTAATCGCCGACCAGAAACGGTACATCCAGCTCAACAAGGAATACAAGGAGCTCAGGAAGCTCATGGAGAAACGGGAGGATTACATCCGCCTGCAAAACCACCTGGCCGAGGCGGAGGAGATCCTTTCGGAAGGGGGTGACCCGGAAATGATGGAAATGGCTAGGCTGCAACTGGAAGAAGCCCGGCAGGAACTGCCGGCCCTGGAAGAAGCCATCAAGATGTTGCTCGTCCCGAAAGATCCCGAAGACGCCAAAGACGTGGTCATGGAAATCCGGGCCGGCACCGGGGGGGATGAAGCCAGCATCTTTGCAGGGGACCTGTTCCGCATGTACACCAAATACTGCGAATCGAGGGGCTGGAAAACCCATGTGCTCGATTTCAGCGAGGGCACCAGCGGGGGCTACAAAGAGATCCAGTTCGAGGTAACGGGCGAGGATGTGTACGGGACCCTCAAATTCGAGGCCGGGGTGCACCGGGTGCAGCGCGTGCCCCAAACCGAGACCCAGGGGCGGGTGCACACCAGCGCCGCCACCGTGATGGTGCTGCCCGAGGCTGAGGACTTCGAGGTGGAGATCGACCCGAAAGACGTCCGAATCGATTATTTCTGTTCGTCAGGGCCGGGGGGCCAATCGGTGAATACCACCTATTCGGCCGTGCGCATCACCCACCTTCCGACAGGCCTGGTGGCCCAGTGCCAGGACGAGAAATCCCAGCACAAGAACAAGGACAAGGCTTTCAGGGTACTGCGCTCGCGCCTCTACGACATGGAACTCGCCCGGCGGCAGGAAGAAGAGGCTGCCAAGCGGAACTCCCAGGTGAGCAGCGGCGACCGCTCGGCCAAGATCCGCACCTATAACTACCCGCAGGGCCGGGTAACCGACCATCGCATCGGCCTGACCCTCTACGACCTCCAGAACATCATGAACGGGGACGTCCAGAAAATCATAGACGAGCTGATGCTGGTCCAGAACACCGAAAAGCTGAAGGAGGCTTCGGAGACCTTTTGATGCCCATGACCCCAGAAGCGCTCGAGCGGCAGATCCGCACCAAGAAATCGTTCCTCTGTATCGGCCTTGATACCGACCCCGGCCGCATCCCGGCTGTGCTCCGGGGCGAGGATGACCCGATTTTTGCCTTCAACAGGGAAATCATCGACGCCACCCACCACCTCTGCGTGGCCTACAAGCCCAACACGGCTTTTTATGAGGCCTGCGGCACGGCCGGGTGGCGCGCCCTGGAGAAGACGATCGCCTACCTCAATGCGCAGTACCCCGACCATTTCACCATCGCCGACGCCAAAAGGGGCGATATTGGCAATACGGCCACCCGCTATGCCCGGGCATTCTTCGAAGCGATGGATTTCGACAGCCTCACCGTGGCGCCCTATATGGGCCGGGATTCGGTGGAGCCCTTTTTGGCGTTCGAGGGCCGCTTCACGATTCTGCTGGCCCTGACTTCGAACCAGGGGGCCTTTGATTTCCAGACGCGCAGCCTGGAGGGCGAAGATCTGTACCTGCAGGTGATCCGAAAAAGCCTGGAATACAGGCATGCCGAGCGCCTGATGTATGTGGTGGGGGCCACCAAGGCCGAGTTTCTGGGAGAGATTCGCCGGATTGTGCCCGACCATTTTTTGCTCATCCCGGGGGTGGGGGCCCAGGGTGGAAGCCTGGAGGCTGTCTGCCGCTATGGGATGAATGAACGGGTGGGCCTGCTGGTAAATTCTTCCCGCGCCATCATCTATGCCTCAGAAGGGGACGACTTCGCCCTTGCCGCAGCCGAAAGTGCAGCCGAAATACAGCAGCAAATGGCTGCTATTCTGGGGGATTAGGGATTGACCAGATCCTGGAGGATCCGCTGGAGTTGCAGGGCCTTGTGTTCGAAGAAATCGCGCAGGCGCGTTTCACCCTGCTGGGTTTCAGCGGCCTTTTTCACAAAATGACGGTACTGGTGTTCCAGCCATTCGATCCCCTGTTCCCCGGAGGCTACCGGACTGGTAGCGCCTACACGGCAGTATTGATTTTCCATAGCACAGCATTTATATCAAATATACGACCTATTCGGGCGGGCGGATGTCTGGAAGGGGTGACATTTAACTAAAAATCAGGTATTTTCTCGAAAATTTAACAGGAACCTTACCCGGGCGTCATATTCCGGGCCGGGGGCGGTGCTTTTTGGAGCATTACATGGTAAAGCGCAGTATCCGGTTTGGGCAGAAATTCACTAATTTTAAGCCAAACGACCCCCATGAGGCCAAACAGATTACAGGCCCTTGCCGCATCCCTGCTGTTTGGTTGGGGCCTTCAGGGGCAGGAAGCGGCTACCCCTCCTGCCGGGGGGTGCCCATGCTGTTCAGAGCTGCACCAGGCCTTCGATTTCTGGGTAGGGGAGTGGAAGGTGTGGTCGCCCGGCGGGCAACTGGCCGGAACCAACCGCATCGAAAAGCTGGAGGGCGGTTGTGTCTTGCAGGAACACTGGGTAAGCACTGCGGGCGGAACCGGTACCAGCCTGAATTTTTACAATGCAGCCACCGGGCTTTGGGAACAACTCTGGGTAGACAGCTCCGGACAGGTCTTAAAACTGGCCGGCACAGGGCAGAACGGGCGCATGGAGCTTTTGTCCGAACCTTTCCAGGACCCTGAGGGCCATACCCGCGTCCATCGGATCACCTGGACCCTGGAGGCGGACGGCAGCGTGCGGCAGCTCTGGGTACTTCTGGAAGCGGGGGAAGTGGCACAGACCCTGTTCGACGGAAGGTACAGGAAGGCAGACTAAGGGCTGCGCGGCGGGTACCCATTAAAAAACCCCCTTCGGGCAGAAGGGGGTTCTTTAAACTAACTAACTCAAAAAATACTAACTCAAATAATTTCGCTGCAAGATACGGGCACTTGTTCCGCAACGGTGTTACCCCCGTATAAACAGCCTGTTAAGAATAACGCTGTACAAAAGGTAACGGGCCGCGGGAACTGTTTAGTATACAAGGCCTTCTGTTTTTTTATAAGGCTGCAAAATTAACCTCTTTCCGTGCAGGAATCCTGCAGGGCGAAACCCCTCAGGCAAAAATGACGGTCTTGTTGTTGTAGACCAGGGTCTTTCGCTTCAGGTGCAGGTGCACGGCCCGGGCCAGCACGATTTTTTCCAGGTCGCGCCCTTTGGCGATAAAGTCGTCTACGGTGTGGGTGTGCGAAACAGGGGTGACATCCTGGGCGATGATGGGCCCTGCGTCGAGTTCTTCGGTTACGTAGTGGCTGGTGGCCCCGATGATTTTGACGCCCCTGTCAAAGGCCGCGTGGTACGGCCTGGCCCCGGCAAAGGCCGGCAAAAAGGAATGGTGGATGTTGATGATCCGGTTTGGGAAGGCGTCGATCAGTTCGGGCCCCACGATCTGCATGTAACGGGCCAAAACAATGCAGTCGACCTGGTGTTCCCTGAGCAGTTCCAGCTGGCGGCTTTCAGCCTGTCCCTTCGCCTCGCGGGCTACCGGAACATGGTAATAGGGGATGTCGAACTGGCGCGCGACCCCTTCACAGTCGGGGTGGTTGCTCAGGATAAAGGGGATATGCACCGGCAGCTCCCCGGCCTCGTATCGGCTCAGCAGGTCGTACAGGCAGTGGTTGTAACGCGAAACGAAGACCGCCATGCGGGTAACCGAATCGCGCAGGTGCAGTTCCCAGGCCATTTGGAAGGGGGTGGCCAGCCTGGTTTCAAAAGTCTTGCGGAAGGCCTGCGTCTCCCACGAGGCAGGGTCGAATTCGGCCTCGAGCCGCATGAAGAAAACCCCGGCCCCCATGTCTACGTGCTGGTCGAGGTATACGATGTTCCCGCCTTCTTTGTGGAGGAAGCCGGTCACGGCACTGATGATCCCGGCCTGGTCGGGGCAGTGGATGAGCAGGGTGATGATCATGGTCCTGTTTTGAAGCCAAAAGTAGGGTTTCGGGCAGGGAATTGCCCGAACCCTTCTTATTTTTGTGGCATCCGAAGCAAAGCCCCCTGTTTTTTGGGGAATCCGTAAATTACACTGCAAAATCCCGGCCAGCCCTATGGAAGCATCCAAACCGTACCAGCCCACCCACAAGATACGGGTGGTGACAGCCGCCTCCCTCTTTGACGGCCACGACGCTGCCATCAACATCATGAGGCGGATCATCCAGGCCACCGGGGTGGAGGTGATCCACCTGGGGCACGACCGCAGCGTGGCAGAGGTGGTCGAATGCGCCATACAGGAAGATGCCAATGCCATCGCCATGACCTCCTACCAGGGCGGGCACATGGAGTATTTCAGGTATATGCACGACCTGCTTCATGAAAAGGGGGCCGGCCATATCCGCATCTTCGGGGGGGGCGGGGGCGTGATCCTCCCGGAGGAGATCGGGCAGCTGATGGCCTATGGGATTACCCGCATCTATTCCCCCGACGACGGGCGCGAGATGGGCCTGCAGGGGATGATTGACGACCTGGTGGCCCGGTCAGACTACGCCGTGGCCGAGATCCCGCTGCCCGACGGGGCTTCCCTGTCTGACCGTATCCGTGCGAAAGACCCCCAGACCCTGGCCCGGCTGATCAGCCTGGCCGAAAACCGGCCGGAAGCCTACCAGGCCCTGCAGGCAGGTTTTCCCAAAGAGCAGGGGGTACCCGTGCTGGGAATCACCGGAACGGGAGGGGCCGGCAAAAGCAGCCTGGTAGACGAGCTGGTGCGCCGCTTTTTGCGCGATTTTCCAGACCGTCACATCGGCCTGGTTTCGGTTGACCCGTCCAAGCGCAAAACGGGCGGAGCCCTGCTGGGCGACCGCATCCGCATGAATGCCATAAACCACCCGAACGTCTACATGAGGTCACTGGCCACCCGCCAGTCGAACCTTGCCCTCTCGCGCTATGTGAAGGAGGCAGTGGCCGTGCTCAAGGCAGCCGGGTTTGACCTGATCATTCTGGAGACCTCGGGCATCGGGCAGTCCGATACGGAGATCCTGGAACATTCCGACCTGTCCCTGTACGTGATGACCCCCGAGTTCGGGGCAGCCACCCAGCTCGAGAAGATCGACATGCTCGA
>CAYWZF010000142.1:0-5564 GCA_964461555.1 uncultured Robiginitalea sp. | reverse complement strand
TCGCACCACGGCCTCGTTGACCTCTGCCGAGCTGGCATCCCCGGTTTGCTCTACGTACAGCCCCAGGTCAATCTTGCCCCGAACCAGCACCTGTGCGATCCGGTTGCGGTACACGAGTTCCTTTTCGCGAAAAGCCTGCGGAACGCGTGCGTTCAGGTCAAGGCTTTTGCTGTTCAGGGATTTGAGCTCTACTGTGATCTTTTTTCCGGGAAGCTGCACGACGTGTTTCCCGAATCCGGTCATGGATTGGATCATACCTGCTGGGTCAATTTCGCCAAAGGTAGTAAAATTTAAGAACGGAAAGGGGCCGCAACTCCCCGGGAGTGCGGCCCCTTGGTCTGTTTCAGGGTATTGCGCCTACAGTTCGCGCACCCAGATATTGCGGTAGCTCACCCGGCTGTTGTCGCCGTGGTCCTGCAACTGGAGGGGGCCCTTGCCGTGGGGCGGGTTCTTGGGCCAGCCGATATAGGGCGTGGTGCCCTTGATCTCCACATGGTCGTGGACCAGCACCCCATTGTGGATCACCGTCATGGTGCCGGATTTGATCTTCTCCCCGGCTTCGTTGAAATGCGGCATGTGGTAAATGATGTCGTAGGTATTCCACTCCCCGCTCGGCACAGAGGCCATGGCCAGGGGCACGTGCTGTTTGTAGATGGATGCCACCTGCCCGTTCACGTAGGTCGGGTTGTCGTTGTTGTCGAGCACCTGCACCTCGTAGAGCCCGTTCAGGAAGACCCCGCTGTTCCCGCGGTTTTGCCCTTTCCCATTAACCTCAGCAGGGGAGCGCCATTCGATGTGGAGCTGCACGTCGCCAAAAGACTGCCGGGTCTGGATATCTCCCGTCTTGTCTTTTACGGTCATGCTGCCGTCGTCGTTCAGGTGCCAGACCACGTCAGAGCTGTCGTTTGCCATTTGCCAGGCGTCGAAACCGCTGCCGTCAAAAAGGACGATGGCATCGCTCGGCACGCCGTTCTGGCCCGAAGGGTCGACCCTGGGAACAACAGGTTCGTAAAACTCCGTTTCTTCAGGGGTGGTGGGTTCTGTACCCTGGTATTCGGCGTGAACGATGGGCTGGGGCCCTTCCGGGGCCGCCTGGGCCGGTTCGGTTGGGGCCTTTTCCTGGCACGAAGCCAGGGCGATCAGGGCGCAAAGGCCCGTGAATCTTTTAAGCATGTCTATAGGGGTTTGATTTTAATGTTCCGATAAGATACCTGGTCTCCGTGGTCCTGCAGGCCGATCTTGCCCATGGGGTACTTGCCAAACCCTTCCCACCCCGCAAATTTGGAGGCTGCCACCATTTCATCCCAGGCCTGGTTGCCCAGTGGGAAGGTCACGATCTGGGTTCCATTCAGGGCCACCGCACCTTTCTGGTTGGCGTAATCGATCGTGATTTCCATGGCATTCCACTCCCCGGCCGGCTTGCAGACATCGGCAGAAGGGGCCACCATATCGTACAACGCCCCGGCCTGGTGGGTGGTGCCGGCTTTGGCATCGGGGTGGCGCTCGTTGTCGAGCACTTGTATTTCGGGGCCGGTTTCGTACGGCTGCCCGAATTTCTCAAGCTCTTCCACACCCCAGAAAACGCCGCTGTTGCCCCCTTCGGCAATTTTCCATTCCAGCGAAAGGACGAAATTGTTGAAGGTTTTTTCAGTTACCAGGTTGTAGTTGGCCCCTTGCGGGCGGGGGTCGGGAATATGGAGCACCATGGCCCCGTCTTCGATCTTCCAGGCATCGGGCACCCCTTCCTGGTTGTAGCCCTTCCATCCGTCGAAGGAGGTCCCGTCAAAAAGGACGATCCATTCCGATTGGGCAGCGGGTTGTTCCATGTTATCTGCGGTATCTTCAGGCCCGGCAGCTTCCTTTTTATCCTTGCAGGCCGCCATCAGGGCAGCGGCCAGTAGTATCAGGCTGATTCTTTTCATGAGGTTGGTTTTAGATTCCTAAAATTTTGCGCAGCTTTTCCTGGTCGATATCGCCCCCGGCAAAATCGTCAAAGGTCTTCTGCGTGGCTTCGATGATATGGTCCTGGATGAATTTGGCTCCTTCCCGGGCGCCCTGTTCGGGGCTCTTGATGCAGCATTCCCACTCCATCACCGCCCAGACATCGCAGCCATACTGGGTGAGCTTGGAAAAGATGGTCTTGAAATCGATCTGCCCGTCGCCCAGGGAACGGTAGCGGCCCGCCCGGTTGCCCCAGTCGTTGTAGCCCCCGAAGGCGCCTTTTTTGCCGGTTGGGTTGAATTCAGAATCCTTCACGTGGAAGGCCCGGATAAAGCTGTGGTAGTGGTCTATGTATTCGATGTAATCGAGCTGCTGCAGTACAAAGTGGCTCGGGTCGTACAGGATATTCACCCGCGGGTGGTTGCCCGTGGCTTCCAGGAAACGCTCAAAGGTATCCCCGTCGTGCAGGTCTTCGCCCGGGTGGATCTCATAGCACACATCCACGCCCTCCTTGTCGAAGTGGTCCAGGATGGGCTTCCAGCGTTTGGCCAGCTCGGCAAACCCAAGCTCGACCAGGCCGGGCGGGCGCTGCGGCCAGGGGTGGAAGGTGTGCCAAAGCAGGGCCCCTGAGAAGGTGGCGTGCGCCTTCAGGCCCAGGCGCCGGCTGGCCGTAGCCGCCTTTTTGACGACATCCACGGCCCATTCGGTGCGGGCTTTGGGGTTGTTCTTGACCGCATCGGGCGCAAAATTGTCGAACATCAGGTCGTAGGCCGGGTGCACCGCCACCAGCTGCCCCTGCAGGTGGGTCGAAAGCTCTGTGATCTCGAGTCCGTAGGATTGAATCTTTCCTTTGAGCTCATCACAGTAGTCCTGGCTGGCGGCTGCCTGGTCGAGGTCGATCAAAAAACGCTCCCAGGTAGGGATCTGTATCCCTTTATAGCCCAAATCAGCTGCCCATTTGCACATGCCGTCAAGGCTGTTGAACGGGGCTTTGCTGTCTACGAATTGCGCCAGGAAAACGGCCGGCCCTTTGATAGTTTTCATTTGTATGTTGTTTTCAAATTAATAGCAGGGTAATTGGGAGCGGCACGGGAGCATATACCTAACTGCCCGGCCTTGCCGCAGCGGTCTGCGCACGGGTTCGGAATTATCGCCATTTGTACAGGCCGCCATCTGATAATTGTGATTAATGCCCTATATTTAGTGAATCCAAATCCCTGGGCAGGCCGCAGCCGCGGCCGTTATAAATATAGAAAAACCCAAAGAATTAAGCGTAGCATCGTGATCAATCCGTCAGAAACCTTCGATGCCATTGTGGTAGGTACCGGAATCAGCGGGGGGTGGGCCGCCAAGGAGCTTTGCGAACAAGGCCTCAAGACCCTGGTGCTGGAACGCGGCCGCATGGTAAAGCACCTCGAAGACTACCCCACCGCCAACCAGGATGACTGGGACCTGCCCAACCGGAACACCTTCAGCCGGGAAGACCGGCAGAAGTACCACAAGCAATTGCGGGTCGGGTGGGCGCCCAAGCCCGACGTGGCCCATTTTTTCGTGAACGACCTGGAGCACCCCTACCAGGAAACCAAGCGCTTTGACTGGATTCGCGGCTATCAGGTGGGGGGCCGTTCCCTGACCTGGGGCCGGCAGAGCTACCGCTGGAGCGACCTTGACTTTGAGGCCAACAAGAAAGAGGGCATAGGCGTTGACTGGCCGGTTCGCTATGCCGATATTGCCCCCTGGTACGACAAGGTCGAAACCTATATCGGGGTGAGCGGGGAAGCCCTGGGGCTGCCCCACCTGCCCGACGGGAAATTCGAGCCCCCCATGGGCCTGAACTGCCCCGAGCAGGACCTGCAGAAAGCCCTTTCAGAAAAGTTCGAAGACGGACGCCTGCTGACCATTGGGCGGGCCGCCCATATTACCGACCGCGAAGCGGCCCATGAAGGCCGGAGCCCCTGCCAGTTCCGCAACCGCTGCTGGAGGGGGTGCCCGTTCGGGGGCTATTTCAGCAGCAATTCCTCCACGCTCCCTGCAGCTGAACGCACAGGCAACATGACCCTGCGCCCGAATTCCATTGTACATGAAGTCATTTATGACCCGGCCTTGGGGCAGGCTACCGGGGTGCGCGTGATCGACGCCGAAACCCAGGAGAAGATCACCTTCAATGCCCGGGTGATTTTTTTGTGCGCCTCTGCCATGGCTTCGGTGGGCATTCTGCTGCAATCCAAAAGCGAGCGCTTCCCGAACGGGATCGGGAACAACTACGACCAGGTGGGCCGCAACATCATGGACCACCACTACCAGCTGGGGGCCAATGCCCGGGTAGACGGGTACCTCGACAAATATTACAAGGGTCGCCGGCCCAACGGCTTTTATATCCCCCGCTTTGTGAACCTGAACGAAGCGACCCGCAGGGAAGAGTACCTGCGGGGGTTTGGCTACCAGGGGTCGGCCAGCCGGGGCGACTGGACCGAAGCCGTGGCCGAGATGGGCTACGGGGCGGGCCTGAAGGATGCCATCCTGAAGCCGGGCGGCTGGACCATCGGGGCCACCGGGTTTGGGGAAATGCTGCCCCACCCCGAGAACCGGGTGCGCCTGAGCCCGACCGAGAAAGATTCATGGGGGCTGCCCCAGCTCGATTTCGACGTGGAATTCAAGGAAAACGAACTCCGGATGCGCGAAGACATCCTCCGGCAGATCGTGGCCATGTTTAAGGCCGCCGGGTTCAGGGAGGTGCAGACCTATGAGCGCGAAACCGGGCCGGGCCTCGGAATACATGAGATGGGCGGGGCCCGAATGGGATGGGACCCCAAAACTTCGGTTGTCAACCGCCACAACCAGGTACACGACGTGCCCAACCTTTATATGACCGACGGTGCCTTTATGACCTCCTCAAGCTGTGTGAATCCTTCCCTGACCTATATGGCCTTTACGGCCCGGGCGGCGGCACACGCAGCAGAACAATTCAAAGCGGGGTCATTCTCCTAAAACCGATTTACATGAAAAATACGTCTGCCAAACGAATGTGGGGAGATTACCTTGACCACCACCTGGAATACGCCTTTGCCGGCGAACCCCGGATCGGGCCCCTGGGCACCTCGCGCGAACAGGCCGAGAAAAACCTGGAACAGGTGCTGCGCGGCAAAAAGCGTTCGGTAACCCACTCCCTGCTGGGGCTGCAATACCGGAAGGAACCCCTCCCGAAAATTGGCGATTTCAACATTTTGACCAACTGGGAAGGGGAGGCCCGGTGCATCGTGCGAACCGTAGCCGTGCACCTGAAGCCCTTTTTCAGCATTTCTGCCTCCTTTGCCAAAATGGAGGGGGAGGGAGACGGGTCGCTGGAGGCCTGGAAAAAAGCACACTGGTCCCTTTTCACGGAAGAACTCGAACCCTACGGCAAGAAGCCGCACGAAAGCATGATCGTGGTCTGCGAGGTATTCGACAAGGTGTATGATGGCTCTTAGTTAATGTGCTAATGTGTTAATTTGCTAATTCGCTAATTTGCTAATTTGCTAATGAAACCCGAAAGTGAGCTTTGCTCTACTTTCGGGTTCGCTAATTAAAAAAGCCCGGATCATTCCGGGCTCATTTTTCATTCCACCGCAGGCTTTGAATCTCAA
>CAYWZF010000141.1:0-5596 GCA_964461555.1 uncultured Robiginitalea sp. | reverse complement strand
TGAATCCCATTTTCAAATTCGCAAATTTTCAAATTTTCAAATTGCAAAAAGGGGGAATCCCCCCAACCCCCGGGAACAAGATACTTTTCCCTGCTGCATGATCCATGCATCCTTCCTGCGACAGGGATGTGTCCAAAGGGGAAATCGGGGGTTCGTTCCAACCGCAAGGACTGGCTTTGAGAAATGTAATTGCCTTATCCCTGGGCCATGTTCAAAGTCGTACTTTCAGGGCTCTGCCTGATGTAAAAGGAAGTAGGCCAGGGCCTTTTCGAGGTGATCCCGGCCTGTGTCGGAGAGGACCCTTCCCAGACCGAAAGCATGTCCGCTGATCGCGAGCAAACGGGCTTCAGGCCGGTGCTGGTAAAGCTGCTCGCACAACTGGAGCACGGCTGACGGGTGCAGGGAATGGGTGGTAAAGGCAAATTGCCCTTCGGTGCCCAGCGTTTCGCATTCAAAACCACCCGGGCTTTGCCGGTGCGAGGCATCGACAAACCACACCTGCGGGTAATGCGAAATGAGCTCGGCATCTTCTACCTGCAACTGGTACCTGCAGACGATATCCACGCCATCTGCACCCTGCAGCCGGTCTGCGAAGGCCCATCCGAGGCCGTCATCGCCCCGGCCGATGTTTCCGATGCAGACCAGCAAGGTGGTGTTCATGAGGTGCTGACGGTTTTAAGAAGCCGGCCGTCGGCCGTGTACATTTCAGCAAGCAGGGGCATCTTGCCCAGGGCCTGGGTGGCGCAGCTCAAACAGGGGTCGTAGGCCCTTATGGCCACTTCTACCTGGTTCAGCATGCCTTCGGTTATGGTGCCCTGCCCTGAGATGGCCATTTCAGCCACTTTTTGGACGGTGCGGTTCATGGCTTCGTTGTTGTGGGTAGTCGAAACGATGAGGTTGCAGCGGGTAATCATGCCGCGGTCATCCACCTCGTAGTGGTGGATAAGGGTGCCGCGGGGGGCTTCGAGGATGCCGATGCCTTCCCTTCTGGGAATCCCTTCCCGCACCAGGTCGGTGCCCATGATTTCCGGGTCGTGAAGCAGCCCTTTGATGAGCTCTGCACAATGCAGCATTTCAATAAGGCGCGCCCAGTGGGTGTGCAGCGTATGGTTGTTGACCCGAACCCCGTTCAGCTCGAAGAACTGCTGCCGCTCCCGTTCGGCCAGCGGGGTCGGAATGCGGTCGCACACGTTCATGCGGGCAAGCGGCCCCACCCGGTTCCAGCCCCGTTGCAGCCCAAGGGCCTTGATATACGGGAATTTCATATACGACCAGCGCTCAACATGCTCTGAAAAATATTTATGATAGTGATCGGTTGGGATATCGTCGAGGGTAATGGTGCCCTCTGCATCGATGGCCCGCAACAGGCCGTGGTACAGCTCGAGGTCCCCGCCGGCCGAAACCATGCCCAGGTGACCTGAGGGCAAGGTGGCAAAGTTGTCCATGAATTCCCGGTTTTTGCTGTGGTAGTCCTTGATGAAATCCAGGATGTCAAGGGACCAGGAGATCATGGTATCGATGTTCGGGACCGCCTTCCCATTGAGGAAATAATCCCTGTCGGCCGCCTCCAGGGCTTTATGCACCCCACCTGGCATGCAGGCCAGGCCGTGTATTTTCTTGCCGGCAACCGCCTGGATCAATTCCTGCCCGAATTTTCTCATAAGGATGCCTTTGCGCGCCAGCTCGCGGTTCTCGATGGCCACGGCCATTACGTTTCGCTTGTGTTCGGGGGCGTCTACCCCGAAAAGCAGGTCAGGGGAGGCGAGATAGAAAAAATGCAGGGCGTGCGACTGGAAGATCTGCCCATAATGGAGCAGCCTTCTGAGGGCCCGGGCCGGGGCCGAAAGGTCAGAGGGGTCGATGCCGACCAGCTGGTCAATCGCCTTGGAGGCGGCCAGGTGGTGGCTGACCGGGCAGATGCCGCATAGCCGCTGCACCAAAACAGGGACCTCCCAGTAGGGGTGCCCCTGGATAAAGCGCTCAAACCCCCGGAATTCAACAATATGGAAATAGGTTTTATCGACCTTTCCCGCTTCGTCAAGATGGATGGTAACCCGCCCGTGCCCTTCGACCCGGGTAACGGGGTCTATGATGATTTTCCTTCCCATGGTTCCTAGTCGTATTTGAACTCATTGTACAGCACCGAATATTCTTCCCCCCAGAGGATGTTTTTAATTACCTTCCAGATGTGGCTGGCCGAGGGCGGGCAGCCGGGAATGAGGTAGTCGATTTTCACGATTTCGTTGCAGGCGTAGACCCGGTTCAGCAATTTGGGCAGGTCTTCATGGTAGGGCACCATGCTTTCCCCTTCATCATTGGTCTGTGCGTTGATAAAGGCTTCTTCAAGGCACTCCCCGAGGGGAATGGTATTGCGCATGGCCGGCAGCCCGCCCCATATGGAACACTCGCCCAAAGCCACCAGTACGTCGCAGTGCTCCCGGAACTGCCGCAGGGTTTCTATGTTTTCGGTATTGCAGCACCCGCCTTCGACGATGCCCAGATCGCAGCGCTGGTTGAATTTCTTGATGTCGGTCAGGGGTGACTTGTGGAAGGAGACCAGGTCTACCAGGTCCAGGATTCCCTCATCGATATCAAGCATAGACATATGGCAGCCGAAACAGCCTGCCAGCGAAACGGTTGCCACGGTTTTCCGGACCCTGGGTTTCGAGTCGTCAGAAGGGGCCTGGCGCACGGTGTAGTCTTCCTGCTCCGACTCGCTGTCGAAACTGCGATCGCCGAATGGTTTCGCCAGGCGTTTTCCACGCACGAGAATGGCCCCGGTGGGGCAGAGGCGCATGGCGGCTTCAGCCTGTTCTTCAGAAAGGCGGGCCTCCTGTTCGTAGTCGATTCCCACCAGGGTATCGATCCCCCGGTTCTGGTACATGAATACCCGTTTCCCGTCGTCGGTAAAGACCTCTTCCACGCAGCGCCGGCATTTGATGCAACGGTTGTTTTCCAGCACCATGCGTTTGGACTGGAAATCGGTATGCCGGTCTTTGAACAGGTGCGGAAACCGCATGTGGGTCAACCCCAGCTCATAGCCCATGTGCTGCAGGTCGCAATCGCCGCTCTTTTCGCACGAGGGGCAGAAATGGTTTCCCTCGGCAAACATCATTTCGACCAGGGCCTTGCGCATGTCGATGAGTTCGGGTGTGTTCACCTCTACCACCATGCCAGCTTTCACGCGTTGCATGCAGGCCGGGGCGTTGCGGCCGTCTACCTTGCAGGTGCAGGCCCGGCAGGTGCCCAGGGGGGGGTCGATGTGTTTGAAATAGCAAAGGGAAGGGATAAACACGCCATTGCCCTTGGCTGCATCGACCAGGTTCTGGCCTTCGATGGCCTGGTAGGCCTGTCCGTCTATGGTGAAGGTCACCATTCTTTCAGATCCTGTATTTTTCATAATCACTGATGGCTTCGTCCATATTGAATTTGAGGTTCAGGCCATTGCCGGGGTCTTCCAGCTTTTGCTCAAAGTAATCGGCGAATTGGTCTATGGCCATAAGGGGGGTGTTGTAGGCCGTTTTGCCCAGTCCGCACCGGCTGGTCTCTTTCATGATGTTGCACCATTGGTGCATTTCCTCCACGTCTGCCCGGGTGGCGAGGCCGTGGGCCATTTTCTGCAGTTTCTTGTGGATGATGAAGTTGCCGGCCCGGCACGGGGTACAAATCCCGCAAGATTCCTTGAGGAAGAACTCCGAGAAATTGAGCAGGATGCTGAGGATGTCCCTGTTCCGGTTCAGGACCATGAAAGACCCCCCGCAGCGCACATCCTGCGTCTTGGTAAACTCCCGCATCGAAATTTTCCGGTGGCTCTGATCAAGGCTCACACATTCCCCGGAAGGGCCGCTGAGCTGAATGTAATACGGATCTGCCGCTTCGGCGCGCTCCAGCAATTCCCCGATGCTCATGCCCCATTCTATTTCGTAGATACCCGGTTTCTGCACGTCGCCCGAAAGGCTGATGAGCTTGGTGCCCGGTGAGCCGGGGATGCCGCGCGACAGGTAGTTGTGGATGCCCATTTCCATCATGCGGGCGACCGCGGCAAAGGTTTCCACGTTGTTGATGATGGTGGGTTTTTGCAAATACCCCCGCTGCACCGGAAAGTACCACTTGGTGCGCGGTTCGCCTCTTTTGCCCTCCATCGATTCCAGCAGGGCTGTTTCTTCCCCGCACACGTACGAGCCCGCCCCGACCTGTATCCGAATGTCAAAGTCAAAGTTCAGCTTGCCCATTATGGAGCGCCCGAGCAACCCCTGGTCGTAAAATTCCTGGATGGTGGCTTCCAGTTTTTCCAGGAGCCACTGGTATTCGGCACGCAGGTAAATGATGCCGTATTTGGCCCCGATGGCATATCCGGCGATGATCATGCCCTCCAGCACCGAACCGGGCTCCTTGTTCAGCAGTACCCGGTCTTTGAACGTTCCGGGTTCACCTTCGTCGGCATTGCATACCACATACTTCGGGGTTGCCGTTTCTTTGCGGCACCCATCCCATTTGATCCAGGTCGGGAAAAAGGCACCGCCCCGCCCGGAGAGCTCAGAAGCCTTTACCATGTCGACCACTTCTTTCGGGCTCATGGCCCTTGCCTTTTGCAGGGCCTCGCCGGCCGTGTAAGGCCTGAAGAATACCGTGCGGTCATTGGGGGGAAGGTAGCGGATGTGGTCGGCCGGCCGGTCGCAGATCTCCGATGCCTTCTTCCCGGCTTTCAGGGCAGCAATGGTTTCCCGCACTTTCATCACGTTCAGGTTGGTGAAGGGATGAAAATCGATCAGGGCTGCGGGTTCCTGGTCGCTCATGCCGATACAGGGGGTTTCGAACAGGGCAAAGGTTTCGGTGCGGTCGCTGGTGTTAAAGCGTGTCCCGGTTTCCCGTTCCAGGGCTTCGCGGATGCGGTCGTATCCCTTTATTTTTGAAATAATACTGTTGTTCAGGTAGATTACATGTCTGGCGGTCGGTTCCACATGGAAAAAGTGGTAGAACGAAACGACCCCCTGAATTTCGATCAGGGAGATATTGAGGGAGGCAGACAATGCGCTCATGGTCTGTCCTGAAATGTAACCGTCTCGGCGTTGGGCAATCCAAAGTTCGTTGACCAGTTGGCTGCGCTGGGGTTCATGCCGGAAAAAAGTGGTGGAGGGCTTGATCATGGAGGTGGTAAATGGTGACTCAAAGACAAAGGTCACCCCGGGCGGCAAATTTTTTTATGACCTGTGTCAGTATGGGGGGAAAAAACGCGCCAATCTGATCCGTGGCAGAGCTTCAGGTAGGTTTAATTGGGATAGCGATTGACCAATGAGCCTGCCGGTCTTTGGTTTTTCTCGGATGGGATGATCCTGCAGTGGGGAATCATTCCAGGGGAATAGCCCCGAACCCCCGGGAAAAAGGTACCCGGTTTCACTGTAACTACCCATCATAGTGGGCAGATGGCAGTGGATTGAATTAGCGAATTTGGCAATTAGCGAATTAGCGAATGGGCTTGGTATTCAAAGTTCTGCGCCTTCGCGCCTGTGGCGCTTCGGCGGATTAAGGGGGTTCAATGTTCAAGGTTCAAAGTTAAAAGGTCAAGGAGGGTTGTTTGGCCTCTGGACGTTTCCTC
>CAYWZF010000140.1:0-5597 GCA_964461555.1 uncultured Robiginitalea sp. | reverse complement strand
CGAGGTGGAGGCGTCCTGTTCAAACTAATGGGCAATGCCATTGAGCATGCCCTGGCCGAATCCCAGCAAAATGACCAGGATAAAGATGCCGGAAGCCACGGAAAGGCCGGTCAGAAACGTGCGGAGCTTGTTTTTTCGAAGGGTGTCGAAAATCTCCTGCCATCGCTCGAGATCGAACATACGGTTGGTGATTTTGATTGATGAATGACCCGAAGGCCTATCAATCAGACGGCCACCCAGCGCAATTGTTACAGTTTCAACCTTATAAAAATGTTAAAATCAGGAACGGATCTTCCGGAAGACAAAAAAAAGGAGCACCCCGATCAGGATATAGGGGATCGCCATCAGGTAGACGATGCCGTTGTTGATGCCCTCGGCTACCGTGTTGTCGGACCCGCTTTCGAGCACGGCCCGGCACATCGCGCACTGGGCATGCAGGCCTTCCGGAAAAACCAGGAGGGCCAGCAGAAAGAGCGATAATAGGATGCAACGTTTCATGGGGTCAGTGGGCGTAATAGGGCGCGATCATCAAATATACGACAACCCCGGTTACCGCCACATAGAGCCAGACCGGGAAGGTAATGCGTGCCAGCCTGCGATGCCCGCTGAAATCTTTCAGGTAGGCCCTGGCATAGGTCTTCAGCACCAGCGGAACCACCGCGATAGACAGCAGGATGTGGGAGATCAGGATGAAGAAATACAGGGTGCGCAGGGCGCCGGTTCCTCCGTAAGGCGTGGAATCGGAAGTCATGTGGTAGGCCACGTACATGGCCAGGAACAGGAGCGAGAGCCCAATGCAGGTGGTCATCAGGCGCTGGTGCAGCCCGCGCTTCCCGCTTTTGATGGCCCACAGGGCAAGCACGAGCAACAGGGCTGTGAGCCCGTTGATCCCCGCGTAGATGGGCGGCAGAAAACTCAGGGGTTCCACGTTGGGCAGGCGGATGCCGAAGAGCAGTGCCACCACAAGGGGAATAGCAACCGAGACAATGGTAATCCAGCGGTTGAACCGCTTTTCTTTCACGGAGTTAGTTTCCATAGGGTTCGTCCAGTAATTTGCGTATGTCTTCCCTGAGCAGGCTGATCTGCTCGGTCTCCCCTTCGGCATTGGCGCCCCGGCCCTCGGGGATGGCCCCCCGGTAGTAGACGATCGGGTTGCCGAAACGGTCGTTGCGGCAGCGGATATACCCCTGCCGGTCGATCAGGGCAAACAGGCCGGAATGCTCAAAACCGCCTTCGACCTCAGGCATCTCGGCGGCAAAGATGTTGAAGCCGGCATTGGCCAGTTCGTAAATGCTGTCGCGGTCGCCGGTCAGCAGGTGCCAGTCCATATCGGTTATCCCGTGGGCCTCGGCATATTGCTTGAGCACGCCCGGGGTATCGTAATGCGGGTTGATGGTAAAGGAGGCCACCCCGAAATCGGGATCATCCCTGAAGGCTTCCTGAAGGGACACCAGGTTCTGGGTCATCACCGGGCAGATGGTGGGGCAGGTCGTGAAGAAGAACTCGGCCACGTATACCTTCCCCTTATAGTCCTGGTCGGTGATCAGCAGGCTGTCCTGGTCCAGAAAGGCAAAGGAAGGTACCCTGCGGCGCTCCCCGTTCAGGTACACGTAGGCCAGGGGCCCGGCGTCGGGGCCGCGGCTGATCCGGTCGTGGTCAACCACCCGGCCCTCGGCCAGCCGCTCCACAATCTTGGGCACGAACAAAATGCCGAACAGGAGGATGACCGCCCCGATCCAGATGTAATTGTACTTTCCCTTCTTCATATGTTTTGCGTTTAGCCCTTGCGGGCACCTCCCCTACCGGCGCTCTGCCCGGTTCTTTTTCAGGGCCAGGCGGTATTCGGCCAGGATGATTTTCACGTCGTCTTTCATCTTGTTGTTCAGGTCGGCCACCGAGGTGGCATCGAAGCCGAACTTGGTCCCTTCTTCCTCATCCTGGGTACGGCCCCGCAGCATGCGGTCTTTGTCGATGATGAACACATAGGGGGTGGCCCCGGTGGCGTCGAGGCTCAAATCGGTCTGCAGGCTTTCGAAGAACCCCCTGATGTCTGCTTCAGTGCCGTAGACAAAGCGCCAGTTGCGGGTATCGGTAAAGCCCGAAAGCTCCTTTTGCACTTCGTCCACGGCCGCCTGGGTGCCCTCGGGTACCAGCATCACCATCTGGAAATCGTGGAATTCATAAAATGGCTTGTAAATCTTCTGGTTCAGGTTGAAGACATTCCCCTTCTTTTCTGCAATGCCACTGCCCAGGAACCCGAGAATGGTGATCCGGTCCTGCAATTGCACCTGTGTGCCAAAACGGGTCAAGTCGTCAACCGGGCCTGCCAGTACCGGCAGCTTCCCGAAGTGGGTCACCCCGGAGGCAAAGAACATGTACACCACCAGGGGTAACACGAAAAGCACGACAAGCACAAAGGTTTTTTTCATGGGATTAAAGCGGGGTACAAAAATAAAAAAGACGGTCCGAAGGCCGTCTTTTGAATGCGTTAAATCCGGTTAAAAATTCCACGTCACAAAGCCGTCCTTCCAGACATTATACACGTAGTCGGCCTCGAACAGGAGGATGAACAGCAGGTAGGAAACCAGGAAGATGGGGGTCCATACCACGGCCCGGCGCAGGGAGGGCCGCTCGTCGCGCATGTGCATGAAATCCCAGGTAATGTAATAGGCCTTCACCAGGGTAAGGGTGATGAATATCCAGTTCAGCAGTTTCATCCCCAGCAGGTAGTTTGAAGTAAGCACATGGGGCTTGATGATACCCAGCACCACTTCAACAGTGGTAACGATGGAGAGTAAGATCAGCACCCCCCAGATCTTCTGGGTGTTGGACTTAAACTTGATGAGCCCCCTGAATATTTCGAGTTTATGATCGTGTGCCATAAAGCTATTTTTTTATGCGGATTTGAATTAAACCAGGTAGAAGAAGGTGAACACAAATACCCAGACCAGGTCTACAAAGTGCCAGTACAGCCCGACCTTTTCAACCATTTCGTAATGGCCCCGGCGCTCGTAGGTGCCCAGGATCACATTGAAGAAAATAATGACGTTGATCACCACCCCCGAGAACACGTGAAAGCCGTGGAACCCGGTGATAAAGAAGAAGAAATCGGCAAACAGGCGGCTGCCGTATTCGTTCCGGACCAGGTTGGCTCCTTCTACCACCACGCGGGCATCCTTGATCCTTTCAAGGGATTCTTCCCGGTTCAGAACAACCTTTTTGTCGTCTGAGATCGATTCGGTGCGGATCAGGATGTTCGGATTGGCACGCAGGCCTTCGGATACTTCTTCAACGGTAAAGGTGGGCAGGCTTGCTTCGCTTTCGAACCAGAAGCCCTTGTCGCGCTCGAGGCGTTCCCGCTCGCCCGGAATGGAGACAGCGAAATCGGCCAGGGCAGCGCGCTCACCGGTATCGGCTTTCACAAATTGCAGGATACGCCCTCCCCGGGTTTCAACGGCACCGTAATCCCCGCGGATGAAGGTAGCCCATTCCCAGGCCTGGGAACCCACGAAGATCAGACCCCCGATAATGGTCAGGAACAGGTAGATAATGACCCCGTTCTGCTTCATCTTATGGCCTGCATCAACGGCCAGCACCATGGTCACCGACGACATGATCAGGACAAAGGTCATGAAGGCCACATAATACAGGGGGTAATTCCCGTGGAAGAAGGGCACGTGGGTGAACACCTCTTCGGCGATCGGCCAGGTCTCGATGAACTTGAAGCGGGTAAAGCCGTAGGAGGCCAAAAACCCGGAAAAGGTAAGGGCGTCTGATACGATGAAGAACCACATCATGAGCTTCCCGTAACTGGCTCCCAGCGGGCGGGTACCGCCTCCCCAGAGTTTGCCTTCCGTACCGGTTGTTACCGTTGAATCCATAGGTTTGTTATAGGGTTTGAGAGAATTTTAGCAAAAATACATTTTTTTATCTGTTACCAAAGTCAAATCGCGCCTTTTGCCGGCCCCCTTTTATCATCGGTACAAATAGAAAAACAGGATCAGGTACAGCCATAAAAGATCGAGGAAATGCCAGAACGTGATCCCCAGTTCCATGCCGAGCATGCGGCCCGGGCCGTATTTACCGCGCCATTGCTGCACCCCCACTACCAAAAGGGAAATGATGCCGGCCACCACGTGGGCGATGTGCACGGCAGCAATCAGAAAAACGTAGGAGAGGGTGATGTTGCTGGTGGGCCCGGTAAAGTAATACCCGTACCCGATCATCTGAGAAAATCCGCGGAATTGCGACAAAATGAAGAGACCAGCCAGAACCAGGGTTATCGCCAGCCAGGCGCTTCCGGCCCGTGACTGACCGCCCCTCACGGCGCGGAAGGCCATCCAGTATGTCAGGCTGCTCAGTACAATGATGGCCGTGCTGAACCAAAAGGCCGGGGGCAGCTGGAAATCCTGCATCCAGTCTTCGCGGGTGCTGCTCACAATATAGGCGCTGGTCCAGCCTGCAAAGGTCATGATCAGGCTCGCGATCCCGAACCAGAGCATCATTTTCCGCGCCCGGTCGTGTCGGGTCTCGCCGGCTTGCCGGGTCATTTTTTCATTCATGATAGTAAGGCATCTACGACATAGACAATTTGCATGAGGCTGATATAGGTGACACTGCTGAGCATCAGGCTCCGGGCCGACTGGCGGTCCCTTTTTTCATAGAGGCGCAGGGCAAACCAGAGCATGACCAGGCCCATCACAAACACCAGGCCGGCCGCCGGCACCGAAAGGGTCAGCCTCCCGGTGATCCCGAAGGCGGGCACGATGGAAACCACGATCATCCAGATCGTATACATGATGATAAGCACCGCTGTGCCCGTGTCTTTTTTCCCGGTGGGCAGCATTTTAAACCCGCCCCGGGCGTAGTCTTCGTCGAGCATCCAGCCCAGGGCCCAGAAGTGGGGGAACTGCCAGAAAAACTGGATCATGAACAGGGTGCCCGGCTCGATGCCGAATTCTCCGGTGGCCGCCACCCATCCCAGCATGAAGGGGATGGCGCCTGGAAAGGCCCCGGCAAAAACGGAGAGGGGGGTGATGGTTTTCAAAGGGGTGTAGACGCAGGTGTACAAAAAAATGGACACCGCCCCGAACAGGGCTGTCTTCGGGTTGAGCATATACAGCATGACCACCCCGCACAGGGTCATGAAGATGGCGATAGACAGGGCTGTGGAGACCCGCATGCGCCCCGAGGGAATGGGCCGGTGGCGGGTGCGGTGCATGCGCGCATCGAGCTCGCGCTCGATGACCTGGTTGTAGGCGTTGGAGGCCCCCACCATGCAATACCCCCCGACCACCAAAAGCAGCAAGGCTTCCGGAAGAATTTCGCGGGCACCTAAGAAATACCCGGCCACGGCCGAAAAAACCACGCTCACGGCCAATTTGGCCTTGGTGATCTCCTTGAAGTCGGCATAGGCCCCCTGCAGGGCATTGGCCGGCACGGTACCGGTGGCGGATTTCATACGCGCTTTTGTCGGGCTGCAAAGATAGGGATTTTGAATGTTAGCAAGGAGGGTGAAAATGTGCGATTTGGTTAATGTGCTAATATGCTAATGTGCTAATGTGCTCATCACCAAATTGACTGATTCGAAAATAATA
>CAYWZF010000139.1:0-5639 GCA_964461555.1 uncultured Robiginitalea sp. | reverse complement strand
AACGCCGGGTTGCTGGTACGCGCCGGAAAGGTCCTGGAATGGGGTCCACACAAAAGCCTGGAAGCCAGGGCCAGCGAACTAGGGGCCTCCCGCTATCGCCCCGAAGGCGATACGGTATGCCTCCCGGGGCTTATCGATTCCCACACCCACAGCTGCTTTGCCGGCAGCCGGGCCCGCGATTACGCCCTGCGCAACAGCGGCAGCACCTACCTGGAGATCGCCGAAGCGGGGGGCGGCATCTGGGACACCGTCACCCAGACCCGGAAAGCACCCGCCGAAGAATTGGAGCGCCTGCTGATCGGGCGGTGCAACCGGTTCACCGCCGACGGGGTCACCACCCTCGAGGTCAAAAGCGGGTATGGGCTGTCGGTGGAAGCCGAGCTGAAGATGCTGCGGGTAATCCGTTCGGCCACAGAGCAAGTTGCCCAAGACCTGGTACCCACCTGCCTTGCGGCCCACATGCTGCCCCGCGATTTTGAGGGAGGGGCCGAAGCGTACCTGCAAATGATCCTCACCGAATTGCTGCCCGTCATTGCCCGGGAAGGGCTCGCCCGAAGGGTCGACGCCTTCGTGGAGCGCAGCGCCTTCAGCCCGGAGCAGATCGCACCCTTTTTCGAAGGAGCGCGTCGGCAGGGCTTTGACATTACCGTGCATGCCGACCAGTTCACCACGGGGGGCAGCGCAGCAGCCATTGCCTGCGGGGCCCTGAGCGCCGACCACCTCGAAGCCAGCGGCCCGGACGAAATCAGGGCCCTGGCCAAAAGTCAGGTGGTGGCCACGGCACTGCCCGGCGCCAGCCTGGGGCTGGGGTGCGGCTATACCCCCGCCCGGGCCCTCCTCGACGCCGGGGCCTGCCTGGCCATCGCCAGCGATTACAACCCGGGGTCGGCCCCCATGGGCGACCTGCTGGCCCAGGCTGCCATCCTCGGGGCCGCCGAAAAGCTATCGAATGCCGAGGTGCTTGCCGGCATTACCTGCCGGGCCGCCGCGGCCCTGGGCCTGGATGACCGGGGAAGCCTGGCCCCCGGGCAAAAGGCCGACCTGGCCGTATTCCCCACCGACCACTACAACGAAATTTTGTACCACCAGGGCCGGCTCAAACCGGTTTCCGTCTGGAAAGACGGGCACTGCGTGCTCAACCTGTCGAACAAAGCCTCATGAAAACTCCCGAAACCCTAACCGATTTTCAGGCAGCCCTCCGCCAGGGCATCCCCGCGGAACTTCCCCCTCCCAAGGCGCGTGATCCGCACTTCTCGCACGCCCCCGGGCGCAAAGACATCCTGAGCCCCCAGGAGAAGAAACTGGCCCTGCGCAACGCCCTGCGCTACTTCCCGGCCGGCTGGCACGCCGAGCTGGCCCCTGAATTCCTTGACGAGCTTACCTCCTACGGCCGCATCTACATGTACCGCTTCAGGCCCGGCTATGAAATGTACGCCCGGTCCATTGCGCACTACCCGGCCCGGTCCCCGGAGGCGGCCGCCATCATGCTGATGATCCAGAACAACCTCGACCCGCGGGTCGCCCAGCACCCGGAAGAACTCATCACCTACGGCGGGAACGGGGCGGTCTTCCAGAACTGGGCCCAGTACCTGCTCACCATGAAGTACCTCTCGGAAATGACCGATTCCCAGACCCTCCACATGTATTCAGGCCACCCGATGGGGCTCTTCCCCTCGACCCCCGTGGCCCCCCGGGTCGTGGTCACCAACGGGATGATGATCCCGAATTACTCCAAACCGGACGACTGGGAACGCTTCAATGCCCTGGGGGTGACCCAGTACGGGCAGATGACGGCCGGGTCATATATGTATATCGGGCCTCAGGGCATCGTGCACGGCACCACCATCACCGTGCTGAATGCCTTCAGGCGGGTGCTGCCCGGGCAGCAGGATTTCAGCGGGCAGATCTTTCTGACCTCGGGCCTGGGCGGCATGAGCGGGGCCCAGCCCAAAGCCGGGAATATCGCCGGCTGCATCACGGTCTGCGCCGAAATCAACCCGGCCGCCGCCCACAAGCGGCACGAGCAGGGCTGGGTAGACGAACTCTACCCCGACCTGGATGCCCTGGTGGCGCGCACGCGCCGGGCTGTGGCCGGGAAGGAAGTGGTCTCCCTGGCCTATCTCGGCAACGTGGTGGACCTCTGGGAGCGCTTTGCCGACGAAGGCCTCTATGCCGCACTGGGCAGCGACCAGACCTCCCTGCACAACCCCTGGGCCGGCGGTTACTACCCGGCCGGGCTGAGCTATGAATCATCGAACACCCTGATGGCCAAAGACCCGGATGCCTTCCGCGAGAAGGTGCAGGAGTCATTGCGCCGCCAGGTGGTGGCCATCAACCGGCATACTGCAAACGGCACCTATTTCTTCGATTACGGCAATGCCTTCCTGCTCGAGGCCTCCCGGGCCGGGGCCGACATCATGGGCCCCGACGGGTCGCGCTTCCGCTACCCCTCTTACGTACAGGACATCCTGGGGCCCCTGTGCTTCGACTACGGCTTCGGGCCCTTCCGCTGGGTCTGCACCTCGGGCGACCCCGAAGACCTCCGCAAAACGGACCGCATTGCAGGGGAAGTTTTACAGGCCCAATACGAACGGGCGCCCGGCTCGATCCGGGGCCAGCTCTCAGACAACATCCGCTGGATTGAGCAGGCCGAAGCAAACGCCCTGGTGGTGGGTTCACAGGCGCGCATCCTCTACGCCGACGCCGAAGGGCGCATCGCCATTGCCGATGCCTTCAACCAGGCCATCGCCCGGGGTGAGCTGAGCGCCCCGGTGGTTCTGGGGCGCGACCACCACGACGTGAGCGGCACCGACAGCCCGTTCCGGGAGACGAGCAACATATACGACGGGAGCCAGTTTACGGCCGATATGGCGATCCACAACGTGATCGGCGACAGCTTCCGGGGGGCCACCTGGGTCTCCATCCACAATGGAGGGGGCGTCGGGTGGGGCGAGGTCATCAACGGGGGGTTCGGCCTGGTGCTGGATGGGTCTGAGGAAGCCGCCCGCCGCCTGCGCAACATGCTCTTCTACGATGTGAACAACGGGATCGCCCGCCGCAGCTGGGCCCGGAACCCCGGGGCCATGGCAGCCCTGGAACGGGAAATGGCACGCACTCCCGGTTTGCAGGTAACCCTGCCCCAGCAGGTTGCCGACGATATTCTGGATCCTTTATTTACGCACTGACCATGGAAGCCCTTTACCGCCCACCCCAACCCGGTCCCTGGCAGGGACGCACCTCCCACGACGCCTCTTACCTGCATGAAAACATCTCCCTGCTTGACCTTTCCGCACCAGGCGAAGAACACCCCCCCCACCGGGAACCCGCCCTTTTAGGCTATGCCTGCGATGCAGGCGTGGCCCGCAACCTGGGCCGGCCCGGGGCTGCCGAAGGCCCCCTCGCCCTTCGCAAAGCCCTTGCGAAGATACCCTGGCCCGAAAACGGCCCGGGTCAGCTCTGGGACGCCGGCGATGTCGTCTGCCCGGAAGACAAGCTCGAAACCACTCAGGTCCTGCTGGCCCTGCAGGTAGAACGCTTGTTGGAGCGGGGGTATTTCCCGCTTTGCATCGGGGGGGGGCACGACCTCGCCTACGGCCATTATTCGGGGATTCGCCGGCACCTGAAGGAGGGACAGCTTTTGGGGATCATCAATTTTGACGCCCATTTCGACCTGAGACGCCCTGAACCTGCCGCCCATTCGGGCAGCCCCTTCTACCAGATCGCCCGCGATTGCCGGGAGGCCGGCACCGAATTCCGCTACGCCTGCCTGGGCCTGAGGCGCGACGCCAATCCGCGGGAACTCTGGGAACGGGCGGCGGCCTGGGAGGTGCTGGCAGTGGAACGGCATGAGCTGGCACGGACTTCCGAAGAGGTTCTCGAGCGGCTGCACGCCTTTATCCAACCCCTTGATGCGATCTACCTCACCATCGACCTCGACGGCTTTGCCTCAGCCTTTGCGCCAGGGGTCAGTGCGGCTTCCCCCATGGGCTTTTACCCGCAAGAAATCATGCCCTTCCTGGAAGCGGTACTGGGATCAGGGAAACTGGTAGCTGCAGACATCGCCGAGCTAAACCCCTCCTTCGACCGGGACGGGCAGACCGCGGTGCTGGCGGCAGCCCTGCTGCACAAAATGCTGTCCTTTCCCGGCCTATTCTAGCCAGGAGCGGTAGTATTTGCCGTCATCGAGGTCGAGGGCCGTCTGGGTGAGCATCAGCGGCTTGAAGGTATCTACCATTACCGCCAGCTCTGCCGTGCCCTGTTTGCCAATGCTGGCCTCGTAGGTGCCCGGGTGCGGGCCATGCGGGATGCCGGCCGGGTGGAGGGAAATATACCCCTTGTCGATGCCCTTCCGGCTCATGAAATCCCCATCCACGTAGTAAAGCACCTCATCCGAATCGATGTTGGAGTGGTTGTAGGGGGCCGGGATCGCCTCGGGGTGGTAATCGTACAACCTGGGCACAAAGGAACAGACCACAAAGGCACTGGTCTCAAAGGTCTGGTGCACAGGGGGCGGCTGGTGCACCCGCCCGGTAATGGGCTCAAAGTCGTGGATGGAGAACCCGTAGGGATAGTTGTACCCGTCCCACCCCACCACGTCGAAGGGGTGGGTGGCGTAGACCAGGTGGTGCAGCTGGCCCTGCTTTTTGACCTTGATCAGGAAATCGCCGGTCTGGTCATAGGTCTCCAAATTCCGGGGCAGCTTGAAATCCCGCTCGCAGAAAGGGGAATGCTCCAGGTGCTGCCCGAACCAGTTCCGGTACCGCTTGGGCGTGTAGATGGGGTGGTACGATTCCACGATCAGCAGGCGGTTGTCGGGGGTGTCAAAATGGATCTGGTAGATCATCCCCCGGGGAATGAGCAGGTAATCGCCGTATTCAAACGGGATCTCGCCCAAAAAGGTCTTGAGGGTACCCGATCCCTGGTGTACAAACAGCAATTCATCGGCATCGGCATTCTTGTAGAAATAACCGGTCTGCGACTCGGTGGGGGCCGCAAGCCCGATATGGACATCAGAATTGAACAGCACCACTTTTCGGCTCTCGAGGTAATCGGTGCCGGCAGGCAGCTGCAGCCCCTTTAGCAGGCGGGAGTGGATGTTGTGCTGCACCGCGGCCCGGGGGGCGTAATCGAGGGTTTTCCCCACCTCTTTGACCTGGGTGGGACGGTGCAGGTGGTACAACAGGGACGACATGCCGTCAAAGCCGATGGTGCCAAAAAGTTGCTCGTAGTGCAGGCTGCCGTCCGCCTTGCGGAAAATGGTATGCCTTTTATGGGGGATCTTCCCGAGTTTATGATATAAGGGCATGTTTCGTCTGGGTTTGTTTTGCACCCTAAAAATACGACAATTTCGGGGTGTGGGAAAGTTGGCGTACGCAGGGGTAGTTGGCAGTCCAGGAAAATATAAATGGGCTATGGTTGGAATGTGCTGATTCCTGAAAAAACCGACACCCGGCTGAAAACCTTCAAGCTGCCGGGAGGTTGCAGGGTCGGGAAGTATCTTGTTCCCGGGGGCAAAGGGCGCAGCCCCGGGGGCATACGATCCATGAGGCCTTGCCTGCCGCCGGCCATAAAAAAAAGCCCCCCCGAAACCGGAAGCCCTTCCTCGGGTGCCGCCCTGTGTGCCGCCCGCCCCCATCCCC
>CAYWZF010000138.1:0-5911 GCA_964461555.1 uncultured Robiginitalea sp. | reverse complement strand
CTATCAGGCATCCTGACCATGCCGGCAACGGTCGGGGAATTTTGGATGATCAGCTACCTGCTGGTCTATGGGATACGCCCCATGCATGAACGGCTTGAAGCAACCGGTAACGAAAACAACTAGCCGCCGGGTCGTTTTTATTGGCGCCTTTGCCCGGATAGATTGCCAGCAATCCAAGAAGTGCTATTTTTAGGGAAAACCACGGTATGAGCAACCTCATCTCTGCACGGGTGGCCGACTTTTTAAGGCGCTACCCGCCCTTTGAGGAACTGACGGCCCGCGACCTGGAACAGCTTTCCCTCGAAGTGGAGATCGTATACAAGGAAAAAGGGGCCTATGTCTTCCGGGTCGGCGATGCGCCCCACTCCAGTTTTTATGTGGTCCACAAAGGGGCCGTAGACCTCAGGCGGGCAGAAACCCGGGAGATGGTAGACATTTGTGACGAGGGGGATATTTTCGGGCTGAGGCCCCTTATGGCCGGGGAACATTACCGCCTTGAAGCCCGGGCCCGGGAAGAGAGCATCCTCTACGCCATTCCGATCGAGATTTTCAGGCCTTATGTGACCACCTACGAGGAAGTCGGGAATTTCCTGATCGAAAGCTTTGCCTCCAATACCCGCAACCCATATTCCAAGGAACATGCCGGCGTACTTTTTTCCGGTGATGCCGCCACGGTGCGAAAAGCATCCTCCCGCTTCACCGAAATGCTACCCGTAGTGCCCAGCAAGCGCATCGTCAGCTGCTCCCCGGAAACCCCGGTGCAGGAGGTTGCTGCCCTGATGACCCAAAAGAACGTGGGTTCAGTGCTCATTTTGGAAGATGAACTCCCGGTGGGGATCATAACAGACAAAGACCTGAGGAACCAGGTGGTGACCGGCCGGCACCCCATTACGGCCCCGGCACGCGATGTCATGACCCGGCCGGTGATCACCTATCCGCAGCGGCTTACGATCAGCCAGGCACAGCTGGCCATGATGAAGAACGAGATCAGCCATCTCTGCCTGACCCGCGATGGCACGCCCGACACCCCGGTAACGGGCATCCTCTCAAAGTACGACCTCATGCTGGCCATGGGCAACAACCCCGAGGTGCTGATGCGGGCCATCAAACGCACGCGCAAGATACGGGCGCTTAAGCCGTTGCGCGCCCAGATTGCCCATTTGCTGCAGGGATACCTGGAACACAACATCCCCATGTCAATCGTGCTGAAGCTCATCTCCGAGCTGAATGATGCCTGCATCAAGCGGGTGATCGCGCTCTCCCTGCGGAAGGAAGGCCCCGCTCCGGTAGGGTTTGCCTGGCTGAGCATGGGCAGCCAGGGCCGGGGCGAACAATTGCTGCAAACCGACCAGGACAATGCCCTGGTCTTTGAGAACGTGCCCGATCAGCAACTCGGGGAGACTGCTTCCTATTTCCTGAATCTGGCTGAGCGGGTCACCCGGGGGCTCCGGAGCATCGGTTTCGAATACTGCCCCGCCGAGATGATGGCCTCAAACCCCGACTGGTGCATGAGCCTGGATGCCTGGAAGGAGAAAGTGTCGGGTTGGATCCAGAACCCGGGGGCCGACCAGGTTTTGTTGTCTTCCATTTTCTTCGACTACAACCTGAGCTACGGGCGTGCTGACCTGGTGCGCGAACTCTCCGAATTTATCTTCGAACAGGTCGGGCAGGTTCCGGCATTCTGCACGCACCTGGCAAGCGGGGCCCTGCAGAACCCTTCCCCCACTGGCTTTTTCAGACAATTCCTGGTAGAGCAGGATGGAAAGTACAAAGACTTCTTCGACCTCAAGAAAAGGGCCCTGATGCCCCTGACCGATGCGGCCCGGGTGCTGATTTTGTCTCACCGCGTAAAATCAATCAACGGCACGGCCGAGCGCTATGAGAAACTGGCCGAGCTGGAACCCAACAACCGGGAACTGTTCCTGTCCTGTTCGTATGCCACCAAGGCCCTGCTGAAATTCCGGACCAAACAGGGCCTGCTCCACGGAGATTCCGGCCGGTACATCGCCCTGGACGCCCTTAGCAAAGAAGAGAAGATCAAACTGAAGCGCACCTTCAAGACGATCAAGGAGGTGCAGGAACTCCTCGCGATTCGCTTTAAGATAGCAACCTTCCCGGTATGAGCCCTGAAGAAACCCGCCCAAAACGGGCCTGGAACCTGAAGGGGCTATGGCCGGGCGGCCAAAAGGCCGCTACGGGCAACGACCCGCTCGGCCAGATTCCCTTCGTGGTGCTCGATACCGAAACCACCGGCCTGAACCCGGAGCGGGACCGCATTCTGAGCATCGGGGCCCTCCGGTTGCAGGACGGCCGGATCCAGGTCAGGGAGGCCCTGGAGCTCTACCTGCAGCAGGAACATTTCAACAGCGATTCCGTTCCGATCCATGGCATTTTAAGGGAAGACATCCATGCCCGCGTCCCTGAGGCCGAAGCGCTCCGGCAACTTGTGGCCTACATCGGGGATGCCGTGATCGTGGGGCACCACATCAGCTTTGATATGGCGGTGCTGCACCGGGCCATGATGCGCCATGGGGTGAAGCCCCCTGACAACCCTTGTCTCGATACCGGCCTGCTCTACCGCAAAACCCTCCTGAAAACACCCCTGTTGCGCAAGAAGGAAATCTATACCCTCGACGATTTGGCCCGCAGGTTTGACCTGCCCTGCACCGACCGGCACACGGCCCTGGGCGATGCTTTCCTGACGGCCATGGCCCTCGCCCACATCCTGGACCTGCTCCGGGCCAAAGGGATCGTTACCCGCAAACAGCTCCTTCGGGCCGGAAAGGTAGGTTGACCTGGTTGTTTATTGCATTTCATCGAAAAAACTGATCCATTCATCCGATTTTACAGTCAAATGAATAGATTTGATACACCAGATCTTACAACCCCGATACCCTGGCATCAGAATTTTTCTGAGAAACGAACAGCCGCCCGGTTCCTTCTTTGGAAGACCCCCGGGCGGCTGTTTTTTGAAAAGTCTTTTTAACGGGAGCGGAGGTAATCGCGCACGTTCCTTTCGATGCGCAGGGCGAGTTCGCTGGTATCTGCCTTGACAAAGGTTTCCCCCGTGATTTGTTCGTAGAGCTCGATGTAGCGCTCCGAGACCGACTCCACATAGGCATCAGTCATCTCAGGGAGGTGCTGGCCCGGCTTGCCCTGAAAACCATGCGAAATGAGCCACTGCCGCACAAACTCCTTGGAGAGTTGCTTCTGGGGTTCCCCCCGTTGCTGGCGTTCTTCATACCCATCGGCATAAAAGTAGCGTGACGAATCGGGGGTGTGGATCTCATCGATCAGCACCAGTTTGCCCTCCGGGGTCCGGCCAAATTCATATTTGGTATCTACCAGCAGCAAGCCCCTTGACGCTGCCAGTTCGGTGCCCCGTTGGAACAGGGCCCGGGTGTATTTTTCCAGCAACGCATAATCCGGTTCTGAGATCAGGCCCCGCCTGAGGATCTCCTCCCGGGAAATATCCTCGTCATGGTCGCCCTGTTCGGCTTTGGTGGCCGGGGTGATGATGGGTTCCGGGAAACGGTCGTTCTCCCGAAGCCCCTCTGGAAGGGCCACCCCGCATAATTGTCGCTTCCCAGCTTTGTATTCCCGGGCGGCATGCCCGGCAAGGTACCCGCGAATCACCATTTCAAGCTTCACCGGCTCGCATCGAACCCCCACAGCAACATTCGGGTCAGGCGTGGCAACCAGCCAGTTAGGCACCAGGTCGGCGGTTTCATGCATCATCCGGGTGGCGATCTGGTTCAGGATCTGTCCCTTGAAGGGTATGCCTTTAGGCATCACCACGTCGAAGGCTGAAAGGCGATCGGTGGCGATCATGACCAGCAGGTCGTTTTCCAGATAGTATACCTCCCGAACCTTTCCCTTATAAACCCCGGTCTGGCCGGGAAACTGAAAATGGGTTTCGGTAATCGTCTGGCTCATATCAGTTCTGGTGTTCAATATTTTTATACGCCTCGATGACCTGTTTCACCAGGCTGTGGCGGATGACATCCTTGTCGTCGAGGTAGATCATTTCGATGCCCTTGATGTTCTTCAAAATCAGGAGGGCTTCTTTCAGGCCCGAAATCACGCGCCTGGGCAGGTCGATCTGGCCCGGGTCACCCGTCAGTAAAAATTTCGCATCCTTCCCCATGCGGGTCAGGAACATCTTCATCTGGGCATGGGTGGTATTCTGGGCCTCATCGAGGATCACAAAGGCGTGGTCGAGGGTACGCCCGCGCATGAAGGCCATGGGCGCGATCTGGATGGTGCCGTCTTCCAAATACTTGACCAGCTTTTCGGCCGGGATCATATCGCGCAGGGCGTCATAAAGGGGCTGCATGTACGGGTCGAGCTTCTCCTTCAGGTCGCCCGGCAAAAACCCGAGGTTCTCCCCGGCCTCCACGGCGGGGCGGGTCAAAATGATGCGCTTCACCTGTTTGTTCTTCAGGGCCCGCACTGCCAGGGCCACCCCGGTATAGGTCTTTCCGGTACCGGCCGGGCCAATGGCAAAGACCATGTCGTTTTTTTCCACGGCATCCACCAGGCGGCGCTGGTTCACAGTCTGGGCCCTGACCAGCCGCCCGCTTACCCCGTGCACCAGTATGTCGCTGCTGTGCAGGGACGAATGAAGCTCTTCGTGCCCATTGCTGGTCAGGATGCGCTCAATCACGTTCTCGTCCAGTTTGTTGTACCTTGAAAAATGGGCGGTGAGCATTTCAAAGCGCCTCTCGAACTCCTCGAGCAGGGGGGGGTCACCATAGACCTTGATGCGGCTGCCGCGGGCAACGATCTTCAGCTTCGGAAACGATTTTTTCAGCAGGTCTATATTGGAATTCCGCTCCCCGAAAAAGTCGCGGGGGCTAATGTCGGTAAGTTCTAGGCTGAGTTCGTTCAAAAAAATGGGGTGTTTGAAAGATGGCTGCAAAGACCGCTTTGCACCGCTGTTTTTTTCGCTAATTTTGTCTGTCAAACTTACGTAAAATTCAGTTTGAAGGCTTAAAAAAATATCAACAGCGCACCGGATGCCAATCATCACCCTGACTACAGATTTTGGTTTAAAAGACCATTTTGTAGGCGTCGTAAAAGGAACCATCTACAAGGAACTCAATGAGGCCGTGATTGTGGATATTTCCCACCAGGTGAACCCCTTCCACATCCAGGAATGCGCCTACATCCTCAAAAATGCCTATAAGTCTTTCCCGCCGGGCACCATCCACATTGTCGGGGTAGACTCCGAATGCACCCCCGAGAAAGCCCATCTGGCCGTTCTGGTAGATGACCACTACTTCATTACGGCCGACAACGGGGTGATCAGCCTGATCACGGAAGAAATCAAACCCGATAAAGTGGTTGAGATCAAGCTACCCAACACCCCGCCAAGCTCCTTCCCCGTCCTGGACGTATTCGTGAAAGTCGCCTGCCACCTGGCCCGGGGCGGAACCCTCGAAGTGGTGGGCAAGCCCGTAGCCGAATGGCTAAGCATCAAGGAGTTCATACCGCGGGTTGGCCCAGACGGCAATTCCATCACGGGCAACGTCATCTATATCGACAATTACGGGAATGTGGTGACCAACATCCACCGCAGCCTGTTCGAGGCCTACCGGAAAGGGCGCAGATTCGTGCTTGAGGCCCGCAACAAAAAGCTTACGGAAATATTCGACCAGTACAGCGGTTTGGTCAACTTTGACCTCCCCCCTTCCCAGAGGCGGGGGCCCGGCGACCTGCTGGCCCTGTTCAATTCGGCAGGGTACCTCGAACTGGCCATCTACAAAAGCAACCTGAAAACGGTGGGCGGGGCCTCTACCCTGCTGGGCCTTGATTACCGCGATATCGTTCTCATCAATTTCTCCTAATGCTGACACGAATTGTACAAATGACCTTTGAACCGGAAAATATTCCTAGTTTTGAGCGGATT
>CAYWZF010000137.1:0-5998 GCA_964461555.1 uncultured Robiginitalea sp. | reverse complement strand
ACCGGGGGCAGGCCTGCAATCATGGCATAGGCCATCCCCTGGGGAATGAGCATGATGCCCACGGTGAGCCCGGCCGACAGGTCGCCGGCGAGATAGGCCCGCTTATAGGCGGGCAGCCATTCGAGGATGGGCAGAAAACGTTTCAGAGGTCTTTGATTTTGATGTAGTTGCGGTGCAGTTCAATCATCCCCATCTGCTCCATTTTCTTGAGCAGGCGCGAAATCACCACCCGCGAGCTGTGCAGGTCGTAGGCGATTTCCTGGTGGGTGTTGCGGATGATGTCGTCTTCATTGACCCGCCTCTTTTCGCGCAGGTAGTTGGCCAGGCGCTCGTCCATGTTCATGAAGGCGATGCTGTCGATGGTCTGCAGCAATTCGTTGAGCCGGTTGTTGTAGCTTTCAAACACGAAATTCCGCCACGAGCGGTAATTCGCGATCCACTCCTCCATCTTGCGCACCGGGATCATGATCAGTCGGGCATCGGTCTCGGCCACTGCCCTGATCTCGCTGCGGGTTTGCCCGATGCAGCAGCTCATGGTCATCGAACAGGTGTCTCCCTGCTCAAGGTAATAGAGCAGCAGTTCATCTCCGTCGGGGTCTTCGCGCATCACCTTGATCACCCCGGAAATGAGCAAAGGCATGCCTTTGATGTATTCGCCTATATCCATGAGTTTCTGGCCAGCCTGCACCTCCTTGAAGGTGCCCACCTGGGCGATCTCGTTGATGAGGGCCTCTTCGAATTGCCGGCCGTAGCTCGATTTCAGTTCTTGTATCATGTCGATTGTTTTACCTCGTTGGCCTTCCCGTTGTCGTATTTGAAAAAGAAATTCGCCCAGATCGATTTGGAGACCGCCCCGATCCAGGGCATCAGCAAGACGAGCGCCCCCACGATGGCGGCAAAGATGCCCCCCACCCCAAGCTCGAGGCCCGAAAGCAGGATCAGCACGTACACCGCCACGCCCACGGCTACCCCCACGGCGTACGAAACGTACATGGAGCCGTAGTAGAAACTGGGTTCGATCCGGTACTTGAGGCCGCATTTGGGGCACGCCTCCCGCACCCGGTTGAAACTGCTGAGGTTATACGGGTGGTTTTCGAGGAAGGCCCCCTCATGGCACCGGGGGCACTTCAGGAACAGGATGCTGTAAAGCTTGCTGCCTTTGCTTATCATTTGCAAGGTGTTATTCCTACAAAAGTACTATTTATGGAGGCGCGGCATTGTGACTATTGTTACATTATGCCCGGCCCGGCCCAGGTGGGCGCGCCATAACCCGGAACCACACAAGCCCCAAAACAGCCGACAGGGCAGACCCCGCCAGAATGGCGATCTTGGCGATCTGCAGCAGGGCCTGGTCTTCAAGGGCCAGCTCGGCAATGAAGAGCGACATGGTAAAGCCGATGCCCGCCATCATGCCCAGCCCCGACAATTGCCTCCAGGAGCTTCCTTCGGGCAATTGCCCGACCCCAAGGGCGGCCGCTGCCCGGGCGGTCAGGAAGATCCCGCCCGCTTTTCCAACCACCAGGCCGCCGATGATGCCCAGGGAAACCGGGTGGGTAAAGAGGTTTTCCCAGGCCCCCTGCAACGGGACCCCCGCGTTGGCCAGGGCAAACAGGGGGAGCACCCCGTAATGCACAAAAGGCCGTATGTTCTCCTCAACCCGTTGCAGGGGGGTAAGGGCCTGCTTGCTGGCGTGGATGATCTCCTGTATGGCTGCTACCTCGCCCTGGGAAAGCAGGCTGTCTTGCCGGGGTCGGGCCCGGTCAAAAGCCCGGGTGTGCTCCAGCAGGTGTTCCTGGTAGGCCTTCCCGGTAATGCGGGTGTTGGCAGGGATGGAGAAAGCCGCCAGTACCCCGGCCAGGGTAGCGTGGATGCCCGACAGCAGCAGGGCCACCCAAAGGCCCAGGGTGCCGATCACGAAATAAAACCAGAAGCTGCGCACCCCGAGAAAATTCCCGGCCAGCATGAGCAGGAAATAGAACCCGCCGGCCAGCAGGCTGCGGGTATCGATTTCGGCACTCAAAAAAAAGGCGATGACCAGAATGGCCACGATATCGTCTATGGTAGCCATGGCGGTGAGGAAGGTGCGAGACGGACGGGCCACAGCGCGGCCCGCCAGGGTGAGCAGCCCGACCGAGAGCGCAATGTCGGTGGCCATGGGGATGCCCCATCCGGCGGCCCCTTCGGTGCCCCAGGTAAAGGCGAGGTAGATCAGGGCCGGGAATAAAATGCCGCCCAGGGCCGCAAAAAGGGGCAGGGCCGCCTGGCTTGCACCAGAGAGGGCACCGCCGATCAGTTCGCGCCTGATTTCAAGGCCGATGAGCAAAAAGAAGTACGCCATCAGCCCGTCGTTGATCCACAGGTGCAGGGGTTCCGTAATCATGAAGCCCTCGAGTCCGATGGTCAGCTCCTCTTCCCATAGGTGGAAATAGCTGTCCTTCCAGGGCGAATTGGCCCACAGCAGGGCCAGGGCAATGCAGGCAAGCAGCAACATCCCCAGCGAGCTCTCCTTCCGGAAGAGGGATTTGACCCCAGAGGTCAGGCGGTCGGCAAAAGGCTGGTCCATGGAAGTTCGTTTCACGCCTGCCCCCGGCCTGTTCCGGGTCGCCCGGCAGGCCCAAAGGCGAGGCAGCAACCCGAAAAATAACCATTCCTGCATTTTCATACCCTGATATTCATCACCTTGAGCGAGCCGTGACTTTCCGGGGATGGTGCCTGGGGTTGGGTTGTGTGGCCATTCCGGTCAGATTGGCTATCTTTCCAGAAACCTATTGCAACCTGTATCCCGGGCCGATATGAAATCCGTAAATCTCCTTTATTCCCTCATTCTGGCAGCCTGCTTTTCGTGCAGCCAGCCGACCGCCGAACCGGCCGAAACCGGCCTGGCCGGGTTTGCCGATTCCCTGTTCCACACCGCCACAGACAGCGGGCTGATCGCCGGGGCTGCCGTTCTGGTGAAAAAGGAAGGGCGCATCCTGCTGCAGAAGCCCTATGGCCTGGCCAGCGTGGAACTGGGGGTGCCCATGCCCGAAACAGGCGCCTTCGAAATCGGCTCGGTGACCAAGCAGTTTACGGCGGCCGCCATCGTGAAGCTCGCCTCGGCGGGCAAGCTGTCGCTCGACGACGACTTTACCCAATACGTGCCCATGCATACCGGGGGGCGGAAGGTCACCATCGCCCAATTGCTCAACCATACCTCAGGAATCCCCAGTTATACCGAGATCCCGGAGTTCTGGGGGCTTTCCATTGAGTCGCACCCGCGCGACTCCCTGCTGCGGCTGGTCGAAACCAAGCCGTTCCTGTTCGAGCCCGGGGAGCGGCTGATCTACAACAACACCGGGTATTTCATCCTGGGCCTGGTGATCGAAAAGGCGAGCGGCCAACCCTATGAAGACTACCTGAGGGCGACCTTTTTTGAGCCCCTCGGCATGGACCACACCTATTACTGCAGCCAGTCGAAGGTGGTTCCCGGCAAGGTTTACGGGTATAACTATACCCCTCACGGCCTGAACCAAAAGCCCTACCTCGACCATACCTGGCCCTACGCCGCAGGGTCGCTTTGCTCCACCACCAGCGACCTGCTGATCTGGCTCGAAGCCCTGCATGGCGGGAAGGTTTTGAATGAAGCAGAATACCGGCAGCTCACCGTGCCCGGCACCCTGAACGACGGCAGCCCGTTGCGATATGCCATGGGCCTGGGCAACCTCTCCGATTACGGGCACCGGCAGATCGGGCATGGAGGGGGCATCCACGGCTTCGTTTCCGAAACGCGGTACTACCCAGACGACGACCTGTACCTCATCTGCCTGGTCAACACCACAGGGCCCAAAGGAGCCGGCTTTTTTGCCGATGCCCTCACCTGGGAGCTGCTCGAGAAAAAACAGTACGCAACCGCCCCCTTCGACCAGGATACCGCGGCCCTCTCAGGCACCTTCAGGGGCCAGGGGCGGGGGCGCATGATCCAACTGGAAATAGGGGCAACCCCTGAAGGGCTGATCTGGAAAGACGCCGGGCAACAGGCGCCCGACACCCTGAAAACCTATTTGGGGGGCGGGGTCTGGATGAATGGGAACACCCGCATCGCCTTCCAAAACGGCAAATGGGCCATCGACCACGGGGGCGGCTACTACGTGCTCGACCGCGTGGAATAGGCCGCGATATCCCCTGTATACAAAGGTACCTCTCCACGAGCAGGCTTCGCATTTCTAAGCCAGAATAGTGTATCTTCGGCGCAAATCCAGCTCTCGATCTTCCATGCGCACCCGAAAAATCCTTCTGATCGTTATTGGGTTCCTGGCTCTGCTTGGCTTGTCTTCCATGTTTTTGAAACCCTTTCTGGAGGCCCGCCTGGAGAAATACCTGCGCGACAAAATGGTGCTCCACAATGCTGACTCACCCCTTGAATTCGACTTCAAGTCGCTGGATCTCGATTTAACAGGCCGGAAGCTCAACCTGAAAGGGCTGCACATTCACCCAGCCATCCTCCCTGGCTTCGATTCATCAGAAGATGAGTCCCAGGCATTCCAGGGGCTCGAAATAGGCCGCATTACCCTTCACGGTATCGACCCGACCCTTTTCCTCTGGAATAAACAACTCGACATCCGGTCGCTTTCGCTCGATACGGTAAAATTGTTGCTGCGCAAGACGGGTGCGCCGCAGCCTGATACCCCGGAACGGAACCCCGGGAAAGGTGTCCCCCTGTTTGATTCCATTCACCTGCCCGGGCTTACTGGTGTCAGGCTGGGTGTTTTTGAAATGGAAAATTTCCATTTTCGCCTCGAAGGGACTAAAGCTGACACCCTGGTGCGGTTTTCCGGCAAGGTGCTTCGCCTCAATGGTATCCAGTGGGCCCAGGCTGGTTCGTCTGACAAGTCCCTTTTTGTGCCCGTGCTTGACTCCCTCGAGCTTGAGCTGGAAGAACACCGGGCCGAACTCAATGACGGCGCCTATGCCCTGGGTTATGACCGGCTCCACTACCTGCATGCCGACAAGTCGGTGCGTATCGAGAATCTCAAGGTTGAGCCAAAGCTGCAACCCGATGAAATGAAGGCCCGCCACCGTTACAGCTATGAAACCTACAAGGTCAGGGTTGCCGACCTGCAGATCGACGGGCTAGACCTGGATTCCCTCTTCCTCGGGGGGAACCTCCGGATGCGTTCGCTGACCATTGACAGCCTGTATGCCGAAATACAGCGCGACAAATCCCTGCCCTTTGATATCCACAAAAAGGTTAACCTGCCCAACAGGGCTTTGGCCGAAATGGCTTTCCCGATGCGCATCGATACGCTCCAGCTTCGGGGTTCCTACCTGAAATATGCCGAAAATGTCCCTAAAACCGGAGAACTTATCGAGGTGGAATTCCCCGACCTGCAGGCAGCCTTTTACCCGGTGGTGTCAGGGTCCGCAGCAGGCGGCCTTTCCGACACCCTGCATATTTCCCTATCTACCAACTTGCTGCATTCCCTGCCCGTGGAGGTACAGTTGCAGATGCCCTACGGGCATGACGCAATAACCCTGACTGGTCGCAGCAGTGGCAGTGCCCGCCTGCACGAACTCAACCCGACGGTGTATCCAGCTATCGGCATGCATTTCAAGGGGGGACGCTTAAATGGATTGAATTTTTCTGCCCACGGAAATTCCCGCCACATGCGCGGGCACCTCACCATGCTTTACCACAACCTCCACGTGCAGTTCCTCGACCACAACGACCAGCACGTCAAAAAAATGGAATCCTTCCTGGCCAACATCCTGATCAGGGACTCCAACCCAAACCGGCATGGGAGGACGATTGTGGGAGAGATTGAATTTCAGCGCACTCCGTATAAGGGGTTGGGGAACTATATCTGGAAGACTGTTCAGTCAGGCATTATCAATTCTTTAAGCCCCGTGGGGAAACACGTCAGGGAGAGGAACAAACGCTGATACCCACTGCTGCTTTGAAGTTTGCCTGGTATTTTCAATTTCGCAAGGCTATTGCATGGCACCAGGCTATCTTGTTCCC
>CAYWZF010000136.1:3389-6135 GCA_964461555.1 uncultured Robiginitalea sp. | reverse complement strand
ATGGGGAAGTTCCACTGGAAGCGGTACTTCATCCCTTCGGCCCCGTAGCCCATGGGGTTGTCGGGCCAGACGTTGATGGCCCGTACGGTACCGGCGTCGTGGTTCACCCGGGTCAGGAAGCCCCCGTAGCTGCCCCCGTACACGACTTCCGGGTTAGTCGGGTCGACCGCTATATGGGCCGATTCGCCCCCGGCGGTCTCTTCCCAGTCGTCCTCGCCGATGCCGTACCCGTCAGAGCGGTGGCGGATGCGGATGGTGGAGTTGTCTTGCTGGGCCGCGTAGATGCGGTAGGGGAAGCTGTTGTCGGTGGTAAGCCGGTAAAACTGGGCGGTGGGCTGGTTGTAGTACGTGCTCCAGGTCTCGCCCCCGTCGTAGGAGATCTGGGCGCCCCCGTCGTCGCCGATGATCATGCGGTTGGGGTTCTCAGGGGCAATCCACAGGTCGTGGTGGTCGCCGTGGGGGGCGTCAAAGTCTTTGAAGGTCTTGCCCCCGTCGGTCGATTTGTGGTATGACACATTGAGCACATAGACCACTTCGGGGTCTTTGCTGTCGGCATACACCCGGGTGTAGTACCAGGCCCGCTGGCGCAGGCTGCGGTCGTCGTTGATCAGGGCCCAGGTCTTGCCCCCGTCTTCGGAGCGGTAGAGCCCCCCTTTTTCCTTGTTCTCTACAATGGCCCAGACCCGCTGCGGGTTTACCGGGGAAACCGAAACCCCGATAATCCCCAGGGTGTCTTTCGGGAAGCCCTCGTTTTTGGAGATCTCGGCCCAGGTTTCGCCGCTGTCGGTCGATTTCCAAAGGGCCGAGCCCTCGCCCCCGCTGCTCAGGCTGTAGGGGGTGCGCTGCACCCGCCAGGTGCTGGCGTAGAGGATGCGCGGGTTGGTCGGGTCAAAGGTGAGGTCGACCGCCCCGGCCATATCATTGGCGTAGAGCACTTTTTTCCAGGTCTGGCCCCCGTCTGTGCTTTTGTAGACACCCCGCTCGGAGCCCGGCTTGTAAATATTGCCCAGCACGGCGGCATAGACGATGTCGGGGTTGTCGGGGTGCACGCGCATGCGGGGGATGTGCCGGCTGTTCTCCAGCCCCGCCGAGGTCCAGGTCTTGCCTGCATCGACGCTTTTCCAGGCCCCGTACCCGCTGGAGACGTTGCCCCGAACGGTCTTTTCGCCCCCGCCCACGTAGATCACGTTCGGGTCGCTCTGGGCGATTTCGACAGCGCCGATGCTACCCCCGAAAAAGCCGTCAGAGATGTTTTCCCAGGAGCGGCCCCCGTCCTGGGTGCGCCATACCCCGCCCCCGGTGGCCCCGAAGTAGAAGAGGTTTGGCTTGCCCGGCACCCCGGTCACGGCTGCCGAGCGCCCGCCCCGGAACGGGCCGATCAGGCGGTACTGCATGGAGGAGTAAAGGGTTTCAGGATAGGTGGTGTTGGAGGTTTGGGTGCGGGAGCGGCGCTGGGCCCCGGCTCCCAAAGGCAACAGGCAGCAGGCCAGGATCAGCAGGCCTGTGCGAAGGAGAACTTTTTTCATGATGGTTTGGTATTCAAATGAGTCAGCAGGTGAAAATACTAAATCTTTCAGATTTATCCCTTTTTTAAGGGCCGAGTTTATGAGCCTGTGCCAATGCCCGATGGCCTCCCGGGAAGGCCCTCCGGCAAGCCTCCGCGGCCCTACACCACCTTATCGCGGGGTTTGGCAACAAAAATTGGCACAGCGACTTTCGCAGGTTAATTTTTGGGACATGATTCACAGACCCCTCACACGGATTGCCTCCTCCCGCTGGTTGGTGCCATTGCTGTTGTGGGCAGGGGTGCTGACAGGATGGGGCCAGAAGGCGCCTCCCGTGGCAGCCGATGACGCGTATGCTGGCGGCATGAACACCCCACTTTTGGTTGGCGCGGCCTCGGGGCTGCTCGCCAATGACTCCGACCCGAACGGCCCGGGGCTCCTGGTAAATACCACGCCCCTTTCCGGTCCTTCCAACGGAACCCTGAGCCTCAGCGCAGATGGGAGCTTTACCTATACGCCCAACCCCGGGTTCAGTGGGAGTGACACCTTTTCGTACCGGGTCTGCGACGATGGCACCCCTTACGAAGTGGTCTCGCGCTTTGATTTTGACACGGCCAACCTGGGGCTGGCCACCATCGGCCCGGATGCCGCTTCGGTGAACCCGCTGGCCGTCCAGACCGGGTGCGGCATCCGCATCGGGAGCGGCTCGGGCGGAAGCACCGGCATCGACGTGGTAGTGCCCAATACCGGGGGCATTTTCAACTTCACGAGCTTTGTGGCATCTTTCGAATACCGCGACCAGGAGAGCGTGGCCGACCTGGTGACGGCCGGGAATTTCAGGATCTGGCATATCAGCGGCAACAACCTGGGGGTAGAAGTGCGGGTGATCAATGGCACCACGGGCCTTCCGGCCACGTATACCCAAAACCTCGGGGCCTTCCTCCCAGGGAATAATCCGTATTCCATCGAATACGATCAAATAACGGGGAATGTCATTTACACCGCCAATGGCAGTACGACCACCTTTGGGGTGGCCCCCCCTTATTCACCCCTGAATACAGCGCTGGCCGGCGACCTGATCCTGGGGCGCTTCATGGACAATTCAGGGTCCGGGCAACCCTCCCTTTGCAGCATGGAGCTGACCGATGCCAGCAAGCTGTGCGATGCGGCTACCGTTACCCTGTCGATCCCTGCCCAGGTGATCACCAACCGGAGGATCACCTTTCGGGTTGACCCGGACT
>CAYWZF010000136.1:0-3289 GCA_964461555.1 uncultured Robiginitalea sp. | reverse complement strand
CAGGTAGGGGAAGGCGCCGACCTGGAAGCCCAGATGCGCTCGGCCCTGGGCAAGCTCATGAAATTGTTGGGCGACCAGGGGGCCACCATGGCCGATGTGGTCAAAATGAACACCTATATTGTCGATTACGGACCCGAGTCGCTCGCGGTCTTCCGGGGGGTCCGCAAAGAGCTGATGGGGGAATCAGACATGCCGGCCAGCACCCTGGTGGGCGTGGCAGCCCTGGCCCTGCCCGAATGGCTGATCGAGATCGAAGCGGTGGCGGTGATTGCCCCCGCCGAATAAACCTTTAGGAGAAAAGAATCGCCTTGAAAAATCAAATCTCCCGTGAAAGCTGGCTTCGCATCGGTTTTATTGCCGGCATCCTGCTTTTTTTGCTCGGGAGCATCGACCCCCTGGAAGGCTCAATCCTGATCGCCCTGGGGGGCATCATGCTGGCCGTGGTTACGCATCTGCTTGGCGACCCGCACCGGAAGTACTATCGGCTTGCAGCCCTCTTGCTGCTGGTTGGGGTGGCCCTGTTGTGGATCTTTTCCGCCCTGGGTGGTTTCGGGGGCGATTCGACCCTTGCCTGGGGATGGGCCTGGTTGCTATTCCCCTACCCGGCGGGGTGGCTGATGGTGCTGGGGTTGTTGTACCTGCGGATATTCTGGCGCAAGCGCGGTTGATTTTCGGGAGGTGCATTCCCCCGGGGCTGCCGCCCCTGCCCCCGGGTTCAAGATAGGCCCCACCCCTGCACATTCCAGGCAGCGATTCCTTCCCTCAACAGGCCCGCAGCCTGCTGGCACCCTTCGCACACCTCTGGCATATTTCGTACCTTGTTGTCTCCTAGCTCGAACGCCATGAAAGCAATGCTCCCCACCCTGGCCCTGGTGGCACTCACCTCGGCCTGTGCCCCCCAACCCGAACCCGAAACCGCCATCCTGTTTCGCACCACCCCAGACCGGGACCGGTTGCTCACCCCCGATACCTTGAGGGAGCAAGCCGCCGCCGCGGAGGGTACCGTCCTGATTGCCCTCGACACAACCCAGGCCTACCAGGAGATGGACGGTTTCGGCTTCACCCTTACCGGGGGCAGCGCCCTGCACCTGCAGCGCATGAGCGCCCCGGCCCGGGCCGCCATACTGCAGGAACTGTTCGGGGACGGGCCTGATGACATCCGCATCAATTACCTGCGGCTCAGCATCGGGGCCTCCGACCTGGACGAGTACCCCTGGTCGTACGACGATTTGCCGGAAGGGCAGACCGACCCCGGGCTGGAACATTTCTCGCTGGGGTACGACACCCTCTACCTGATCCCCACCCTGAAAGAGATCCTGGCCATACAGCCCGCAATCAAGCTCATGGGCTCGCCCTGGTCGCCCCCGGCCTGGATGAAGGACAACAAAGACACCCGGGGCGGCAGCCTGCTGCCGGAATTTTACCCGGCCTATGCGCAGTACTTTGTGAAATACATACAGGGCATGGCCGCCCATGGCATCCGCCTTGACGCCATCACCGTGCAGAACGAGCCCCTGCACCCGGGCAACAACCCCAGCCTGCTCATGCTGCCCGAAGCACAGGCCGATTTTGTCAAAAACCATCTGGGGCCAGCCTTTCGGCAGGCGGGCATCACTGCCAAGATCGTGCTCTACGACCACAACGCCGACCGGCCCGACTACCCGATTTCCATCCTCGACGACCCCGAAGCCGCGGTCTTCGTGAATGGGTCGGCCTTCCACCTCTATGGGGGCGAGATCGGGGCGCTCAGCCAGGTGCACGAGAAGCACCCCGACAAGGATTTGTATTTTACCGAGCAGTGGATCGGGGCGCCGGGTGACTTTGCGGGCGACTTTACCTGGCATACGGCCCAGCTCATGATCGGGGCGCCCAACAACTGGTGCAAGACGGTGCTGCAGTGGAACCTGGCGGCCGACCCCAAGCAGGAGCCCCATACCGACCGGGGCGGGTGCACCCGCTGCCTGGGCGCCATCACCATCGACGGGGATAAAATAACCCGCAACCCGGCCTACTACATCGTGGCCCAGAACTCCAAATTCATCCCGGCCGGGTCGGTGCGCATCGGCTCTTCCCAGGTTGAAGGCCTCGGGAATGTTGCCTACCGGAGGCCCGACGGGGCCCGGGTAGTGCTGCTCCAGAACCAGGGAGAGGTCGCCAGAAAAGTGGAGGTGATTGAGGGGGAAAACCGGGTTTGGTTTGACCTGCAGCCCGGGGAGGTGGGCACCCTGGTGTGGGAAAGAAAGGGCCTCTAACCGGGGGGTGCCTGCACCACATGCATTTTCGTATCTTGGAAAGATAATTGAACCCCGATGGCAAGCAGTAAATCCAAGCCTGTAGTCCGCAAATCCCAGACCCCTGCCCTGGAGCCGGGCGATATGGAAATGCTGCAGAAGGCCAAAGCGCAGATGGACAATATCGGCTGGGCCATGAAGGGCCTCAACAGCCTGGGCAATGCCCTTGACAAGCAGCTGGCGCGCCTTTCCGAGGGCCAGCAGCGGCAGCTGCAAAAAATCAGTTACAACGTGCTGCGCAAGGTGGGGGAGTCGAACCTCAAAAGCATGGACCCCGACAAGACCGGGGCGGCCCCGAACAGCACAGCCTACCAGGCCATGGTTACCTTCTCCGGGGCCATGGGCGGGGCCTTCGGGTTTATGGCATTTGCGGCCGACCTGGCCCTGACCACCAAGCTCATGATGCGGTCCATTATGGACATCGCCCGCAGCCATGGCGAAGACCTGCGCGAACTCGACACCCAGCTGGCCTGCCTGCAGGTGTTTGCCCTCGGGGGCAAGTCGAAACACGACGACAGCCTCGACACCGGCTACTATGCGCTGCGCATGTCGCTGCGCACGGCGGTGCGCGGGGCTGCCAACCCGATGAGCAAAGTCATTGCACAGGTGGCCGGCCGTTTCAGCGTGCAGGTTTCCGAAAAGTTTGCGGCCCAGGCCGTACCGGTACTCGGGGCTATAGGGGGTGCCGCGATCAACACCGCCTTTATCACCCATTTCCAACGCATGGCCGAGGCCCATTTCGCGATTCGCAGGCTCGAGCGGAAGTACGGGTATGAATTGGTGGAAAAAGCCTATCTGACACTCGAGCAGAAAGGGGTTTGATCTGAACGCAGGGAAGTCGACACTGGCGCCCGATTTTGTGTTGGATTTTTTCATAACTTCAGGAACCTGAATCTCCGGAGCCTTCCTTCTTGCTGCTAGGGGCAGCGACCTATCCCCGGCCCGTGCCGGGAAGGAACAATTTGAATCACACTCAATCAAACAACCATGCCAAAGTA
>CAYWZF010000135.1:0-6179 GCA_964461555.1 uncultured Robiginitalea sp. | reverse complement strand
ATAAGCAGACAGAGAAGCAGTGTTTTTACGGGCGTCATGGGCCTTACTTAAAGAACAGTCCCTAAGATACGCAATCGAATGATACGATGAATCGGTGGCGCGGACGGGGAGATGGTCTGGCAACGGCGACCCTGATTCAGCCGCCCCTTTTCAGAGCAGGTACCCCAGCAACATTCCCAGCACAATCACCGCCAGCTTGCGCCACGGCAGGGAATGCCCTTCCGAGCTCTCAAACAGGATCACGGTGGCTACATGCAGCACCACCCCGATTACCAGGGCGAGCAAATACGGATAGGCCGAAGCGACCAGGGCAGACCCACCCAGCAGGCCTCCAAGGGGCGTCATCAGGGAAAAGAAAAGCATGAATAGCCAGGCCGCCCAGATCGGAAGGTGTGACCGCAGCAGGAAGGCCCCCAGGATGAGGGCGACCGGAACTTTGTGGACCATGATTCCCCACAGAAAATGCCGGTTTTGTTCCAGCGGAATCCCTTCCAGGAAGGCATGAAGGCAAAGGCTGCCCAGCAATAGCCATGGAAACCGCCCTTCGGTGAGGTCGTGAACATGCCCGTGTTCGGCCCCCTTGGAGAAGTACTCCAGCACGAGCTGCAACAAGATGCCCAGGGCAATAAAGGCGCCGGTGGCCCTGGGGTTGCCGAGGGCATAGGCCTCGGGGAGAAGCTCAAAAAGGGTCAGGGCCAGCAAGAAGGCCCCGCTGAAGGAGAGCAGCAGGCCGAACCCCAGAATGCGCGTGCGGCGCCAGCCGAGCAGGCTGGCAAAACTCAACAGGACGGCCAGGGCCGGCAGAATAAGATGCCAGTAGTTCAGAACAGTGACTTTTGGATTCCTTTTCAGGGCTAAAAATAGTGTATTTTTGCCCTTTGACCCTCTGAAACCATGGCCGAAAACTTTCAAATGATCGCCAAGACCCTCTACGGGCTCGAAGAGGTGCTGGCTGGCGAACTGCGTGCCCTCGGTGCCGGGAAGGTACGCACGGGCAACCGGTGCGTGTACTTTGAAGGGGATACAGGGTTCCTTTATAAGGCAAACCTGAATCTGCGAACCGCCCTCCGGATTTTGAAACCCCTGTCAGATTTCAGACTCCGCAAGGCAGACGATCTGTATGAACGCATCCGGGAGATTGACTGGAGCCTGTACCTTGATCCGGGTATGACCTTTGCGGTCGATACGGTACTGGGCAGCGACCTTTTTGCCCATTCCCTGTTCGTTTCCCAGAAGGTAAAAGATGCCATCGTTGACCAGTTCCGCCAGCGACAGGGCACCCGCCCGAGCGTATCGGTTTCAGACCCGGATGTGCGCCTGCACCTGCACCTGCAAGACCATATGGCCCATTTGTCGCTCGACAGCTCGGGGAGTTCCCTCCACCTGAGGGGGTACCGTACCGAGACCAACAAGGCGCCGCTAAACGAGGTACTGGCGGCTGGCATTCTGCTGCTGAGCGGGTGGAAGGGGCAGTGCGATTTTCTCGACCCCATGTGCGGCAGCGGCACCCTGCTCACCGAGGCGGCCATGATTGCCTGCAACATCCCGGCCTGCATCAACCGGCCGGGCTTTGGTTTCCAGCGGTGGAAGGATTATGACCAGGGGCTCTATACGACCATTTTCAACGCCTCTCTGAACAAGGCCCGTGATTTCCCGTATCGCATTCGGGGAATCGACAAGGCGCCTTCAGCCCTGAGAAAGGCGCAACAGAACATTCGCAATGCGCGCCTGGGCGAATACATCTCCCTGGAACAGGCCGATTTCTTTGGAACGGCCAGGGAGGGGAGCGCCCCCCTGCACCTGGTCTGCAACCCCCCGTACGGGGAACGGCTGCCCATTGACCGGGACACTTTTTTTCGAAATTGGGGCGATACCCTGAAAAGGAATTACCCCAACACCAGGGCCTGGCTGTTGGTCGGCGACCCTGAAATCCTCAAGCTGATAGGGTTACGGCCATCCCGCAAAATCAAACTCTACAACGGGGGCATTGAATCGCGCCTGGCCCTGTTCGACATCTATGCCGGCAGCAAAAAGGACCATACATCCTGACCTCCCCGGCCTGAGATTGCCCGGGGAATGAATTACGGGGCGGGGGAGGTATTCCCTACTCTTCAGGGGTTTTTTCCCGGGCCTTGCGATACAGGGGTATCAGGTAGCTGATGGTGTAGTTAAAACTGGTGCCGAAACGGCTTCCGTCGGTCACCCGGTTAAAACCGGGGATCCAAAGGTGGGGCATGGTATCTGATTCCGTACGGGTTACCAACATGCCCAGGCGCACGCTCGCGCTCATATAGATATTCGCAAACAATTCGGCCTTGATCCCCAGCAGCACTTCGAGCCACGTGGCGTTCAGCCCCTCCAGGGTTTGTGGGGCATCGGGGCCGGGCAAAAAGCCCTCGGGGTTCCAGTAGCGGTTGCTGTTGAAATAGTTATACGAATTCAGGTCGGTCTGGAAGGTGCTGAAGGCATAGCGGGCTCCGACCACAATGCTGTTGTTCATCCCGTACCAGTTTTCGTAAGTGTTGTAGTCGATCCCGGCTTTGATATAGCTGCCCTTGGAGGTGATATCATAAATCGGGATAACATTTACGTCTTCGTAATTCTCGAGTGATTCGGTGATGTTGTTGGATTCGTTCCCCAGTTCAGCCGCCAGGTACAGGCGGTTCGAAATGCGGAAGTCACCCACCACTTCCAGCCCGCTATATCCTTCTTTCAGCAGGCCGATCAATGGGCGGCTAAGGTCTACCCCAAGGCGCAGGCCATAGGCTTCGCTTTTGCGCAGGCTATCTGTCGGGGTATCTGGGCGCGGCTGGGCACCCCCGGGCAGGGGCATGAATAGCGCCAGGGCCAGCAGCCATTTAATAGTAGATCGATACATGGGCATTCCTGGCATTCTCAATGGTGGTTTGACGGATCTCCACGCTGTCGATCCAAATAGTGGCATCGGGCAGGGGCGAAGCCGACAACCCGTCAAAATTGGGAACAAAACCGCAGGCACGTGAAATGTAGACGGAGCGCGTTTCGTAATCGAAATACAGCGTATCGCGGTTGCCCGTTTCGTTCCCGTCGGCATCGTCGGCTGAATCGGCAATAAATACAAAACCTGTGCGGGTCTGGTCGGCCCGCAGCGGCAGGCCGATAGAATCCTGGTTGCTGCGGTCGCCGAAGGTGTTCACGGGGGTACCGTTCCCAAGGCCGATAACCCGCAGCTTGTTGACCGTCCGGGCGCTGCTCGGTTGGGTATAATCAAAAAAGGTGATCACCAGCTGAGGGGTATCCCCGTCTACGCATATGTCGTCCTTTTCGCAGCCGGTCGCCCAAACGCCCAAAAGGGCGGGAATCACCAGGAGCAATAGCCGGAACAAGCGTGGCCGTAACTGTGGGGATTGAGCCATATTCAAGGGTTACAAATGGTTCAGACGGTTCAAAAGTACGACATTTTCCACGTGGTGGGTCTGCGGGAACATATCCACCGGCTGAACGGCACCCACGCGGTAGGCCTCCTTCAGCAACTCCAGGTCGCGGGCCTGGGTGGCGCTGTTGCAGCTCACATAGACGATGCGCCGGGGGGCGATCTTGAGGATCTGTGCCACCACGTCTTTGTGCATCCCGTCCCGGGGCGGGTCGGTGATCAGCACATCAGGGGCACCGTGCTGCTGCAGGAATTCTTCCGTAAAGACGGCCTTCATGTCTCCGGCAAAAAATTCGACATTGTCCAGGCCGTTGAGGGCTGCGTTCACCCGGGCCGCCTCGATCGCCTCCGGTACGGCTTCGATCCCGATCACCTTGCGGGCCTGGCCCGCTACGAACTGGGCAATGGTGCCCAGCCCGGTGTACAGGTCATAGACCAGTTCGTGGCCCTGCAGGCCGGCAAATTCGCGGGCTACCCTGTAGAGGGCATGGGCCTGTCCGGAGTTGGTCTGGTAGAACGACTTGGGGGTAATCCGGAATTGCAGGTTTTCCATGGTTTCGGTCAGGTAGGCCTCGCCCCGGTAACAGACCAGGTCGAGGTCGTACAGGGTGTCGTTCTGCTTGGGGTTGATCGTATAGTAGAGCGACCTGATTTCCGGGAATTGCGCTGAAAGGTAATCGAGCAGGGCAATGCGCGCCCCGGGCTCATCGTGGTAAAACTGGAGCAGCACCATAAAATCGCCGGCTTCCGTATTGCGGATCATCAGGCTCCGCAGCAGCCCTTCCTGCCTGCGGGGGTCGAAGAATGTCAGGCCTTTTTCGCGGGCGAACTCCCCAACTGCCAGGCGGATGCGGTTAGAGGGCTCGGCCTGCAGGTGGCATTCCCTCAGGTCAAGTACCTTGTCCCACATGCCCGGGATGTGCAGCCCGAGGGCATTCCGGTCGGCCACCGCAGCCTCCTGTGCGATTTCCTCAGGTTCCAGCCAGCGTTGGGAAGAGAAGGAGAATTCCATTTTGTTCCGGTAGTAATACGGTTTGGGAGCACCCAAAATAGGCCTGATTTCAGGCAGTTCAACCTTGCCGATGCGCCTGAGGTTCTCAACGACCTCCTGCTGCTTGTGCCGGAGTTGGGCCGAGTAGGCCATGTCTTGCCATTTGCAGCCCCCGCATACCCCGAAGTGCACGCATTTCGGCGAAACCCGGTCTTCGGAAGGGCGCAGCACCCGGGTAGCCCTCCCTTCGTAGAATCCCTTCTTTTTCTTGTATACCTGTACCGATACCAGGTCGCCCGGCACGGCATTTGAGATAAAGACCACGCGTCCATCGGGGGCTTTGGCAATGGCTTTGCCCCGTGCCCCGGCCCCGGTTACCTCCAGTTTCTCAAAAAAGGGGCGTTCGGTTCGTTTTCTCATGCCGCTAAGGTAAACCCTTTTCGCCTTTTTCGGGAAATCGCGAAGCCCATCTGTAAAGGAGACTGTCAATCCCCCAATATAGTTGCCCTTGACCATTTTTACAGGCCGCAATTATTTGTACCTTTATCGCGCTTCCCGGATGATTTCTCTCCACAAGTAGGAATGGTTAACGTCTAATTAAATATTCATGCGAATGTCAGTAATGGAAAGACAGCATTCAGCAGAAGCCATGGCCCTTGAAGCCCGCTACGGGGCTCGAAACTACCACCCGCTTCCGGTAGTGCTTTCACGCGGGGAAGGGGTCTATCTCTGGGATATGGAGGGGCGCAGGTATTACGATTTCCTCTCGGCCTACTCCGCGGTCAACCAGGGGCACTGCCACCCGCACATTATCGGGGCCCTCAAGGAGCAGGCTGAAAAACTCACCCTCACCTCCCGGGCCTTTTACAACGACCGGCTGGGGGCCTATGAAAAATTTATTTGTGAATTCTTCGGCTATGAGAAGGTACTGCCGATGAATACGGGGGCCGAAGCCGTCGAAACAGCCATCAAACTGGCCCGCAAATGGGGGTATGAGAAAAAGGGCATCCCCGAAAACCAGGCGAAGATTATCGTCTGCCAAAATAATTTCCACGGCCGCACCATCACCATTATTTCAGCATCGAACGACCCGGCGGCCACTGAAAATTTCGGTCCGTATACCCCAGGAATCGTCTCCATCCCCTATAACGATATCAGGGCCCTGCGCGAGGCGATGGGGCCCGAGACAGCCGCTTTTCTGGTTGAGCCCATTCAGGGAGAAGCCGGGGTGTTTGTGCCCGATGAAGGGTTTTTGAAGCAGGCGCGGGAGGTTTGCCGGGAGCATAATGTGCTCTTTATGGCCGACGAGGTCCAGACCGGGATCGCCCGTACGGGTCGCCTGCTGGCCACCTGCGGGAACTGTTCCTGCCCTGACAGGCTCTGCAGTGGCACCCCTGAGGTAAAGCCCGATGTGCTTATCCTCGGGAAAGCCCTTTCCGGAGGGGTGCTGCCCGTTTCAGCCGTACTGGCCAACGCTGAAATCATGGAGGTGATCCGCCCGGGCAACCACGGCTCCACCTTCGGGGGGAATCCGCTGGCCTGCGCCGTGGCGGTGGCCGCCCTGGAAGTGGTGCGCGATGAAAACCTGGGTGAGCGCGCCGACCGGCTCGGGAAGATTTTCCGCGAAAGGATGGCCGAGATCATCAAAGAAACCGACCTGGTCAGCCTGGTGCGGGGCCGCGGCCTGCTGAATGCCATTCTGGTCAACGATTCGGAAGACAGTTCCACGGCCTGGGAAATATGCCTGGCCCTCAAGGAAAACGGCCTGCTGGCCAA
>CAYWZF010000134.1:0-6335 GCA_964461555.1 uncultured Robiginitalea sp. | reverse complement strand
GCAACACGTGGATTTCCACAGAAGGCTGGTTGTCGGCCGCGGTGGAGAAGATCTGCGACTTCTTGGTCGGGATGGTGGTGTTCGACTCTATGAGCCGGGTCATCACCCCGCCCATGGTTTCAATACCCAGGGAAAGGGGGGTTACATCGAGCAAAAGCACGTCTTTCACATCGCCGGTGAGCACACCTCCCTGTATGGCGGCCCCGATGGCAACCACTTCGTCGGGGTTCACCCCTTTGGAAGGCTTCTTGCCGAAAAATTTCTCTACGGCTTCCTGTACGGCAGGGATCCGGGTAGACCCGCCCACCAGGATGATCTCGTCGATATCGCTCTTGGAAAGGCCGGCTGTCTTAAGGGCAGAGGCACAGGGCTCAATGGTCCGCTTCACCAGGTCTTCGATCAGCTGTTCGAATTTGGCACGGGTCAGGCTGCGCACCAGGTGCTTCGGGCCCGAAGCCGTGGCGGTAATATAGGGCAGGTTGATCTCGGTCTGGGAAGAAGAAGACAGCTCAATCTTGGCTTTTTCTGCGGCCTCGCGCAGGCGTTGCAGCGCCATGGCGTCGTCTCTCAGGTCAAGGCCCTCCTCTTTCTTGAATTCTTCTGCCAGCCAGTCGATGATCTTCTGGTCTACGTCGTCTCCGCCCAGGTGGGTGTCCCCGTCGGTAGCCAGTACCTCAAATACGCCGTCTCCCAATTCGAGGATCGAAACGTCGTGGGTTCCGCCCCCGAAGTCGAAGACCACGATCTTCTGGTCTTTGTCTTTCTTGTCGAGGCCATAGGCCAGGGACGCGGCGGTGGGCTCGTTGATGATGCGCTCCACCTTCAGGCCGGCAATTTCCCCGGCTTCTTTGGTGGCCTGCCGCTGAGAGTCGTTAAAGTAGGCCGGAACCGTGATCACGGCCCGGTTTACAGTCTGCCCCAGGTAGTCTTCAGCTGTCTTTTTCATTTTCTGAAGGATCATCGCAGAGAGCTCCTGAGGGGTGTACAGGCGCCCGTCTATATCCACCCGCGGGGTGTCGTTATCTCCCTTTACTACTTTATAGGGCACCCGATCGGCTTCCCTTTGCGATTCTGAGTATTTGTTGCCCATGAACCGCTTGATGGAATATATGGTCTTCTTGGGGTTGGTGACAGCCTGCCGCTTGGCCGGGTCGCCCACTTTGATCTCACCGCCTTCCACAAAAGCGATGACAGAAGGGGTAGTGCGTTTTCCTTCGGCGTTCGGGATTACCACCGGCTCATTTCCCTCCATCACAGAGACGCAGGAGTTGGTGGTACCTAAGTCTATTCCGATAATCTTGCTCATTCTATTGATATTATAATTAGTTTTTCGCGAACAGTCGGTTTACAGGTGTCAAACAACATGCCACGGCCGAAAAACTGACATACTGTCATTCCCGTCCGTTTCTGCGGCTCCGGCCCCGGAACCCCCGGGGCTGTAAACAGCCCGCCTTTCCAGGCCTGGAATTCCGACAGGGCCCCATTCCTGCCCAGGTGTATAATTTGGGATTTGGAATTTGGAATTTGGAATTTGGAATTTGGAATTTCTTCAGTGTACCTTAGCTTTCAAACAAACAGGCATCTCCTTGGAAAGTATCAGCGTCTTCGACATGCTCAAGATAGGGGTGGGCCCGTCCAGCTCGCACACCCTGGGCCCCTGGCGGGCAGCCGGGAGGTTCGTTGCAGAGCTTGCGAAATCAGGCACCCTGGCCGATGTGACCCAGCTGCGGGTACTGGTTTACGGGTCGCTCTCCCTTACCGGCCTGGGCCATGCCACCGATGTGGCCATCCTGATGGGGCTAACCGGGGCCGATGCAGAAACCGTCCCCATCGCAGCGGTGCCCGAAACCGTGGCCCGTATCAAAGCCCTCAAAATACTGCCCCTGGGCGGGTCGAAACCAATCCCCTTTGACCCCGGGAAAGACCTGGTCTTTTTGCGGAAATTCCTCCCCTTCCACGCCAACGCCCTCACCTTCGAAGCCACCTTCGCCGATGGCCGGCAGCGCTCCGAAACCTATTACTCGATCGGAGGGGGCTTCGTGGTTCAGAAAGAGCGGGAGCGCGCCCGCAAAAAAGCGGTGGCCTTCAGCCACTTCCCCTACCCCATCCAGACGGGGGCCGAATTACTGGCCTATTGCCAACAGGAAGGGAAGACGGTTTCAGAGATCGTTTTGGAGAATGAGCGCTCCCTGCGCACCGATGCCGAAATCGACCAGGGCCTCAGACGCATCTGGACCACCATGCTCGAATCGGTCTACGAGGGGTGCCATACCCCCGGGGAGCTCCCGGGCGGGCTGAAGGTAAAACGCAGGGCTGCCGAAATGTACCAAAACCTGAAGGGGGAAGCCTTGTACTCAGGGCCCGAAGACTGGCCTGCCTCGATCCGCAATACCCGGGTGCAGTTCCGGCAGATCCTGCAATGGGTGAGCTGTTTCGCCCTGAGCGTGAACGAGGTGAACGCCAGCCTGGGCCGCATTGTCACCGCCCCTACCAATGGCAGCGCCGGGGTGGTGCCAGCCGTGCTGATGTATTACCTGGTCATTGAAAACCACCGGGCGGGCTTCGAGGAGGTCAAAAAATTCCTGCTGGTCGCCGGCGAGATCGGCAGCCTGTTTAAGAAAGGCGCCACCATCTCAGCCGCCATGGGAGGCTGCCAGGCCGAGATCGGCGTATCTTCAGCCATGGCGGCCGGCGCCCTGACCGAGCTGCTCGGGGGCAGCCCCCCCCAGGTGCTCATGGCAGCCGAAATCGCCATGGAGCATCACCTGGGGCTTACCTGCGACCCCATCGGCGGCCTGGTGCAGATTCCCTGCATCGAACGCAATTCCATGGGGGCCATCAAGGCCATCAATGCTGCAGAGCTGGCCCTGGGGGCCGATCCGGCCTCGGCCAAGGTGCCTTTCGACAAGGTGGTGCAAACCATGTGGGAAACTGCCAAAGACATGAACGCCAAATACAAGGAGACCTCCGAAGGCGGCCTGGCCGTGGGGGTCAACCTGAGCGATTGCTAGGCGGTTTCAGGGCTCCCTATTCTTCACGGCAGCCTTCCCGGCGCCGCGTATCGATGATGTAGATGATTCTCCAGGCTTCCCCGTCGTGGAAGAGCTGGAACGAATTCACCCCGCAGTGGTGGAAAGCCCCGTGCAGGTAAAATTCGTATGGGGTCCAGGCATGGGCCATGTCGCCGTCAATCTGAATCCGGTAATCGAGGAGCTTTTCCTGAAGCTGTACCGTATCTGGGATGGAGGCAATGGAAGCAATGAAATCGGCCATGTCCTCTGACCGAAGCAGCGGCTTCCCATCCGGGCTGCGGCCCACGGTCTGCAGCAGCACGTCTTGGCCCAGCACGGTGCCCATCAGGGCGGTGTCGCGGGTATGGTACCCTTCAAAGAAACGGTCGATCGTCTGGCGAATGGCCTGTTCCGGGTCGGGCTGGGCCCAGGCTGCCAGGGTAAACAGCCCGAGGAGCATGCAGAAGAGCATCTTCATAGGTGTGGTGTTTGTCTGCGTTAAAAATACGCAAAACCGCCAAAGCTGCCCATGAACAGCGGCATATCAAAATTCCGTACTTTAGAGGCGCTAAAACCTCAGGCATGTCGGAACCCAAAAAAGAATACAAGCGCGTCACGGTTAAATCCCTGATCGAAATGAAGCAGCAGGGCGAAAAGATTTCCATGCTGACCGCCTACGACTATTCCATGGCCAAAATCGTGGATGCAGCCAATGTGGATGTGATACTGGTCGGAGATTCGGCCAGCAACACCATGGCCGGGCATGAAACCACCCTGCCCATCACCCTCGACCAGATGATCTACCACGCCAGCTCGGTGATAAGGGCCGTTAAAAGGGCCCTGGTGGTGGTCGACATCCCCTTCGGCTGTTACCAGAGCGACCCGAAGGAAGCCCTGCGCTCTGCCATCCGCATCATGAAGGAAAGCGGGGCCCATGCGGTGAAGATGGAAGGAGGGGAAGAGATCAAAGACTCCGTCAGGCGCATCCTGAATGCCGGCATCCCGGTGATGGGGCACCTGGGACTCACCCCCCAGAGCATCTACAAATTCGGCACCTATACCGTGCGGGCGCGGGAAGAGGAAGAAGCCAGAAAACTCATGGAAGATGCCCGCCTGCTCGAAAGGCTTGGCTGCTTTGCCCTGGTGCTCGAAAAAATCCCCGCCGAACTGACCAAAAAAGTGTCGGAAAAGCTCGCCATCCCCACCATCGGCATCGGGGCCGGGATGCACGCCGACGGACAGGTGCTGGTCATCCACGACATGCTCGGCATGACGCACGAATTCAGCCCGCGCTTTCTGCGCCGCTATATGAACCTCTACGATGAGATGAGCCATGCCATTTCGCGCTATGTATCAGATGTGAAATCGCACGATTTTCCAAACGAACAGGAGCAGTATTAACCCCGCACCCAGTTCCCGTATGCCTGCCGGCCTGCCCAAAATACTACTGATATTCGCCCTTATCGCCCTGAATGTGGGCTGCGACCAGTGGAGCAAGGATTATGTGCGCCGGCACGTGCAACCCCAATCGTATACCGAACTGGCCGGCCCGGCCTTTATCCTCACACGGGTGGAAAATACGGGGGCCTTCCTGGGCCTCGGGCAGCAGTGGGGCCCCTGGGCCAAACGGATTCTGCTCAACGGCATCCCCATTGCCCTGTTATTGTTTCTAAGCTACCGCATGTTCTTTAAATCCGATTGGAAGGGGTTGATGCTGGCAGGGCTTTGCTGCATCATCGGGGGTGGCGTGGGCAATCTCTGGGACCGGCTGCTGCTGGGGTCGGTGACCGATTTTTTCCAGCTTAGGGCCGGCCCGCTCCACACCGGCATCTTCAACATGGCAGATGTTTCGGTGAGCCTCGGACTGGGCCTGGTTCTGCTGTCTTATTTCCGGAACCGCAAACAGGCCGAACTATGAGCGCACCCCCGCGTTCCACGCCCGAAAACCTGCAGGTGCTGTACGAAGACAACCACCTGATCGCCGTCAACAAAAGGGCCGGCGACATCGTGCAGGGCGACCAGACCGGCGACACCCCGCTGAGCGAGATCGTCAAGCAGTATATCAAAAGGAAGTATGAAAAGCCCGGGGAGGTATTCCTGGGGTTGGTGCACCGGCTGGACCGGCCGACCACGGGCATCATCATTTTTGCGCGCACTTCCAAGGCGCTCGAGCGCATGAACGACCTGTTCGCCTCGCGCGAGACCCGAAAGACTTACTGGGCCGTCGTAAATCAGGCTCCGCCCGCACCCGAAGGCCGGCTGGTCCATCACATGCAGCGCAACCCCAAACAGAACAAGTCATACGCCCACCTCGCCGATGCCCCGGGGCGCAAAAAGGCCGCGCTGAGCTACAGGCTCCTGAAAGAGCTCGACCGGTATTACCTGCTCGAAATCGAGCTTGAGACCGGTCGCCACCACCAGATCCGCGCCCAGCTGGCCGCCATCGGCTGCACCATCAAGGGCGACCTCAAGTACGGGGCCCCGCGAAGCAACCCCGACGGGGGCATCCACCTGCACGCCCGCAGCCTGGAGTTTATCCACCCGGTGCGGAAAGAACCGGTACGGATCGTGGCCGGCCCGCCCGATGACCCGGTATGGCAGGCATGCCTGGAATAATGGCGCCCGGGAACACCCGGCGCGATTTTAGGTTCCCGGAATTGCCCTACTGTACAACTCCACCAGATATAAGTTATCTTTAGTTGCCAATCTGGCCTTCCTGCAGCCCGGCAGAATGGGCGACCCAAAGGGCTCGTTCCGGCAAAGCAGGCAGGGCAGCGATGAAGCTTAAACTTTCACTATGAGAGAACTGGTCAGAAAAATGGTGCCGATGCTGATGCTCTGTTGCGGCCTGGCATCTTTCGGACAAGCAGATACCTCAGGCCTGAACAAGGATTCCCTGGCCTTGCGCGCCAGGCAGGAATATCGCCAGAAACTGGCCGAGATCCAGGCTTTGCGCATTGCCGATTCCATCAAAAAGACCGAGCTGGAATCTCAGATTTTAAACCTCCAGACGGCAGACAACCTTGAGAAAGAAGATCTGCTCCAAAAATTAAAGGCCGTTGAAGAGGCCGAAGTCCAACGCATTGAAGGTTTGAAGGCCCAGATCGATTCGCTGCGGGCCATCGAAAAGGGGTATCCTGTAACAGGGGTGATGAAAGACACCCTTTTTCTGCTATACGCCAAAATTGGCGAATTCACTGCGCATGACAGGGCCATGAGCATCAGCAGCAGAATTGAAAAACTGTACGATGACGAATTTCTGCAGACCGATTCGATTCAGGTGGTACGATCAGGCAACAACTATGAAATTGCCTATGGCGAAAT
>CAYWZF010000133.1:0-6403 GCA_964461555.1 uncultured Robiginitalea sp. | reverse complement strand
CCGCTGAATTTCGTCAACAATTTCTCGGAGGTCAGCACGGAACTCCTGCAGGAACTCACCGAAGAGATCCTTAAGGGGGATTGGGACGAGGTGAAGGCCCTGGCGCAAAACCTCACCCAAAACCTGGAAAAGATCGTACACCATGGCCAGCGGGCCGATGCCATCGTGAAGGGGATGCTGCAGCACAGCCGCAGCAGCGACGGCCAGAAAGAACCCACCGACCTCAACGCCCTGGCCGACGAATACCTGCGCCTGGCCTACCATGGGCTGAGGGCCCGCGACAAAGGCTTCAACGCTTCGATGGTCACCGAATTTGACCCGTCCCTGCCCCGGGTCGGGGTGGTGCCCCAGGACATCGGCCGGGTGCTGCTGAACCTGCTGACCAACGCCTTCCACGCCGTATCGGAGCGAAAAAAAGCAGCCCCTGCGGGCTATGAGCCCACCGTGACCGTAAGGACCCAAAAGACAGGAAAAGGGGTTGATATACAAGTTATTGACAACGGAAACGGGATCCCGGAATCCATCCGGGAAAAAATCTTCCAGCCCTTCTTCACCACCAAGCCCACCGGGCAGGGCACCGGTTTAGGGTTGAGTTTAAGTTATGATATTGTGAAAGCCCATGGGGGCACCCTTGCTGTGGAATCACAGGAAGGAAAAGGGACGGAATTCACCATCAACCTGCCTGGCGCATGAAGGACAAAACCCATACAGACAGCTCCCAGCCACGTTCGGTCTATGAACGGATGATCGGGGTCTTTTTCGACTTTTACCCGGTTGAAGATCTGACCGAAATCATTCACGATACCTTTCTGGGCTATGGTACGGCAGCACATGAATTCTTCAGGAACCGGGAAGAGGTGGCAGGGATGGCCCGCATACAGGCAGAACAACTTCGGGAACAGACCTTCGACCTTTCCCGGAAGCCCATTACCGAAAAGTTGCTGGCCAATGGCTCCGTCTGTCTGATTGTAGAAGAAATGGACCTGTTTATGCATGCCATGGAGCATCGGCTGGCACTCAGGCTGTCGACCCTCCTCGAATTTAAGGACGGCAAATGGCGGGTTTCCCATTTCCACGGCTCTACCCCAGATTCGGATATCGCCGAAGAAGAAGCCTTCCCCATGGAAGGGCTCAGGCGGAAAAACGAGGAACTTGAGGCCAAAATAAGGGAGCGCACCCGGGAGCTTGAGATCGAAGCCTCCCTCGATCGGGTCCGCGCCCAAAGCATGCTAATGCAGCACTCCGGAGAGCTCAATGCGGTTTCCCAGGTCTTTCACGAGCAGCTTACGCTGCTGGGAATCGATTCGGCTTTCTCCTTCGTCTGGCTTCCCGATGAACGGGAAAACACCCATATGTTCTGGACTACCTGGTCAGACGGAACTTCCGACCAACCCACCTTTCACTCCCGGGCAGTGGTCTATCCGATGGACAAAGCCGAGCCCTACACGGCTGCCTGTTTTGCAGACTGGGAAAGCGGGATCGCGGTACACGAACACCATGTCCCCGCCAGGGAAATCGAATCCTTTCTCGCGTCCTGGTCTTCCCTGCTGGAGGGCGCCGGGCACCTGAAGCCCGAAAACTTCCCCGACGGCATCTGGTACACCGAAGCCTTCATCAAATATGGCTGCTTCGGCGTCGACATCCACCGACCGCTGTCGAAGGAGGAGAAAAACATCCTGCACCGCTTTGCCATCGAGTTCGAACGCACCTACACCCGCTTCCTCGACCTGCAGAAAGCCGAGGCCCAGGCGCGGGAGGCAGAGATCGAGCTCGCATTGGAACGGGTGCGGGCCCAGACCATGGCCATGCGGCACAGTGATGATCTGGTCCAAAGCACCGCAATCATTTTTGAGGAGTTGGAAAAACTCAACCTTTCCATAGAACGAAGCGGCATCGGGATATTCAATGCCGAGACCAGGGATTGCGAACTCTGGACGACCGTGGTGGGCAAGGACGGCGAAAAGGAGCTGGCCACCGGTGTTACCTCCCTGACCGTCCACCCCATGCTTGCTTTGACCTTTGAGGCCTGGGAAGCCCAGCAACCGTTGTCCTACGTCCTGGAAGGGAAAGAGCTCGCTGACTATTACAAAAGGGTAGCGAAAAGCGATTTTGTGCTTTCTGAGGAAGTTATAGGAAAGTCAGCTTCCCTTGAGCGGGAATTTTACCATTACACACCCTTTGGTGCAGGGGGGCTGTACTTCTTTGCCGAATCGGAACCCTCAGCCGAGGACAAAAAGATTATCCGGAGGTTTGCCGAAGTCTTCGACCTGACTTACACCCGCTTCCTCGACCTGCAGAAAGCCGAGGAACAGGCCCGGGAGGCCCGCATCGAAGCGGCCCTTGAACGCGTGCGCGCCCGCACCATGGCCATGCAGCATGCCGACGAGCTGTCTGAGGCCTCCTACCTGCTCGACCAGCAGGTGCGCTCCCTGGGCATTGCCACCCGGGGCTGCGCCTTCCATATTTATCGCGAAAACGATTCGCTGGAGTGGTTCGGGGATAATTTCAACGCCATGGAACCCTATCCGGTGCCCCGGGTAGGGATTTTCAAGAAGTACTATGAAGCTGGCAAGAGGGGGGATGCACTCTATTGTGATTCCTTTGAAGGGGAAGCCTGCCGGCAGCTTTACGAATTCCTGTGCTCCCTGCCGGTGATAGGGGAAGGCCTGCGAAAAGCGCAGGAAGCGGGGCTGGTCTTCCCCGAGAAGCAGTACGACCATGTGGCGTACTTCAAATACGGCTACCTGCTTTTCATTACCCTTGAGCCAGTCGCCGCGGAAGAGAAAAACATCTTTATACGCTTTGCTGCGGTCTTTGAACAGACCTACACCCGCTTCCTCGACCTGAAGAAAGCAGAAACACAGGCCCGGGAAGCCCAGATCGAAACGGCCCTGGAACGGGTCCGGTCGCGGTCGATGGCCATGCAAACCAGCGAAGAGCTGCAGGAGGTCATCCGTGTCATTTTTGGACAGATGACCCTGTTGAATATCAATGCCGAACACGCAGGGATCGTAGTGGATTACAGCCCCGGACAAGACTGGAACTTCTGGGTCGCTGACAAGCAGGATATCCCCTCCCGCATTACCGTTCCCTACCTGGATTTGCCCTGGGACCGGCAATTTGCCGAAGCCAGGGAAAAAGGGATCGATTTCTTTGCCACGCACTTAAATTTTGAAGAAAAAAACAGCTTTTACCAGAAGCTTTTACAGCACATTCCCGGAGTGACGCAGGAAGCACGTGACTTTTATTTCAGTTGCCCCGGGCTGGCTGCTTCCACGGTATTGCAGGAAGACGTGGCCCTATACATCGAAAACTTTTCCGGAACCCCTTATTCGGATGAGGAAAACAAAATCCTCAGGCGATTTGGCAAGGTCTTCCAGCAGACCTACACCCGCTTCCTCGACCTGCAGAAAGCGGAAGCCCAGGCCCGGGAGGCCCGGATCGAGGCGGCCCTGGAAAAGGTGCGCTCCCGCACCATGGCCATGCAGCACAGCGACGAGCTGCCCGAAGCGGCGAACGTTTTGTTCCTGGAAATCCAGGCCCTTGGCATCCCGGCCTGGAGCTGCGGGTACAATGTGCTGGCCGCCGACAAAAAAACCGCCCAATGCTGGATGAGCAGCGAAGGGACCATCCAAAAGCCCTTTACCCTGCGGTTGCAGGGAGAAGCTTCCTTCGATGAATGGGAGGATTTTATTCAGGGGGACCTCCCCTTCCTGGTCCAGGAACTCGGGGGGCAGGCGCTTGAATCGCATTATACCTTCATGAAATCCTTTCCGGACCTGGAGCCCATTTTCGCAGACATCGAGGCGGCCGGGCTTTCCCTGCCCACCTACCAGATCAACCACCTCTGCAAGTTTACCCACGGCTTTCTCTTGTTCATTACCTACGAAGCAGTAGCCGATTCCCATGACATATTCAAGCGGTTCAGCGCTGTCTTTGAGCAGACCTACACCCGCTTCCTCGACCTGAAGAAGGTGGAGGCCCAGGCCCGGGAGGCACGGATCGAAACAGCCCTTGAACGCGTGCGGGCCCGGGCCCTGGCCATGCAACAGCCCGAGGAGCTGAAAGATGTGGCCCAGGTGCTGCGTCGCGAGATGGGCCTGCTCGGGGTGGAAGAGCTGGAGACTTCCAGCATCTACATCAACGATCTGGAAGCTGACAAAGCCGAATGCTGGTATGCCATCAAGGACCTCCGGGAAGCGGAAAAGGTCATGGTTGCCGACCATTTCGCCCTCGACCTGCACGATACCTGGGTGGGGCGCGAAATGCTGAAGTTCTTCGCATCGGATGCCAACCAGGTTTCCATCGTGATGAAAGGGAAGCAGCGGAGGGAATGGATCGATTACTGCGAGGCCCTGTCTGAGCCTTTGCGGGGTTATTACGGAAAAGAGGTCCCCGACCGGACCTACCACCTCTATAAATTCTCGCACGGGGCCATCGGGGTGGCCACCGCCGGCGAATTGTCGGGAGAAAGCTGGGGCCTGCTCCGACGCGCCGCTTCGGTCTTCTCCCTGGCCTATTCCCGGTTCAGGGACCTCACCCAGGCCCGCCTCGACCTGCAAAAACTCAAAGAAGAAAAGAAACGGGCCGAAGATGCCCTGGCCGAGCTGCAGCTCACCCAGAAGCAGCTCGTGCACGCCGAGAAGATGGCTTCCCTGGGCGAACTCACTGCCGGCATCGCCCATGAAATCCAGAACCCGCTCAACTTCGTCAACAACTTCTCGGAAGTGAGCCGCGAACTGCTGGAAGAAATGATCGAGGAGCTCAAAAAAGGAGATGCCGAAGAGGCCGATGCCATCGCCCGGGACGTCATCCAGAACCTCGAGAAGATCGTGCACCACGGCAAGCGGGCCGACGGCATCGTAAAAGGGATGCTGCAGCACAGCCGCAGCGGGGACGGGCAGAAACAGCCCACCGACCTCAACAAGCTGGCCGACGAATACCTGCGCCTGGCCTACCACGGCCTCCGGGCCAAAGACAAATCGTTCAACGCCTCCATGGAAACCGAGTTTGACCCCAAACTGCCGCAGGTGAGCGTAGTGCCGCAGGACATTGGCCGGGTGCTCCTGAACCTGGTTACCAATGCCTTCCACGCCGTCAGCGAACGCAAGGCCTCGGCCCCGGAAGGGTTTGAACCCACCGTCTGGGTTACTACCCGAAAAACTGCCGAGGGGGTGGAAATCTCGGTACGCGACAACGGAGGGGGCATCCCGGAGAACATTCGCGACAAGATCTTCCAGCCCTTCTTTACCACCAAGCCGACAGGGCAGGGCACGGGGCTGGGGCTGTCGATGAGCTACGACATTGTTACCAAAGGCCACAGCGGGCAGTTGAAAGTGGCATCGAAGGTGCAGGAAGGCACCGAATTTATTGTTATTTTACCCATATGACCCGGCACTTTACAGCCATATTGTTCCTCCTTTTTTTCACCCTGTGCAGCTACGGGCAAAACCGGTTTGGCCGGGTCAACCACTATGACGAACTGAATGGCACAACCATCATGGACCTCCTCTCAGACGAGAACGGGGAACTCTGGATAGCCACCTTCAGCGGCCTGTTTACCTTCGACGGGTACCGGTTCCGGAATTTTTATCCCGACCGGCAGGACTCGACCACCATCGACAACCTGCTGCTCTATTCGCTGCAGGAAGATTCCAAGGGGGATATCTGGATCGGCAGCATGAACCAGATCTACCGGCACGACGCAAAAACCGGGGTCTTCCAGAATTATCCGCTCAACGAACTGGTGGAGTATCCGGTGAATGCCCAGGCAATGGTTTTCAATATCGAGTCAGACCGGCATGGCGCCCTGTACTTTGGCATCTTTTCAGGAGTCGGGTTTAACGAGTACCCGGGGCTGCTCAAATACACGGAATCAGACCAGCAATTTGAAATCGTGCGCCTGCCCAATGGCGAGCCGGTGCAGAATGTCTATCAAATGGCCACCGGCCCGGGGGGTGAGATCGCCCTGATCTGCAACCAGGGTTTCATGGTTATCCGGCCTGACGGAACAACCTATACCGATATGGAATTCGAACGAATTTCTAAATTCCCGTGGCTGAATCAGGAGCAGGTTACCGACATCGTCTGGGACGAGCAGGGCAACCTTTGGTTTACGACCAACCTCTGGCGGTTCGGGAAGATGGACCCTGCCCGGGATGCGTTGGAAATCAAGTCCTTCCAGACCCCTTTTAACGGCAATCCCGACTGGACCCAGATCGACTTTGATGGTACGTATATTTGGATCAGCCACCGGTCTGGCATCGAATTGTTCAACGTGGGCGAAGACCGCTTTGACACCCCTGTCAACCTGGATGTAAAGCCCTTTTCCACCCTGCTCAAGGATGCCATGGGCAATATCTGGCTGGGGACCAGCGCCTATGGCCTGTATAACATCCCTCCC
>CAYWZF010000132.1:0-6418 GCA_964461555.1 uncultured Robiginitalea sp. | reverse complement strand
GAACCGGGCCAGAAACAGAACCTGGCCACGCTTCGGGTGGATTGAACCGAAGCACAGCCAACTATCAAAAACCTACCCGATATGCATCAACTGCGGAAGTATATGGCATTTCTCCCGTTCGCCATCCTCCTCCTGCTGGGTCTGGCCTCCTGCCAGCCGGGCAGCCAGGCAAAGCCTGCTCCTGAAGCGGCAAAAGACCTCGAAACACGGCCCCGTACAGTGATTACCACCGACGGGGAAATCGACGATGTGGACTCCTTTATCCGCATGCTGCTCTATGCCAATGAGTTCAAGATCGAGGGCCTGGTATACAGCAGCTCCATGTGGCATTACAAGGGCGACGGGGCCGGCACACCCTTCGTTTCCGAAATGGAGATGACGCGGAACATATACGGGGAGCGCACCGACCTGCGCTGGCCGGGCACCCAATGGATGCAAGAACTCGTCGGCGCCTATGCCCAGGTATATCCGAACCTGCGGCTGCATGCAGCCGGCTATCCCAGCCCCGATTCCCTCCTGGCCCTGATCAAGGTGGGTAATATCGATTTTGAAGGGGAAATGGACCGCGATACCGAGGGATCTGACTGGATTAAAGCCCTGCTGCTCGACGACAACCCTGCTCCCCTCTATCTGCAGGTATGGGGCGGCACCAATACCATCGCCCGCGCGCTGAAATCCATCGAGGAAATCTACCGCGATACCAGACAATGGGAGGCGGTTTACCGAAAGGTATGCGAAAAGGCGGTGATCTATGCCATCCTCGATCAGGACGCCACCTACCGGAAGTACATCGCGCCCCACTGGCCTGGCCTGAAGGTGTACTACAACTCGAGCCAGTTCTGGTGCTTTGCCTACCCCTGGAAGCACGCCGTGCCCCACCTCTGGCACAAGTACCTGCAGGGGTCTTTTATGAAGGAGCATATCATTCAGAACCATGGCCCTTTGCTTACGAAATACTACGCTTACGGGGACGGGCAAAAGCAGGCCGGCGACCCGGAACACCTGCATGGGGTAGCCCTGGATTCTTTCAATCAGAGCCGCAACGGGAAGGCCTGGGGCCCGTTTGAACCCTATGATTTTATCTCCGAAGGGGATTCCCCGGCTTACCTGCACCTGATCGATGTGGGGTTGGGCAACCTGGAGCACCCTGAGTACGGGGGTTGGGGAGGAAGGCTCCTGCAGTCTGATTCCCTGCCCAACCGCTGGGAAGACGGGCCGGAGGTGCGTGACTTCAACCCCTACCGCGACAGCCTCGACGCCACCTTCCCCCAGACGCGATGGATCCCGGCCCTTCAGGAAGATTTTGCGGCCCGGGCCGATTGGTGTATGACCGAATATGAAGGGGCGAATCACCCGCCCCGGGTCTGGCTGGAAGGCGAAGGTTCCCGAAGCGTGTCGCCCGGGGAGGTGGTCACGCTGGTCGGGCATGCCGAAGACCCTGACGGGGATTCCCTGCACTATAACTGGTGGATCTACCGGGAGGCCGGGACCTATGCCGGAAGCCCTTCCCTGAAGGGGTCAGATACCCCTGAAGTATCCCTGACCGTTCCCCTGAATTTTGAAGCCGGGCAATCCCTCCACCTGATCCTGGAAGTGCGCGACCAGGCCGAACACCCCATGACACGGTACCAACGGGTAATCCTGAAAAGGGACTGAAATTCCGAAAGATTGTCGGTTAAGCCACCGGATATTAAGGCCCGGCACACCTGACTTTCCAGCCCGACGCGGAAGGATGCAATCACCGCATAATGACCTTGATCATTCCCGGGAAAAGCCAACCGGGCTAAATTAGAGGGATAGAACCCTAAAAATGATTTGTCATGGAAGCATTGAGAACCCGGCCCAAAGGCCCCTATATTTTCGAGGCAGATTGGAAGGAATTATACGTGCTGACCGAACACTGGGCCTCAGACCTGGCCTTTTACGGCGACGACCTGCGATTTTTGCACCACCTTCTCCGTGGTTACTACATGTGGCTGTTCATGGAAGAACGGGCCGACAAGGGCTCTGAGGTGGCCAGACGGCTTGAAGAACTCGAAGCCCGGCGCGATGCCCTGGCCCGGCAAACCCAGATGCACCTCACCCATCTGGCCGGCCTGATCGATGATCCGTTCAAGTACGATTCGCATGAGTTCCGGAAAGAACACGCTGAATTGGAAGAGGAAATCAGCCACTTTGTAAAGGATTTCAGGACATGCAAAGCCGAGGCTTTTGCCATAAGCAAAAACCTGGTGAGCAGTGAGGAGTTCCTGCGGCAGGCAAGCAGCTGAAGCCCGGCCGTGGCTCCGCAGGGGGCGGCTAAGAAATGCAGCAGTATGAACAATCTGAAAAATCTGATAGCGGAAATTACCCGCATCACTACCAAAATAGAGACGGAACATCCGGAGCTCTACCGCTACCTGGATGAAAACCCGATGACCCTGCCCGCGATGGGCCACCCGGAAATCGACAAAATGGTGCTCGAAGAGTACCTGCAATCGCTCAGGCAACAGCTGAAGCATTTCCTGGAAACCCATCGGGCTTAAAAATTTTTAAAACGCAAGCCATGGGACAAATTGCCACTTCTGAACGCATGATTACGCTGTTTTACAGCTCGGCTTCTTCACGTGCGAAGCAAACGCTGGCCTACGCCAAAGCCGAAGGGCTGCCTATTGAAGAAGTAGACCTGCTGAAAACACCGCTCACAGGCACCCAGATTGCCGAACTGGCCGGTCGCCTGGGCCTTGAGATCCACGATCTGGTGAACCAGCAACATCCGTCTTACACCAAGCTCTTCGGGCCCCAGGAATTATCGGAGGAAGACTGGATTACCGTAATCCGGAAGAACCCGGAGATCATGAAACAGCCCATCGCGCTGCGGGGCGATATCACCATCCTGGTTGAGACCCCTTCAGACATCATCAAGATCTGAGGCAATCAGCGTTCGAGGGATAGCACCAGCTCGGTCTCGGCTTCAGGGCTCAGGGCGACTTTCCTGGCCCCGTTGAAAGGTTCCCCCGGCAAAACCAGGTCGGGCGTGCTCCGCAGATACGCAAAAGGCGTATGTGCATCGGCTTTGCCGAGCACCAGGCGAACGCGTTTCTGCTCCGGAAGATAGACCAGTCGGGTAATGCGGCCGGCATCGAGGCGGACCCACAACTTTTCGGGCCCGAGGTAAACCTGCCGGCCCGAGGCGGTGGTCAGGGCAAACTCAAATCCTATTTCCCGGGCAACCCGGTTGGCGCCGAAAGCCAGCCACCCCAGGTCGGGGTGCGCTACCAGATAGGCGGCCTCATTGACGGCGTACCCAAAGAATCCCGGGCCATAATCTCCTGAAATGCCATCGATGGCCAGGGTCGACGGAAAGGAGTGAAAGGCCGCCGGCCCGAACCCTTCTTCGGTAATATTGGCGATGGCCCCGAGGCGCCCCCCATAGCCGATGCGCAACAAGTGGGTCCGATCAGGCTCTTTCCGGAAGGCGGCGAGCACCGGAATGGCGTTGAGGCCCGAACCGTAATGGTGGACCTGCCTTTCTACCCGGCTGAGTTTTCCCCCATACAGGAAATCCCAGTACCGGCGGGCATTGCCATTATATGCCCAGTGCGGGATGGAAGGCATATAGGCCAGAATCGCGCTAAGGGTCACTGCGGCCTTTTCGTCAAAGCCAAAATAGTCTGACCACATATATACCTCTTCCTGCCCGGTGGAATCCCAGGGCATCTCGCTCCCGAACGGATAATTCAGGGACCGCCAGTGCAGGGCGCGCTGCTCCATGATCGTCTCAAGGCTCGCGGCAAGGGTGTGCCAGCCTTCCCGCTTCAGGTCTTCGAGTATCAGCAGGAAAATCGTGCCCTCCATCTGCCCGAACTGGGCGTAATAGGGCGCCAGTTCACCCATGGCCACGGCCGTGCGGTAGGCCTTCTCGAGGTACCACGACCACTGCTTGCGCTGCACCAGACCCTGGTGGTAGCGTGCCAGCCTGTAAAACACCCAGTGCGCCGCGGCCACATGCGGGTAGTTGTACGACCGGCCTACCGAATAGGCGTGTTCTTTGTTCCAGGCGGCCCAGGTGGAGTAGTCGATGGAAGAGTCGTACGTTCCTTCAGGCATCTGGTCGGGCTGGTAATAGAACAAACTCTTTTTTACCCCGTACATGAGGCTGTCTTCGGCGTATTGCAAGCCACCCCAGAGGGTTTGGTGCATAAACGCTTCCAGTTTCCGCACTTCTTCGGCATCGGGTTGCACCCATTGCTTCACAATGGCCCCCAGCCAGGAACCTGAACCGCCTTCGTCTCCCAGCCCCGCTATCCAGGCGCGACGGTCCTGGGTAACCTGCCTTTGTTTTTCGATGTCGTAGGTGATCACCGAGGGGGCCCTCCCAAACGGGTCCCCGGCCTGGTCAAACCACTGCCGGGTGGTCAGGAAGTGCCCGAAATCGCGAACCGCCTCCGATTCAGGCTTCATCACCTTGTAATGCACCGTCTGCAGGCGGCCGTCGCCGTAGCGGATCTCGAGCCGGGCCCTGCCCCACTGATGCCCCTTTACCCTGATTTCCCGATAGCCCCGGTCATTTTGGAAAGCCGGGCCCTCCGATACCGAGAGGGCCCCTTCGGGCACCACTGTAAGGGAAGCAATGGGCGCCTGATGTCTTACAAAGAGGCGGGCTTCCACGTCGAGGGGCAGCACGTAGCCAGGCACCCCCAGGGCGACCGGGTGCCCCAGCTCTGACAGGCGATGGTCCGTAGTTTCGATTTCCGGGTTGAGCGCCAGGCGGACCGACATGCGGCGCGATTCGCCGGGTTGCATGGCAAACCCCCGGGGTTCGTTCCACTGCTCAACCCCCTTCCAGGCCGTTTCGGCAAAAGCCCGGCTGTAACCCATCCACTCGTGGAACCCCTCAAACACCACCGACCGCCTCGTGGGGTCGTCAAGCAGGGGCCGGTAGTTCTCGAACGGGAAATTTGCTTCGGGAAGCACCAGCAGCCCCGGCCCGTGGCCGTGCAGGCGCTTCACTTCGAGGTAGCCGGCGTCCATGCCCATATAGGGATCTGTAAATACATTGCGTGCGTGGGCCTCGTCGAGCGTCTGCCCCTCCAGGATGTTGTTGAAGACCATGGGAATGCCCACGGCGCCTATTTCCACAGGCCTTTCCGAAATGTTCGTCATGACGAAGCCGAGAACCAGATCGGCTCCTGCAGCCTCGTAAAAGCGCTCCACCCGCAGCGGAATACTTGTGGGCAGGGTGCCCGAAAGGTCGGCCCGGGCCAGAACCGGATGGGCCGCAGGCAGGGCCTCCACCGGGCGGCGTTGCCAGGCTGTGCTCACGGAGGTCCAGGCCTGCCCTTCGCCGCGGTAGGTAAAATTGATATCCCCCAGCTGGTAAAGGCTGTCTTTGTCTCTCAGGCTCAGGCGGTCGGCCGGGGTAAAGTCAAAGCCGGGGTCTTGCCGGGGCGACAAGCCCGCCACGGTCTGGGCCCTGCGCACCAGACAGAGGGTAAACCCGGGGGTCTGCAGGGTGTCGATGCCCGCCTCAAGGCCAAGGGTGGAAGGCCTGTTTCGCAGGTTCTCCCAGTAATCCTGTGAATAGGCATGGGGCACGGCGAAGCAGCACGCCAACAAACACCCCAGGAGGGCCTTCCTGCCGGGAAACAGCGATGGGAAATTGCGCGAGGATTGCTGGTACATGGCAGGATGAATAAGCGGGTTGGATGTCTGGATAAGTTCCGCGGGGGGGCCAGCCCCCCTCCCCGAATCCGAAGATACGGGTTTCCCCCGCAAGTGCCGTTCACCCCTCCGATTTTCTATGGATTCCGACCCTCCCCTGCCCCAACTGTGTACATTTCATGACAGTTGTCATATCCAAGGGATGATAAATGGGTTAACTTAGGCCATGGCCATGAGGTGGATTGCCGGCCCGGGCCCGCCCGGGGTGGGAAGAAACCTTCCGCCGACCGCGAATGGATTGCAAACATAAACCTCTATCGTAATGCTAAAGACTGTGATAAACAATGCGGATTTGCACCTGGAGCACCGCAGCTGGTACAGCGAACTGAAATTCTGGGAAGACGAATTGAGTACTTTCGAACATCGCCTGGAAGAATTGGTATTCAACTATACCGATAAGGATTTCCTGAAGAGACTGGAGCATTTCCAGAACGAATTCCTCCTGCACCGCAAGCGGATAGGGGAAATGCAGGAATCCATCAAAAGGCATGAAATGCGCATTGCCGGTCAGAGCCTGGCAGGGGAAGATAATTCCCTTGACGTGCCCATGGTACGAAACCACATGGCCTTCCGTGAAAAAATGGAAACCCAGCGCGAAATCTACAACGGCCTGAAGAAGGAATTCTTCCGGTTCCTGACAGAATACATGTAATGGTTGTTTTTTGAATGGGAGCGGCACCCGGGCGGGTGCCGCTTTGTTTTTCTGAAACCCGTA
>CAYWZF010000131.1:0-6730 GCA_964461555.1 uncultured Robiginitalea sp. | reverse complement strand
CGTCAGCGCCGATGGTACTGCCACTATGGTGGGAGAGTAGGTCGCCGCCTTCTTTAGCCCCGAAGTGAGCTCTGCTCTACTTCGGGGTTTTTTTATTGGGTAACGCGAAGGCAGGGGGCTTCCAGCCCCGCCCCACGGGCAAGCTACTTCCCGAACCTGCAACGCCCAAGCAGGGCGCCCCGCCCCGGGGGGAAGATAACTACTTACCCTGCAGGCACCTGGCATGAAGGTTCTTCCGGGAAGACTATGATGGATATCATTGCCCGAAGGCCAAAACATTTCTTATTTACCCCTTACAAGAGCAATCTCCGGGCAGGAGCGGTGCGATTCCAGGTTTCTCTGCCAGGTCTGTTTTCGATGGATTTAAAAAAACTATACCGGGAACTTGTCAGGCGCAATGTCTTCAGGGCAGTGGTCGCCTACCTGGCTGTCGCCTGGGTGCTCGTTCAAATTGCCGATACGATCTTCCCCGCCTTCGATGCTCCTGCCTACCTCATGCAGGGCCTCATCTATTTGTTGGCCATTGGCTTGTTGATCTGGACGGCATTTTCCTGGATATACGATATGACCCCGGAAGGCATACAAAAAACATCAGAGGCCGACGACCTTGCCCAAACCCGGAATTTGAATAACCGAAGGCTCAACGCCGTAATTGTCGGGGCTGGGATAGCGGCCGTATTACTGTTACTGGCGGGTAGTTTCTGGGCCGGATCTCAGTGGAACCGCGGCATAGAGCTGGTCCTCGATCCGGAATACCGAATCGCGGTACTGCCTTTTGAAGACCGTTCGAATAACCCGGATTTTAACTATCTTCAGGAAGGGCTCGCCGAAGAAGTCATAGGCAAGTTGGTTAACTCCAAGGCTTTATCAGTTATCGCCTCCAAGTCGTCCTTTCAATTTTATGGCACTGAGGTCCCCCTCGGCCAAATCAGCCAATCGCTGCAGGCGAGCCTTATCCTGACCGGGAGCTATGCGGTCACGGGTCAACATATGTTGGTGAAAATTGAACTCATTCGCACGGAAGACCAGGAAATTTTGAACTATGCTTCCATAAGCGGGGATCTCGCCCATATTCAGGAAGTGTCTTCAAAAATCCAAACCAACATCTTCCAGGCCCTGGATTTATCAGAAGGGGAAGTCCGTAATTCGCCGGTTCAAATAAGGGATGTAAACGTGGAAGCCTACAAGTACAATGCTCTGGGTATGAGTGCCATGCGTGATAACACCGGGCAAAAGCTGGAAGAGATAACACGCTATTTTCAAGCCGCCATTGACCTGGATCCGAACTACATGCAACCTTACATCGGCATGGCAGAAGCCTATATATTTGACGTAAATCGCGGGTACATTTCGGCTACCGAAGGTGCCAAGAAAGCAAGGCAATACGTCCTTGAGGCCGAAAAGTTGAACCCGGGATGCGGAGAGGTAAGCGGCATTCTTGGGATCATCCATTTTCTGGAATTTGATTTCAAAAATGCAGTGCCCTATTTTGAGAGGTCGCTCGAGAAAAGCCCGAATTTCAGCCTGGCCTATCACTGGTATGCGTTTACGCTCGAATTCCTGGGTGATTTTGACAGGGCAGAGGAATTGCAGAAAAGGGCCGGGATTCTGGATCCACTGAATGCCATGAACGATACCTTCCTGACCTTGAATTATATATATCAAGATCGGTTCTCAGATGCCCGTGAATTGATCGAATCAAAACTTGCCGTCGATCCGGGCCACAAGCAAACCTTATGGCTGAAAGCAGTGATGCTGACTGAGCAGGGCCGGTTTCAGGAAGCACATAATGCTCTGGTAAAGCGCGGTGTTGGCCTTGAGACCAATTTTGTTTCCGGGTATGTTTTTGCGAAACTGGGTCAGGAGGAACGCGCCAGGCAGGTCTTAAACAATATGCTTGGATCACCATTTGTTTCTCCCTCCCAGCTTGCCATTGTCTATTGTGGCCTCGGAGCAAATGATCAGGCCCTTGACCAGGTTGAAGAAGCCTTCCTGACGCATGATTCCTGGTTCGGATGGCTGGTTTTCACATCCATGGCCGACGGCATTAAAGACGACCCGCGCTTTGTAGCCCTGACCACCCGCCTGGGCCTGTAGCAATGATTTTCGTGGGCAGGAGGGCAGCCCTGCTGGCAATGAACCTGCTTCCTCAGGTTGTGCATACAGACTGGGCTGCCAGCCCCGCCCCGGCTGGCAAACTACGCTCCCAAGATGAATCTTCCGAGCAGTACACCCCGCCCCGGGGGGAAGATACATCCCGGAAATGCAGCATGACCGCAGGCCGGGCACCATTTCCGGCCCTGGCCGAAGCCCGGTATCGGGATTCCCGGGCCTGCCCGGATCTCCGGTAGCTGCGAACCGGAAATTCCCCTATCTTTAAGACGCCGACCAATCCGGGAACCCATGGCCAACGACCCTGGCGACAAGAAATTCAAAAAGTGGCTGGATATCCTGCAGCAGGAAAGCTGGCAGCTCGAGCTCATTATTTCCGGTTTTGCGATCTACGGCCTGTTTGCGGTCATTGAGCCCATTGAACTGGCGGGCCTGCAAGCCCAAAACGACAAAAACGTTTTCAGCACGCTGCTCTTCCAGGGGCTGAAGGTTTCCTGGTATATCATCACCATCAACCTGATCGCCCATGTGATATTGAGGGGGCTCTGGATTGGGGCCATAGGCCTGCGGTATGTGTCGGGCGAAATTGAATACGATAAACTCAACTACAGTTCCAAATTCACCCGGCATCTGATCCGCCGCGTCGGCTCGTACGACAACTACGTGGCAACGCTTGAAAAATACTGCAGTATCATCTTCGCGGTTACCTTCCTTCTGGTGTTCTACCTGCTGGGGCTCCTGGTGCTGGTACTCTGTTTCACCCTGCTGGGGCTGTTGATCGACCGGGAAGACACCCCGGATTGGGTCCGGGGCGGGGTGGCCATACCTGCCATCGTATTCCTGGCGGTGGGAATGATCCTCACCTTCATCGATTTTGCAACCCAGGGATGGTTGAAGCGCAAGCGGTGGACCAGCCGGTTGTATTATCCGTTCTACTGGGTATTCAAATACCTGACCCTTTCTTTCCTGTACCGGCCCATGGTATACAACTTTCTCGATACCCGCTTTGGCAAGCGCCTGATGTGGCTCGTGGTACCCCTGTACCTCGGCCTGACCATCCTCGCCGATACGGGCTTCAGTACATCCAATTACCTGAGCGCGGAAATGAACTCAAATTCCTATACGGCCAACAAGGCCAATTATCTGGACGGCCTGGACCGGGATACGCCCTTTGTAGACAGGGCATCCATTCCCTCCAAGGTAATCACAGATCGCTTTCTCAACGTTTTTGTGGTCTACGGAAGCACCGTTGAAGATGATGTTTTCTATTTTAACAAAGACCTGAAGCCCGAAGACGACCGCAGGGGCATCTACACCACGTTTTCGCAGGGCCGGTTAGACTGGGTAACGCGCAACGACAAAACCGGAGACTACCTGAAGACCCTCGAAGATATGTACACCCTGTCTGTAGACAGCCTCGACTTCAAGCCCGAATTTGTCTTGTCTCAAAACCCGCGGAAACAGATTGGTTTTGAAACGTATCTGGCACTGGATTCTGTGTCTCGCGGAAAACATGTGCTGGCAATCCGCCGCAAAGACCACGACCAGGACTCCGTCTTTACGCGTACCATCGTGCACATCCCTTTCTGGTATTACCCTGAGGAAAATTGAACCTGAAACCAACCCACATGAAAATGAAACATACTTTGATCTGCGTTTTTTTCGTTAGCCTGTCAGCCCTGGCCCAAAACAACGTAAAGGCCCTGGTCGGCGGCACCCTGATCGATGGCTTTGGCTCTGCGCCCATCCCCAATAGCGTGATCCTCATCGAAGGGGAGCGCATCAAGGCGGTCGGGACCGTGGAAACCCTCGCAGTACCTCCCGGGGCCGAAGTCATTTCCACCGAGGGAATGAGCGTGCTGCCCGGGCTCTGGGACATGCATGTGCACACCATGATCAACGGCCATGCCGATTACGACCATTGGGATAAGACCTATCCGCCCCTGTTTGAAGATGTGATCATGCCTTCTTCGGCCCACCAGCTGCTGCTGGCCGGGGTGACCAGCGCCCGCGACCTGGGTGCCCCCCTCCAGGCAAGCATCAATGTCCGCGACCGGATCAACAAGGGGGAAATCCCGGGGGCCACCCTGTACGTGTCGGGGCCGTTCATCCAGCACAGGCCCTATCCCGGTACGGAAGACTTCCGCTGGGGGGTCTACGGGGCCGAAGACGGGCGCAAAAAGATCCGAAAACTGGCCGAGGCCGGGGTCGATGTCATCAAGCTGATCGACCACGATGAGATGACGATGGAAGAGCTTTCGGCCGTGGTGGAAGAGGCCCACAAGCATGGCCTCAAGGTGGTGGCACATGGCCACCGGCCCGAGGAGATCCGCCGCGGGCTCGGGGTAGGGGTCGATTGCTTCGAGCACACCGGGCTCTCATCGGCCCCGTATTACCCCGATGACATCATGGATATGATCCGCGAGCGGACCGCCCAGATGAACAAAGGGCCGCTTTTCTGGTGCCCGACGGTGGAGGGCCTTTACAATTACGAATACGTGCGCGACAACCCGGAAAAGCTCGATAACGATTCCTGGCACCTGGGCCTGCCCGACAGCGTCATCGCCGACATCCGCCAGAGCTTTGCCCACCCTGACCGCTTGCCGTATTTCCAGCTCACCCCGTCGCGCAGGCCTACGCTGCAGACCAAGATCCAGCAATTGCTGGATGCCGGGGTGGTCCTTCTGGTGGGCACCGACAGCGGCATCCCCATGAAGTTCCACAGCCAGTCAACCTGGAATGAGCTCGACGTGTGGGTCAACGAATTTGGGATCGACCCCATGTACGCCATCCGGGCGGCCACTTACTGGCCGGCACTCTGGATGGGGGTGGCCGACCAGGTCGGAACCGTGACACCGGGCAAATACGCCGATATCATTGCCGTAGACGGCGATGTGCTCCGGTATATCAGCCTGCTGCAAGACGTAAAGCTGGTTCTGAAGCACGGCACGCGGTATAAGTAGCAGGAAGCCGTACCTTTGTACCCGGCGCGCTTTCTAAGTGCGGGTTTCTTATGTGGAACATCAGCTATCGGGAAGAAGAACACTGGAATACCGGCACGCATGGGCTGGGGGTGCTCCTCGGCCTGGTCGGGGCTTATTTCCTGGGCCGGGAGGCTTCAGGCATGGATACATTGGCCCAGTCGGCCGTGTGGGTATACAGCCTGTCGGTGATTTTGCTGTTTGCCGCCTCCACGGTATACCATTTTGTGTCGTATCCGCCCCTGAAACGCAAACTGCGCATCCTGGACCACATCAGCATCTACTACCTGATCGCCGGAACCTACACGCCCGTTGCGCTGATCATGCTGCGCGACAGCAGCGGCTGGCTCCTGATCTGGCTGGTCTGGGGCATGGCCCTTTTCGGAACCGTGTTAAAGCTCTTTTTCACGGGCCGCTTCGAGATCTTTTCCCTGTTGCTATATCTGATCATGGGATGGCTCATCATGGTCGATATCGGCAACCTGATGGACCGGCTGAGCCACCAGGCCAAAATCTTCCTGATGGCCGGAGGGGCCTTCTACACAGTGGGGATTCTGTTTTACGCCATCCGCCGCATTCCCTTCAACCACATGATTTGGCACCTGTTCGTGCTCTGCGGGGCCATTTGCCACTGGCTGATGGTTTGGCTGATCCTGGCCGGCTGAACGAAACGCTGATGGGTCATTTGCCCGGCAAGGGGGTGTCGTCTGCTTCCAGGTCGCCCAGGGCATACTGTATGCCGTTCATCAGGAAATGAAGGAAAGCCCCGTTTTCAAAGCTTTGGGCATTATGGGAGGGGGCGCTGACAAACACACGGCCCCTGCCAAAGGGCTTGATCCAGGAGATATACCGGATCGGATCGCTCACGGGCTGCTCCAGCCCCGAGAGCCTGGCCGCATCCATGTACAGCAGCGGATGGAAGTTTTTATCCGCGTAGGCATTCTTGAAGAAATAGGGCTCATCCGTGATGGTAAACCCTTCTCTTCCGAAGGCCCGGGTAATAGGGTGATCGGGGTCGGCCAGCCCGATCGCCACGGGCTGCTGGGGCGGGTGGAAATCGAAGCTGCCACCCGTCATTTCGCTGAACGCCATGGAGTTGATTTGCATGGTGGTGCCCCCGTGCAACAGCACCAGCCCGCCTCCGTTGCGCACAAATTCGATCAGGTTTGATTCCAGTTCGGCGGCCTTTGCCCGCCTGTCGGCTTCGCTCATGGCAGTATCCTGCCTGAAGACATCGTAGAAGATATCGCGATGGTCGCGCTCAGGGCAGGTATTGTTCAGTACCACCGCATCGAATTCGCTGAGGCGGCCGGCCTCGAAAACCGCAATGTCTTTGGTAGCGGTGCACCCGGCAATGCCTGTTTTGGCCGAAAGGATGCGAACCACCGATTCGGTATGCGGAATGCACCAGTGTTCATATCCGGTATGGAGTGAAAAAACAAGCAGGCGCCTTTCGGTTTTCGGGGGGGCCGCCGGCGATTCCGGGGCCAATTCCTCAATCTGGCTCAGCCACTGGGGGGAGAGTTCAAAGGGCTCCAGGTCTTGCCCTGATACGAGGGGACCAGCCATAAGCAGACAGAGAAGCAGTGTTTTTCCGGGCGTCATGGGCCTTACTTAAAGTAACTGTCCCTAAGATA
>CAYWZF010000130.1:0-6890 GCA_964461555.1 uncultured Robiginitalea sp. | reverse complement strand
TTATATTGGTAATTAAATATTTAACATAATTCCTACAAATTGTATTTTGAGTGCTTTTGATCACGATCGAGGGAATTTAGGGCGCAAAGAAAAAACCCCGGAGGTTTCCCCCCGGGGCTTTTCTTGTTCCCGGTTTCCCGGGACAAAACCAACCTAAACACATGAACTGATTATGACACTATTTCCGGGGGTTCATTCCCGTGTTGCCGGGAGAACCGCATCCCGGGGCTGATACCCCGGGAAGCGGTTGAATCCTCTTTCAAATCAACTTTCATATCTGAAACAACCCAGGGGGTTTTTACCCTACCGGCAAAGGAATTTTTTTCGTAATTTTAACAAAAGCCTGCCCAATGACTGACCCCAACTGGAACGAATTGTTGGCGGAAATGCAGGCGGGCACCCGGGAGGTGACCCACCCTTTTCGCTATGCCACCCTGGCTACCCTGGGCCTGGAACAACTTCCCCGCCTTCGGACCATCGTCATCAGGGAATTTGACCCTGAAAGCCTTCGCATTACCTTCTACACAGACCTGCGCTCCAAGAAAGTGCTTCACATCAAGGAAAACAACAAGGTAAGCCTGCTCTGCTTCCACCCGGGCCTGAACCTGCAGCTGCGCTTTGAGGGCGTGGCTGTGCGCGAACGGGATGAAGAAGAGCTGTCGCGGTACCGGGCACAGGTGCCCGAACCAACCCGCATCGAATACCGCAGTGCCCAGACACCCGGCTCGGTCATTCAAGATCCGGAGGGGATCGACTATCTCGACCGGGATGATTATTTCGCGGTTGTGCACGTTCACCCCTTCAAGATAGAATACCTGCGGCTGAACCGGCCCCGGCACAAGCGCATCCGCTTCTCCAAGCGGAAAGAGGGGTGGAAAGGGGAATTCTTAGTCCCTTAGGGTCTCAAGGATCATTTCAACATCCTCAACCGAAGTATCCGGATTGATAAAGCAAAAACGCAGCACGGTTTCGACCCCGGCCGCTGTTTTCCATTTGGTGGGCGCCACCAGGGCAATCCCGTCGCGGTGGTTGCGGTAGGTCCAGTCGTTGTAATCTGCCGGGCCCCACCCCAGGCGCCGGAACAGCACGCATGAGAGGCCAGGCTCGCGCACCAGCTCCAGGCCGGGTTGCTGGCTGATGCGACGGGCTGCTTCCCGGGCCAGGTAAATGCCCTGCTCCACCGCCCATTTGTACTTGTCAGTGCCGTGGGTAGCCAGGGAATACCAGAGCGGCAGGCCCCTGAGGCGGCGGGTGAGCTGGATCTGGTAATCGGAAGGGTTGAAGCCGCTGGCCCCCTCATCCTTGAAAATGTCGAGGTATGACCCTTCCTGCGAATGCGCCTGCCGGGCCAGTTCCGGGTTCTTATAGATCACGGCCCCGCAGTCATAAGGCGAAAAAAGCCACTTGTGGGGGTCGATGGTAACGCTGTCGGCCCGTTCAATCCCCCGGAAGAGGTCCCGTACCGTATCGGCAACCAGGGCGCCTCCCCCATAGGCCGCGTCTACATGGAACCAAAGCTTTTCGCGCTCGCAAACCTCTGCAATACCCTGCAGATCATCCACGATGCCGGCATTGGTCGTGCCCCCGGTCGCCACAGCGGCAAAAAGGCAGCACCGGTCTTCCGGATCCATCCGGGCGATGCGGTCTGACAGGGCCTTCCCGGTAAGCTGATCATCGGTCTCTACCAGAAGCACCTCGGCATCAATCACTTTTGCCATTGCCTTGATGGAACTGTGGGCGCCGCTGGAGGTGATGATGATCCCCTTGCGATCGGTTACCCCGCCCCGGCTGCGCCAGGCCTCCCGGGCCGTGACCATGGCCGAAAGGTTGGCAGCTGTGCCCCCGCTGGTGAACACCCCGAAAGACCCCCGGGGCATGCCGGTCAGGGAAACCAGCCACTCCATGGCCTGGTTCTCGCAAAAGATGCCGCCTGCGCCTTCCATCCAGTACGCCCCATGGATCGATGAGGCCGAGGTGACCAGGTCGAACAGTACCGCAGCCCGGGTAGGGGCTGCGGGCACAAAGGCCAGGTGCCTCGGGTGGTCGATGGGCACGGTGGCCTTTACCAAGACATCCCGGAACAGCTGAAAGGCCTTTTCACCCCCGATCCCCTCAGGGGTGATGGTTTCTCCCACCTCTGCCTTCAGGTCTTCGGCCCGGCGCGGGTGGCCCAGTTCCGGGTTGCGGTTGGTAATGCGGCTGATGGCGTATTTCATGACGTCAAGCGTCATTTCGACGGTATCGATATCCAGGGTATGCATGGAGAAGTTGTTTTGGGCAAAGATACGGTTCCCGCCTCAGGAACGCCCTATCCGATTCAATAGGTGATCACGGAAAACTCAGCCCCCAGCGGATCGAAACACCCCAACAGGCCAGCGCTCCACTCCGGGGCCGTTTCGAGGTAGAACTCGGCAAAATTCCGGCTCCGCTCTTGCAGGCTGCCCCCGGGGAATAGCTCTGATTGCAGGGCTACCAGCCTGCTTACCTGGTCTTTGAGCTTTCGCTTCTGGGCTTTGAGCAGGCGCTTTTCAAGCCGGTCGAGGCCCTTGAGCTGTTTGATTTCCTGGGCTTTGACGGCCCCCAGAAAGGAGGGGTCGGTCTCGGCGGCCAGGGAGTAAAGGTGCTTGAATTGCTTCTGCAGGTATTCGCGCTGCGGGCCGAAGTCGATGTCGATATTGGATATTTCACGCACCTTTTTGTTGATCAGCCGGTTCTGCTCCATAAAGAGCTCTGCGGGGCCCACCCCCAGCCGGGCTGCTTTGCGCCGTTGTTTTTCGGAGATCAGCAGGGCGGAATTCCGCAACAGCAGCATGGGGAAGGGCGTGCCTGCCGCCTCAAAATACGTCCTGAGCTCCAACCAGTAGGCCAGCTCGCCTCCCCCGCCGATATAACACAGGTTGGGAAGCAGTACTTCCTGATACAGGGGCCGGGTGATCACATTGGGTGAAAACCGCTCCGGATGCCGGTCCATCTCGGCTTCGAGGGCCTCGCGGGTAAAGCGGAGGTCGGTATCGAGCACCCCGTAGGTGCCGGACTCCTCTACCAGGCGGCTGCGCAGGCCATCTTTCAGGTAGAACAGGTTGATCTCCCGGGGGGTCACCTGGGCAGAATACCCTTCCCGCAGCGACTGCAGCTTCCCGGCCTCTTCAGAGACCAGGCCATACGCAAGCCGATCAAAGGCATCCTGTTTCATGTGAGGCAGGAATAGCGATTTGAGGCGGGCATCGTCGGCATCAAGGATAACAAGGCCTTCCTGCCCGAACAGGCGGTTGACCAGGTAGCGGGTGGCAGCGGCCATGTCGGGCTGTTCCAGATAGGCCCGACGGAACAGGTCCCGAAGGGTGTCTGCGGTTTTGCCGGGGCCCAGGTCCTGCGAAAAGGATTGGTACAGGGAGGCCAGCCCGTCGGTTTTCATCCGGCCTACGGCCCCTGCGGAGGGGCGGTTCCATCGGATTTCCTTCCCCTTGAAATTGAAGTGGTTGACCTCCTCAAAATCATGGTCTTCGGTCGCCATCCAGTAAACGGGCACGAAGTGATAAGCGGGATACGCTGCCTGCAACTGCTTGCACAACTGTATGGCCGTGAGGATTTTGTAATGGAAATACAGGGGCCCGGTAAAAAGGTTGAGCTGATGGCCCGTCACCACGGTAAAGGTGTGGGGCTGCCTCAGGGCGTCGAGGTTCCTGCGGGTCGCCTCCGAAACCTCCAGCCCGGCGTATTGTTCGTCCAGCACACGGCACACCACAGGCCGGTGCTCAGCCGGGTAGGCCGCCTGTTTCTCCCGGATCTGCGCCCCGAACGCGTGTATTTCGGGAAAGCGGTGGTAGAAGGGTTCCAAATCCGGCTCCTGGTTCAGGTAGTCAGTGATGAGGGGGGAAAAATATCCGGTATCCCTGTAGGGTATTCCTTCGGCCTGCATACGTGGTTTTGAGCATTCCAAAGATAAAACACCACACTTTCAGATTTCCCAAAAATTCGTTAAGATCGGGGATGCCCTGCCTTTACCCCCATGCTGGCGTGTTATTTTTACACCTTCGATTCCGGAAGTAAAGGGGGAATATGTAGTTTTAGCCCCTGGAACAACCCTTCTGACAAACGAGTTCATGAAACATTTCGCTTTATTTCTCAGCCTGATTTTTGCTGCATCGGCCCCTGCCCAAACCCTTCAGTCCCCTTCCGAATTCCTGGGATATGAACTGGGATCGCGCTTTACCCGCCACCACCAGGTGGTCGACTACTATGAATACATCGCCGGAGCCGCTCCGGATCGGGTGAAACTGGAAGTATACGGCCAGACCAATGAAGGCCGCCCCCTGATGATCGCCCTGCTTTCCACTGCTTCCAATATGGGGCGCCTTGAAGCGATCCGCCGCGATCACCTGCAGGACCTGGGCGGAAAGGGAACAGGCGAAACGGCTATCGTGTGGATGAGCTACAACGTGCACGGGAACGAAAGCGTGAGTACCGAAGCCTCCATGCAGACACTCTACGAGTTGCTCACTTCCAAAAGCGGCTACCTCGAAAATACGGTGGTGATCCTCGATCCCTGCATCAACCCCGACGGCAGGGACCGCTATGTCAACTGGTACAACCAGTACAAAAACACGCCCTACCAGGTTGACCCGAACAGCGTCGAGCACCACGAAGGGTGGTGGAGCGGCCGAAGCAACCACTACATGTTTGACCTGAACCGCGACTGGGCGTGGCTCACCCAGGTAGAAAGCCGCCAGCGCCTTTCCAAATACAATCAATGGATGCCGCACATCCATGTTGACTTCCATGAACAGGGCGTGGATTCCCCCTACTATTTTGCCCCGGCTTCGGAGCCCTACCACGAGGTGATCACCGATTTCCAGCGTGCCTTCCAGGATTCCATCGGCCGCAACCACGCCCGCTATTTTGATGCCAACGGCTGGTTTTACTTCACCAAGGAAGTTTTCGACCTGTTCTATCCGAGCTATGGCGACACCTATCCCACCTACAACGGGGCTATCGGCATGACCTATGAACAGGGGGGCAGCGGGCGTGCCGGGCTGGGGATCATCACCTCCAGGGGTGATACCCTGACCCTGAAGGACCGGATTGCCCACCACCTGACCACAGGCCTGAGCACCGTGGAGATGGCCGCACGGCATGCCGACGCCCTCAATGCGGAATTCCGAAAGTTTTACGGCAACCCCAAGCCCTATAAATACAAGAGCTATGTGCTGAGGGGCAACCGCGACAAGATTGGTGCGCTGACCGAATTGCTTGACAGGCATCAGATAGCCTACGGCTTCGGGACCGGAAGCCCGGCCCGGGGGTATGACTACCAGCGTCGTGCCCAGGGACAGGTGCGCGCCGATGGCAACGCCCTTGTGGTTTCTACCGACCAGCCCCGGGCCACCCTGGTCAAGGTGCTGTTCGACCCCGACGCCCGTCTCAGCGATTCCCTCACCTACGACATCACAGCCTGGTCCCTTCCCTACGCCTACGGCATGGACGCCCTGGCTTCAGAATCGCTGGTTCCGGCTACCGCAGGCCCCGGCCAACCTCAACCGGAAAACGTGGCTCCGGCAGGGGCCTATGCCTACCTGACCGACTGGAACAGCATGGCAGATGCCCGCTTTCTGTCTGAACTGCTGCAGGCCGGCATACGGGTGAGGCGATCTTCCCGGGCCTTCGAGCTGGCCGGAAAGCAATGGGGCCACGGCACCCTGATCATTACACGGGGCGACAACCGCCTGGTTTCTGACTTCGACAAAACCCTGGCAGGTACCGCCAGAAAACACAACAAGGACCTGACCGCCGTGAGCACGGGTTATGTAGATGAGGGCAATGATTTCGGATCGCGCCATGTATCCGAGATCACCCCCGTCAGGGTGGCGGTCCTTTCCGGCGAGCCTACTTCCACGCTTCGTTTCGGGGAGGTGTGGCACTTCTTTGAGCAGCAGCTGCATTACCCGCTCACCGTGCTCGATGCCGACTATTTTGACCGGGCAGACCTGGAGGGCTACGATGTGCTGGTGCTCCCTGACGGCTATGGCTACGGGCGGTTCCTGAACGACAAACGCCGCTCGGCCCTGGCCGACTGGGTGCGCAGCGGTGGCCGGCTCATCGCCATGGGAGGGGCCCTGGGTGCCCTGGAAGGGGATGCCGGCTTCTCCATCAAGGGGAAAAACAAGGACTCTGACACGAAGGACAGCATAACCCCGGAACCCTTTGAAGGCTCCGAGCGCGAGCGCATCAAGAGCGCCATCACCGGGGCCATTTTCCAAACCCGGGTAGACCCGACCCATCCGCTGGCTTTCGGGTATACAGAGAGGTATTATACCCTGAAGCTGGGCAGCGACGCCTATGGCTACCTCGAAGGGGGCACCGTGGCCTACCTGGAGCAGGCGCCCCGGCCCGTGGCCGGCTTTGCAGGCAGCGAGGCCCTGAAGCGCATCCCGGAAACCCTGGTTTTCGGAGCGGAATCGATGGGCCGCGGGCAGGTGGTCTACCTGGCTGACAACCCGCTTTTCAGGGGCTTCTGGGAAAACGGCAAGCTCTTCTTCGCCAATGCGCTGTTCATGGTGGATTGAAAGGGCAGAAACTGGCTGCCGGCATCAGAGGTTGCAGTCGAATACCGCCAAACCCGGGGGTATTGCGGGATAACTCTATAAAATTGCAGGTAGTTCATAAACAGAAACTGCAAGGTACCTGCGCGGTCAGCGGGTAACTTGGTGCCTGGGGGTTTGGGGGCTTTCCCCTTATCCCATTTGAACATTTGAAGATTTGCCGATTTGAAGATTACGTGCCGGACTGATGAGAGGTTGCAGGTGCAGCACGTATTTTATGCCAGGGGATTTGGGGCATTTCCCCTAAAAAGACCAAGGCTCAAAGCCCAAAACCGGAACCAATTTGATCCC
>CAYWZF010000129.1:0-6933 GCA_964461555.1 uncultured Robiginitalea sp. | reverse complement strand
GGAACCGCCCTTTTCTTTCCCTCTTTCTTTTGGGCGAGCAAAAGAAAGAGGAATAGAATGCGAGTCGCGCTTACAGCGCGACGAGCCCACACCTTTAGAAGAGGTAACCCCCTAAGCGGGAAGGGCCCCGCTTATGGCCCACTCATTAATCCACTGAGCCATAAGTGCTGCCCAGTCTTCCCTGTCGTTCAGACAAGGAATATGGATAAAGGCCTCGCCCCCGGCGTGGAGGAACTCTTCCTGCCCTTCCATGGCGATTTCCTCGAGGGTTTCAAGGCAGTCACTCACAAAGGCCGGGGTGATCACCGCCAGGCGTTTGACGCCTTCTTTGGGCAGGCGCTCAAGCTCAAAGTCGGTATAGGGCTTCAGCCAGGGGTCGCTGCCCAGGCGGCTCTGGAACGAGGTGCTCACCTTGTCGGCCGGCAGGCCCAGTTCCTGAATCACCCGCTCGGTGGTGTCTTTGCACTGGTGGCGGTAGCAGGTGTGGTGGGCTACCGAATTCGTGGTGCAGCACTGCCCGTCGAGCTTGCAGTGGAATTTGGTGGGGTCTGACTTGCGGATGTGCCGCTCCGGGATGCCGTGGTAGGAGAACAGCACGTGGTCGTAGTCAAAATTTTCCAGCCCTTCGGCGATGGATGCCGACAAGACCCGTATGTAATCATCGTTCTTGCTGAAGGCGGGCAGGGTGGTCACCTTCATTTCGGGGAAATACGCAGCCTGCTGTTCGAGGGCCTTGACCACCACGGTCTCGTACGAGCTCATGGCGTAATGGGGGTAGAGCGGCACCAGCAGTACCTCGGTGACCCCTTTGCCTTTAAGCTCCTGCAGGCCTTCCCGTATGCTGCCCGAGCCGTAGCGCATGCCCAGGGCCACCGGCAGGTCGGTATGGGCCTGCACCTTGTTGCGGAAGCGCTCCGAAAGGATGATCAGGGGCGCGCCCTCGTCCCACCAGATCTTGGCGTAGGCGGCCGCCGACTTTTTGGGCCGGGTGTTGAGGATGATGCCTCGCACGATAAAGGTCCGCAGCCATTTGGGCACGTCAATGACACGCTCGTCCATCAAAAATTCGTCGAGGTAGGGCTTTACATCCTTAGCGGTGGGGCTGTCAGGGGAGCCCAGGTTAACCAGCAGTACGCCTTTCATAGCAAAACGGTTTTGAGGCCGGGTGTTTGAAGTCCCTGCAAAAATACCTTTTCTTCCGAAAGTCTTCAGGGGCACGGGGGCGTAAATTCCGATGCTGCCATTGGCAAAAGCAATTATTCGCCCCCCTGATTCGGCTATGCCCCGGTTTTTTCATAGTTTAAGGGGGAATTCCTGCGGCATGTTGAACCAGTACTTGCAAGACCCGACCCAACGGTCGATTTTCTACCTGAGCCTGGCGGTTTTGGGGGTGATCGCCGTATACGTGCTCGTGGCCCGCATCCTTCGCCATTACGGCCGCCACCCCCGGTACCTGTTGCCCGATGGCACGGTCAAAAAGGTGGCTGCCCCCATTTTGCTGATACTTTTTTCCCTGATTTTGCGCATGCAGTCGCTGCGCAGCCTGTTGGGGCTCGAAGACTATGGGTATGCCTTCCGAAAAACCAGTACCCTGATGGTCATCTTTGCCGTCACCTGGCTGATCATCAATGCCCTGCATGTGGTCAAGACCTTCCTGATCAGCCGCTACGACCTCGACCGCACCGACAACCTGAAGGCCCGGAAAGTGGTGACCCAATTCACCATCCTCGAACGGATCTTCATCTTCATCGTCATCGTGCTGGCCGTCGGCATTGCCCTGATGAGCTTTGAGGGTATCAGGCAGGTGGGCCTCAGCGTTTTCGCTTCGGCCGGGGTGGCGGGCATCATCATCGGCTTTTCGGCCCAGAAGATGATCGGCACCATTTTGGCCGGCATTCAGATTGCCCTGACCCAGCCCATCCGCCTCGACGATGTGGTAGTCGTGGAGGGGGAATGGGGCCGCATCGAGGAGATCACCCTCACCTACGTGGTGGTCCATATCTGGGACAAGCGCCGCCTGGTGGTGCCCACCACCTATTTCATCGAAAAGCCCTTCCAAAACTGGACGAAGTCTTCCTCTGACCTGGTCGGCAGCGTTTTCCTCTACACCGATTACCAGGTGCCCTTCAGGGCCCTGCGCGAAGAGCTCGACCAGATTTTGAGGCAGACCGACCTCTGGGACGGCGAAGCCGCCAACATACAGGTCACCGATTCCCGGGCCGACTATGTGGAATTGCGCGTTTTGGTGAGCGCCCGCGATGCCCCCACCACCTGGAACCTGCGGGTGCTGGTGCGCGAGAAGCTCATCGAATTCCTGCAGCGGGAGTACCCTGAAAGCATCGCCCGAAGAAGGGTGGTGGTATCACACAATGATAACACAGGCCCCCCTCCCTGATCCGATTTTCGATCGTAACTTTGAAGGAAAACACCCGCCATGCGCCTGTTGCTGTTTTTCGTCCTTTTCATAGCCGCCCACGCCCTGCAGTCCCAGGGACGCATCCGGGCCACCGGGCACGACAAGGCTATTTTTGAGGCCCTTGCCTCCGGGCTGCAGGAAGGCCCCGACACTGCCATGGGCCCTACCATGATACGCGTGGGCCGGGCCTTTCTGGGCACTCCCTACGTGGCCCAGACCCTTGAACTGGGCCCCGATGAGCGGGTGGTAGTCAATCTGCGCGGGCTCGATTGCACCACCTATGTCGAAAATGTGCTGGTGCTGAGCCGCCTGGCCAAGGAGGGCAAGCTCACCTGGGCCCGGTACACCGACGGGCTCGAAGAGGTGCGCTACCGCCACGGCAAGCTCGACGGCTACCCTTCGCGCCTGCACTATTTTACCGAATGGATCCGCGACAACCAGGCAAAGGGCCTGGTGCGCGATGTGACCGAAGAGATTTACGGGGTCACCTTCTTCAAGGAGATCAACTTCATGGGCACCCACCGCAACCTCTACCCGTTCCTGGCCTCCGATGAGAACTACAAACAGATGCGGCAGATCGAGGCCGGGCTGTCGCAGAAGCCGATCTGCGTGCTGCCCCAGGCCGAGGTGGCCGCCCGCGAATCCCTGTTGCAAGACGGCGACATCATTGCCCTGGCCACCGACATCGACGGGCTTGACGTGACCCACACGGGCATCGCCATCAGGCTCGAAGACGGACGGGTGCACCTGCTGCACGCTTCCACGGTGGGCGAGGTGGTGATCAGCGAGCAGCCCCTGGCCGATTACCTCAAGGGCGTTAAGCGCAACACGGGCATCATCGTGGTGCGGCCGGTTTCGCCCGACTAGCCGTCAGGCCCCCTGTTGGGCCAGGGCCATCAGGTATTTCTTGGGGGTGGTGTTGTACTTTTTCTTGAAGGCCTCGATAAAATGGCTGGCGGTGCTGTAGCCTACCTTCAGGCCCACTTCGTTTACGTTGAACTTGCCGCTTTCGAGCATTTTGCGGGCCGTTTCCATCTTGTAGTCGAACAAAAAGCTGTAGACCGAATCGCCGTAGATCTGCCTGAAGCCTTCTTTGAGCTTTTTCAGGCTCAGCCCGGTTGCCTCGGCCAGCTCGGGCAGGCTGGGGGGTTCTGCCATGCGTTCGATGACAATTTCCTTGGCCTTGCGGATGCGCCTGAGGTTTTCCTCATCGACCAGAAAAGGGCACTGCTCGGCCTGGGTGTCGGTGTTCCGGTTAAAGCTCAGCGACAGCAGCTCGTAGGCCTTGGCCCGGCAGTAGAGCGAGCGCACCGAAGGGTGCATGTGCAGGTTCCAGAGCTGGCTGAGCACCACGGCCACAGAGGGGCTCACCGGGTCTTGGCGGTAGTATTTTTTGTCCTGGTTTTCCGGGCTCAGGAAGGGGATGTATTCTGCCTCGGAAGTAAAAAGGGCGTGGAAATGGCGGATGCTGAGCAGCAGGGAGATCATCCAGGTATGCGGGGCCAGCTCTGCGCGCATGGGCAGGTCTGTCTGGGGGTTGTACAACAATAGCGACTGGTCTGCGGGCAATTCCATGGCATAGCTGCCTTCGTTGTAGAGAAAGCGCGCATGCCCTTTCAGGCAGAAGTGGAACTGCAAAAGGCGCCGCTCCACGGGGTGTTCCAGCATCCAGGGGCGGTCGCCCGGGTTTTCGGCCCGCAGCCATTGGAAATCAGGCTCCAGGGGGTAAAGGGCGTGTGAACCTCCAGCGATATTTTCTGTCATCATGCTTCGTGGTATAGGGGAGCAATCTATTTAGAATCGTTCTAAATTAAATCGTTCGTACCCCTTGATTTTACTGCAAAAGTACCATTTTTCCGAAATTGCCCCCCGGAAGGGGGCCAAAATAACCCGTTTCGTTATTTTTGGTTCCTGTAGCGTTATTTTTTGCCCGGCAATCCTTTTATTTTTGTCGCGTTTGCCGAACAGCATGAAGAAGTACCATATCTCCAGACATCAGCGGTTCCTTGCCGTCGGCCTCAATTATGAGAAGGCCGATGCCGCCGTCAGGGGAAAGTTTTCCCTTGGCCCCGAGGCATCTGCTGCCCTGCTGGAGCGCGCTTTTGAGGAAGGGATAGACGGCCTGCTGGTGATCAGCACCTGCAACCGCACCGAGCTGTACGGCTTTGCCGCCGCCCCCCAGCACCTGATCAGGCTGCTGAGCACCTTTTCGGGCGGCACCGAAGCTGAATTCGACCGGGTGGGCTATGTCTACCAGAACCAGGAGGCCATCTCCCACCTGTTCCGGGTAGGGGCCGGCCTCGACAGCCAGATATTGGGCGATTTTGAGATCATCGGCCAGTTGAAGAAATCCTTTGTGCTTTCCCGCGAAAAGGGCCTGGCCAACCCGTTTCTGGAGCGCCTGACCAATTCGGTCATCCAGGCCAGCAAGCGCATCAAGAGCGAGACGGGCATATCCACCGGGGCCACCTCCGTGGCCTTTGCCTCTGTGCAATACCTCCTGGCGCGGGTCCCTGATATTTCCCACAAGAAGATTTTGCTCTACGGCACCGGAAAAATAGGCCGCAACACCTGTGAGAACCTGGTCAAGCATACCGGCCACACGGGTATTACACTGATCAACCGCACCTACGAACGGGCCGAGGCCGTCGGGGGCAAATTCAACCTGCAGGTCAGCCCGGTTGAGCAGCTCGAAGCCGAAATCGCCGCCAGCGATGTGCTGATTGTGGCTACGGGCGCCCCGGTACCCACCGTGACGCCCGAGATGGTGCCGGCCGACAAACCGCGCTGGATCCTCGATTTGACCATCCCGGTCAACGTCGACCCCGAGGTTGGGAAGTTATCAGGGGTTACCCTGGTGCACCTCGACCAGCTTTCGCGCATTACCGACAACACCCTGCAACAGCGCCTGCGTTATATTCCCGAGGCCGAGGCCATCATCGCCGAGGTGCGGGACGATTTCAACCAGTGGCTCGAAAGCCGCCGGTTTGCCCCGGTGATCAAAGCCCTCAAAGAAAAGTTGCAGGCCATGAAAGAAGAGGAGCTCGACCACCAGTCGCGCAAGCTGCATTCCTTTGACCCCAAACTGGCCGAGGCCGTCTCGGAAGGCATGATCCATAAAATCACCAGGCAGTTTGCCAACCACCTCAAAGACGCCGACCTCGACACCGACGACAGCCTGGAATGGATTCGCAAGGTGTTCCATCTCGAAATCGAATCCCAATGAGCCGCAGCCTCCTGATCGGCACCCGCGACAGTGAGCTGGCCCTCTGGCAGGCCCATACCGTGCGCGACCGGCTGAAGGCCCTTGGGGCAGAGACCGAGCTGATGCCGGTCAAATCGACCGGCGACCTCATCCTCGACAAACCGCTTTACGAGCTGGGCATCACCGGCATTTTCACCAAAACCCTCGATGTGGCCCTGCTGGGCGGAACCATCGACCTGGCCGTGCACTCCATGAAAGACGTGCCCACGGCCCTGCCGCAGGGCATCGTGGAGGCAGCGGTTTTGCCCCGGGCCAACCCCCTCGACATCTTGGTGCACAAAGGCCTCGATTTTTTGAATGAGGAAGGGGTCGTGGCCACGGGCAGCCTGAGGCGCAAGGCCCAGTGGCTGGCCCGGTACCCCCTCCACCAGATCGAAGACCTCCGGGGCAATGTCAATACCCGCCTGCGCAAATTGCAGGACGAAAACTGGAATGCCGCCATTTTCGCGGCAGCCGGCCTGGAGCGCATCAACCTGTTGCCCGAGAACCATACCCCCCTGCACTGGATGCTGCCGGCCCCGGCCCAGGGGGCCATGCTGGTGGTCGCGCGGGCCGGCGATACCGAAGCCCTCGAAACCGCGCGCGCCCTGCACGACCCAGAGACCGCCCGGTGCGTAGCAGCCGAACGGGCCTTTTTGCGCGAGCTCGAAGGCGGGTGTACCGCCCCGATCGGCGCCTTGGCCCAGCCCGAAGGATCGGGCCTGCGCCTCAAAGGCGGGTTGTTTGCCCTCGATGGCAGCCGTGCGTGCCGCATCGACCGGGTTTCTTCGGGGGAAAGCCCGGAGGCCTTCGGCAAGGCCTGCGCCCGCGAGATCCTCGAAGGGGAAGGGGCTGCCCTGATGGCCGGGATCCGCAAAAGCCTTTCGAAATGACCCGGCTCCTGTCTACCAAGGTGCTCAGCCCGCAGCAACGGGCCCTGCTCCCCGCCGGGGATTTCCACTTGCAGCAGTACGACGCCCTGGTGACCGAATACCTGCCTGCCGACCTGCAATCAGACGATGAAGCCCTGTGCCTCTTTACCAGCCAGCATGCCGTACGGGCGTGTTTCCCGGAAGGCCATCCCGGCGAGCGCATGCTGAATTGCTGCTGCGTAGGCGCCAAAACGGCGGCCCTGTTGCAGGGCCTGGGGCACCGGGTGCTCGAAGTGCGCGATTCGGCCAAGTTGCTGGCAGATGAAATCGTTAAAAAATATTCCGGTCGGTCTTTTATCTTTTTTTGCGGCGACCGCCGCCTCGGGACGCTCCCGAAACGC
>CAYWZF010000128.1:0-6976 GCA_964461555.1 uncultured Robiginitalea sp. | reverse complement strand
ACAGGGCTTTTCCGACCCTGACTTCTGGGGAGAATACAACATCATAGAACCCGACAAGTCCATTGAATCAGCCATCCGCAAGATCCAGCGACAGCTCAGGAGGGCCGGTCGTGAAGAACCCGATACCTCCCGATAGGCATCTGGGAAGGGACCCCCAGATTATCCACAATTGTTGATAACTACCGTTGATAAACTGTGGACTCTTTTTGGGTGTAAAAATTTGTGTGTCAGCATGTTTTGACCTATTTTCGAAAATGTAATCAAGTAGGTCACTCAGTCCATGATTGCTCTGAAAGATTGCTATAAAGCAGACGTTCTTTATATTGGTGATTAATCGAATTTCAGACCGGCAGCAATGCCGGCGGCGGAATGCGATGAGCTGTTGCCAGGGGGCTGTAGTCTCCGGTGTCAGTGGGAACTTAGTGTGTTACGTGGAAAACCCCGGTTTGCCGTGTAAGGCGCAAGGACCAGTCAACGAGAAGGATTAGTGGTCGGCAGTACGGTTGCAAGGCCGGAAACCGGAGCCTGATCCAAACGTCAGATAGTCCGCAGTGCAACGACGGTTGCAAAGCCTGGCTCAGGCCGGGCACCCAAGCTGCGAACTATTCTAGAAAGCCATGTCAATGTACCCGTTACAATGATATGGCTTTCGCATTTTCTATCCTTTTGTACACCGGCCTGCCCCTGACGTCCCTGCTCCGTGCAAATTCCCAACGCAATCGATTTTTCAGGGGTGTCGAAGCTTTGTGAAAGTTGTATATTTGCTCCGCTTTAAAACGGACGAGCTTCATGGCGACCATCTTTTACACCCAAACCGACGAGGCACCGGCCCTGGCCACGGCTTCTTTCCTTCCCATTGTACAGGCCTATGCCCGGAGTGCCGGGATCGAAGTCGAAACCCGCGACATTTCCCTGGCCGGGCGCATCCTGGCGGTCTTCCCGGAATACCTCGCCGAAGGGCAGCGCATCTCCAACGACCTGGAATTCCTCGGAGAAATGGCCAAGAAGCCCGAAGCCAATATCATCAAGCTGCCCAACATCAGCGCTTCCATCCCGCAACTCGAGGAAGCCATCCGTGAATTGCAGCAGAAAGGATTCCCCGTGCCCGACTACCCGGCCGAAGCCCGCACCGATGCCGAAAAATCGGTCAAGGCACGATACGACAAGATCAAGGGCAGCGCGGTGAACCCGGTATTGCGCGAGGGGAACTCCGACCGCCGGGCCCCGATCCCCGTAAAGAACTACGCCCGCAAGCACCCGCACTCCATGGGCCCCTGGAGCCCTGATTCCAAAAGCCGGGTGGCCTCCATGGACCACGGCGATTTCAAATCGAACGAAAAATCGCTGACCCTGGCCAGGGCCGGGAGCCTGCGCATCGAATGGACCGGGGCCGACGGGCAGCACGAGGTGCTTCGCGAGGAGATCCCGGTACTCGCCGGCGAAATCATCGACGCCACCGTGATGCAAAAAGCCGCCCTGCTTGAATTCCTGAAACAGCAGGTGGCCGTGGCAAAAAAAGAGGGCATCCTGTTTTCGGTGCACCTGAAGGCCACCATGATGAAGGTCTCAGATCCCATTATCTTCGGGCATGTGCTGCGCACCTATTTCCGGCAAGTTTTCGAAGCCTATGGGGCCGACCTGGAACAGGCCGGGATCAACGCCAACGACGGGCTCGCAAGCCTCATGGCCGACCTGGGCAAACTGCCTGCCCAAAAGGCCGAAGCCATACGCAACGCCATCCGTGAAACCATGGAAGACGGCCCTGCCCTGGCCATGGTCAACTCCGAGAAAGGCATCACCAACCTGCACGTGCCCAGCGATGTGATCATCGACGCCTCCATGCCGGCCATGATCCGCAATTCAGGCCGCATGTGGAACGCCCGGGGCAACGCCCAGGATACCCTGGCCGTGATCCCGGACAGCAGCTATGCAGGGGTGTACGAGGCCACCATCGAATACTGCAAGGAACACGGCGCCTTCGACCCCCGCACCATGGGTACCGTACCCAACGTGGGGCTCATGGCCCAGAAAGCCGAGGAATACGGCTCACACGACAAGACCTTTGAAATCGGGGCCGCCGGCACGGTGCGCGTGGTTGACCGGGCCGATGGGCGGGTACTTCTCGAGCACCCCGTTGAGGCAGGCGATATCTGGCGGATGTGCCAGGTGAAGGACCTGCCGGTGCGCAACTGGATCGAGCTCGCCGTGGAGCGGGCCCGCGTGTCGCAGACCCCGGCCGTGTTCTGGCTCGATTCCAACCGGGCCCACGACCGCGAACTCATCAAAAAGGTAGACGCCTACCTGCCCCAGGCCGTGCGCAAAGAACTCGACATCAGGGTACTGGCTCCGGTGGCAGCCACCGAGTACACACTGCAGCGCCTCTCGGCCGGGAAAGACACCATCTCGGTCACGGGCAACGTGCTGCGCGATTACCTCACCGACCTCTTCCCCATCCTGGAGGTAGGCACCAGCGCCAAAATGCTCTCGATTGTGCCCCTGATGAACGGGGGCGGGCTCTTTGAGACCGGGGCGGGCGGATCGGCCCCCAAACACGTGGAGCAGTTCCTCGAAGAAGGACACCTGCGGTGGGATTCCCTGGGTGAATTCATGGCCCTGGCCGTTTCCCTCGAATTTTACGGGCGGAAAAACCAAAGCCCCAGGGCCCAGGTGCTGGGGGCTGCCCTCGATCAGGCCACAGAGAAATTCCTGGACGAAAACCGTTCCCCTGCGCGGGAAGCAGGCGGGCTCGACACCCGGGGCAGCCATTTTTACCTGGCCCTGTACTGGGCCGAGGCCCTGGCCGCCCAGCAAACCGACCCTGAGATGGCAGCTGCCTTCGCCCCTATTGCCGAAGCCCTGCGCCGGGAGTCGGACACTATTTTGAAGGACCTGCTCGAAACCCAGGGAAAGCGCCAGGATATCGGGGGCTACTACCTGCCCGACCCTGAAAAGGCCGCCCGTGCCCTGCGCCCGAGCGCGACCTTCAACGGGATATTGGCCCAATTGGCCCGGTAAGCGGAGGAGAGAAATACAGCCCAAGTCGGCCACGGGTTTTCCCCGGGCATATTTTTCCCTATTTTTGGCCAAAAATTGGCTATGGAAATCCGATCGGGCCGCTGGCTTTTTGTGCTGGCTTTCTTTTCAGGACTCTTGTTGCATGCCCAGCAACGCTATACCCTGAGCGGCACCATTTCGGATGCGGGTTCGAATGAAACCCTGATCGGGGTGAGCATTCTGGTACCCGAGCTCAGAACAGGGGCCACCACCAACGAATACGGGTTTTATTCCCTGACCCTCCCGGAAGGGGAGTACGACCTGGTCATTACCTACCTCGGCTTCACGGACATCCGCCGCTCGATCTCCTTCACCTCCGACCAGCGCCTCGATTTCAGCATGCAGGCAGAAGCCGAGCAGCTCGAGGAAGTGGTGGTGACCGAGCAGGTCGAGCGCCTCGACATTCGCAAGCCCCAGATGAGCGTGGCCACCCTGAAGGCCGAGACCATCAAGAACATTCCCGTGGTGCTCGGCGAGGCCGACGTGATCAAGTCCATCGTGCTGCTGCCCGGGGTGACCAATGCAGGGGAGGCTTCTTCGGGCTTTAACGTGAGGGGCGGGGCGGTAGACCAGAACCTGATCCTGCTCGACGAGGCCACCATCTTCAACTCTTCCCACCTGTTCGGCTTTTTCTCGGTCTTCAACCCCGATGCCATCAAAGACGTCAAGCTCTTCAAAGGGGGCATCCCGGCCCGCTACGGCGGACGGGTATCGTCGGTGCTGGAGATCTTCCAGAAGGAAGGCAACAGCAAGGAGTTCCACATGAACGGGGGCGTTGGCCTGGTGGCCAGCCGCCTGCTGGCCGAAGGGCCTATCGTGAAAGACCGGGCGGCCTTTTTGGTGGGGGGGCGCGCCTCATATGCCCATCTGTTCCTGCCTATCTTCCAGATTGACAACCGGGCCTATTTCTACGACCTGAACACCAAGCTGAACTACCGCCTGAACGAACGCAACAACCTGTACCTCTCGGGCTATTTCGGGCGCGACCTCTTCAGCCTGAGCGACCTGTTTGTGAATACCTATGGGAATGCGGTGGTGAATTTCCGGTGGAACCACCTGTTCTCAGACCGGTTGTTTTCAAACCTCTCCCTGATCTACTCCGATTACTACTACGGCCTGGAGCTTGATTTTGTGGGCTTCGAATGGAATTCGGGCATACAGAACTTCAACCTGAAATACGACCTGAAGCACTACCTGAGCGATACCTTCCAGCTCAATTTCGGGATGCACAATACATATTACGTGTTCAACCCCGGCAAAATTTCACCCAATGCCCCCGATTCGGGCATCGTGGAAGAACAGCTCACCAAGAAATACGCCAACGAAAATGCCATTTATGTCGATGCCTCGCACGAGCTGTCGCCTGAGCTGAGCCTGGGCTACGGCCTGCGCCTGAGCCAGTTCAACCGCTTCGGGCAGGATGTCTTTTACGTGTACGAAAACGACAACCCGGTCGCCTTCGACGAATTCAGCCTGGTGTACCAGGAGGCCACCCCTATCGACACCCTGAGCCCGAGCCGGTCCAAAACCCTGAAAAAATTCCTGAACCTGGAGCCCCGGGTCTCCCTTTCCTGGGCGCTCAGCGAGCAGAGCTCGGTCAAGGCCAGCTATACGCGCATGGCGCAGTACCTGCACCTGCTCTCCAACACCTCCTCACCCACCCCCCTCGATGTCTGGACTCCCAGCGGCCCGTACACAAAGCCCCAGCTGCTCGACCAGTACGCCCTGGGGTACTTCCGGAATTTCGCGGCGAACGACTACAGCCTGGAGACCGAAGTCTTCTACAAGGACGTGCAAAACCGCATTGATTACATAGACGGGGCCAACCTGATCGCCAACAACGCCATCGAGCAGGTCATCCTCAACGGGCAGGCCCGGGCCTACGGGTGGGAGGTATTGCTGCGCAAGAATACGGGCCGCCTGACCGGGTGGCTGGCCTATACCCTGGCCAAATCGGAGCAGCGGACCCCCGGGCGCGAAACGGTGGTGAGCACAGGGCGCACCGTGCAGGAGCCCGGCATCAACTTCGGGCAGTGGTACAACACCCCCTATGACAAGCGCCACGACCTGGCGCTCTACGGCCGGTACGAGGTGAGCGACCGCCTGAGCTTTAACGCCAATTTCATCTACCAGACCGGGCAGCCCACCAACTACCCGGTAGGCCAGTTTGAGTTCGAAGGCCTGGTGGTGCCCTACTACGGCCTGCGCAACCAGCAGCGCCTGCCCGACTACCACCGCCTCGATGTCGCGGCAACCCTGCAAAACCGGCCAAAGCCCGGCCGGCGTTTCCAGGGGGAATGGGTCTTCAGCATCTACAACCTGTACAACCGCTACAACGCGGCCTCGATCAACTTCCGGCAAAACCAGGATACCGGCCGGAACGAGGCGATCCGGACCAGCATCTTCGGCATCGTACCGGCTGTAACTTATAATTTCCGCTTCTGACATGAAAAAATGGCTGTACATACTGCTTCCGATGCTCGCCCTCTGGGCGGCCTGCGAAGACGTGATCGAAGTGGAAACCCCGTCGGAGCCGCCCCGCCTGGTGGTCGAGGGCTTGATCCGTGTAGACACCACCCAGGAATTCATGCCTGTGGTGATCCGCCTGACGGAAACCAGTAACTTCTTCGGCGATCCGCAACCGGTGAGCGACGTGGAAAGCATCCTTATTATTGCGCAGCGACTGGAAAACGGGCTGCCGATCGAAACGGGTAGCAGGTACCTCTCCGAGCAGCCCCCGGGCTCGGGCATCTACAAACCCGACCCCACCTTCGACACCGACCAGCGCATTCCTGTGAGCGCGGTTCAGTACGACATTTTATATACGCTGGTGATCGAGCGCTCCGACGGCCGCCGCTATGCCGCCCAGACCAAGTACGTGCCGGCCGTGGCTATCGACAACCTGGCCCAGGGCACCGGAACCCTCTTCGAAGACAACGAGACGGAGGTAATCGTGACCTATACCGACATGCCCGATGTCGACAATTACTACGTGTTCGACTTCGGGTTCGGGAATTACCTGCCCACCGAAGACACCTTTTACAAGGGCCAGACCTTTAGTTTCTCATATTTCTATGACGAAGCCTTCGAAAACGGCTCCCAGGTGGAAGTTGCCATCCTGGGCGCCGACCAGACCTTCTACAACTACATGAGCCTGCTGGTACAGCAGACCGACGGGCAGCAGGGTCCGTTCCAGCCCCCCGTGGCCACCGTGCGGGGCAATGTGTTTGACGTGACCGGGCTCGACAACGACGAGATTTTCGACAACACAGGCCAGCCAGGGGAATTCCCCCTGGGGTATTTCGCTATCGTGCAGGAATTCCGCGATTCCCTGACCATCCAATACCCCGACTGATGAAACACCTGCCTGCTTGTATGATGTGCCTGCTGATCCTGGTGGCCTGGGGTTGCGAAGACGTGATCGAGGTAGACCTGCCCGAGGCAGAACCCCGGCTGATCGTGGAAGGGCTTATCAGGGTTGACCGGCAGGAGGCCTTTATCCCGGTGCGCATCCGGCTCCGCGAATCGGCAGGGTTCTTCGAACCCCTGCCCGCAACCCAGGCCGAGAACATCCTGATCTATGTGGAACGTTTCGAGAACGGCGACCTGGTGGGCACCTTCACCTCTTCCCTGGCCGAGGAAACCCCGGGCAGCGGGGTGTATATCCCAGACCCGAACGCCACCTTCGACCAGCGCATCCCCACCTTCTTCCTGGAAGACGATGTGCGGTTCACCCTCCAGCTCCGCCATCGCGGTCGGCAATATGTGGCCGAGACCTGGTACCAGCCCGTAGTGCCCATCAACTATGTGCTCCAGGGCAGGGCCACCCTGCAGACCGGACATGAAACCGAGGTGATTGTCGCCTTTACCGACCCGCCTCAGGCAAAGAACTATTATGTGTTCGATTTCGGGCCCAGCCTCT
>CAYWZF010000127.1:0-7231 GCA_964461555.1 uncultured Robiginitalea sp. | reverse complement strand
ATGTACTCCTGCAGCACGATCCGGTTTACTTCGGTGGGCTGTTCAAAGGTAAGGGTCAGGGAGCCCGAATGCGTGCCGTCGTCTGTAGCCCAGTAGGTTTCCGGGTTGCCATCCACCGCCATTTCGGCCGAGAAACCAGGGTCCCCGCCCCGCACGTTGGAGGCAGAGGCAGCGGCCCCGGGGGCCAGGTTGCGGGCAAAATCGCGGCCTATTTGTTCCTTCAGGGCCAACAGGCGGGCGGCATCGGTCTCGTGCACCAACCCGCGGGCATCCACCGGCAGGTTCAGCAAAAAGTTCCCATTGCGTCCGATCGATTCGTAATAGGTGCGTACCAGGCGGGCCAGCGACTTTACCTGGTGGTCTTCACCCGGGTGGTAGTACCAGCCCGGCCTGATGCTGGTATTCACCTCGGCCGGCAGCCAGTGCGTCCCGTCTTCGTGTCCGTACCGCAGCTCTTCATACCGGTCCCAGCCCGGGTAGATCTCATCCCGGCGCATGATGCTCCAGTTGGTCTCCCCGGCCCAGCCCTCCTCGGTGCCCACCCAGCGAACGTCGGGCCCCCCATCGCTGAAGATCACCGCCCCGGGCTGGTACCGGCGCACCAGGGCCGTGGTGGTATCCCACTGGTAATAGGTGCGGTTGTCTATCTTCCGCGTTTCATTCGCCCCTCCGTAATATCCTGAGCCGCCGTTGGCCCCGTCAAACCAGACTTCGAAAAGGGGGCCATACCCCGTCAGCAGCTCCCGGAGCTGTTCGTGGAAGATTTTCACGTATTCCGGGCTGCCGTAATGGGCATTGTTGCGGTCCCAGGGAGAGAGGTAGATGCCGAATTTGAGCCCGTACTCCCGACAGGCCTCGGCTACTTCCCGCACCAGGTCGCCCTGCCCGTTGCGCCAGGGGGAATGCTTCACCGAGTGCTCAGTTGTCTGGGTGGGCCACAGGCAAAAGCCGTCGTGGTGTTTGGCAGTCAGGATAATCCCCTGCATGCCGGCATCCCTGACGATCCGGGCCCACTGCCGGGCGTCCAGTTCGGTCGGGTTGAACTGTTCGGGCCTCTCGGCCCCGGTGCCCCATTCCCGGTTGGTGAAAGTGTTCATGTTGAAGTGAACAAAGGCGTAGTACTGCAGCTGGTGCCAGTCCAGCTGCCGGGCCGAGGGCAACGGTCCTATCGGGGCCGGAGGGGATACCCGGGTGCACGACCAGCATGTTGCCAGTACGACCGGAAGCAGCAGGGGGAGGGCAATTCGTTTCATAGGCAGGTGGGTGGGAAGGGTGTTGCGGGAAAGGATGGGTCAGTCATTGTGGTACGGGTCTCCCCGTAAAATGGAAAAGGCCCGGTAGAGTTGCTCGACGGCCATCAGACGTATGACCTGATGGTTAAAGGTCATTTTGGACAGGCTAATGGCTTCCTGGGCCCGCTCGCGGATGGCCGGGTCAAAGCCAAAGGCCCCGCCTATGATCAGGACCAGCCTTTTCGGGCCGGCATTCATGCATTTCTGAAGGTGCCCGGCAAAGCTGCGCGAATCGAATTCCTTTCCCTTTTCATCCAGGATCCAGACCGTATCCTGGGGCTGCAGGCGCCTGAGCAGCTGGTCGGCCTCACGGGCCCTGAGCACGGCCGGGTCAAGGCCGCCCCGGCTGCGAACGTCGGGTACGCTCTCCATCTCAAAGGGGATGTACCGGCTGAGGCGCGAGGCATAGGTCTCTATCTGGGCGCGCAGGGCGGGGTCGTCGGTGGGGCCCACCGTGAGCAACAACAGTTTCATCGCTTAAAAATACGGCTTGGCGGGCAATTGGTGAAATCGGCTTGCCTGCCCTCGGGTCCGCAAACATTTTACTACTTTAGTAGAGGAATTGCACCCTATGATTTCAGCCGAAAAATTTCAGGAAGAAGTAGATCGCATTATTGAAAATGCCCTGCGCGAAGACATTGGCGATGGCGACCACAGCTCGCTGGCCTGCATCCCCGAGACAGCCCGGGGCAGGGCCAAACTTCTCGTAAAAGACCAGGGGGTGCTGGCGGGGGTCGAATTTGCCCGGCAGGTATTTGCCCGGGTCGATCCCGTCCTGGAAATGGAGGTGCTCCTTGATGACGGGCATCCCGTTCGCTACGGCGATATCGCCTTCTATGTTTCCGGCCCTGTTCAGAGCATCCTCAAGGCCGAACGCCTGGTGCTCAACGGCATGCAGCGCATGAGTGCCATTGCCACCAAAACCCGGCACTATGTCGAAGTGCTCGAGGGCACCGGCACCCGTATCCTTGATACGCGCAAAACCACGCCCGGTATCCGGGCCCTGGAGAAATGGGCCGTGCGCATCGGGGGCGGGGAGAACCACCGCTTTGCCCTGTACGACATGATCATGCTTAAAGACAACCATATTGATTTTGCGGGGGGCATCACCGGGGCAATAAGAAAGACCCGCGACTACCTGGAGCGTACCTCCCGCGACTTGAAAATCATCGTGGAGGCCCGCAACCTGGAGGAAGTGGAAGAAATCCTGAAATCTGAGGGTGTGCACCGCATCCTGCTCGACAACTTCAGCCTCGAAAACACCCGAAGGGCCGTAACCCTCATCGGAAACCGTTGCCAGACAGAGTCTTCGGGCGGCATCAACGAAAAGAACATGCGGGCCTACGCTGAATGCGGGGTAGACTTCATCTCGTCGGGTGCCCTGACGCATTCGGTGGCCAATATGGACCTGAGCCTAAAAGCCGTCTGAATGGGAGAGCCGCTGGAAAAACAGATCGAAAATGTACCGGTGGTGCGATGGCTCGTTTTGCTGCTTAAGCGCATCCAAATAAAGGCTTTGGCAGGCTTGTCGCTCTTTGACCTCATCGCCCTGTACGTAAGGGGAATCATAAGGGGGGCCCTTTCCACACGGGCCAGCGCCATCGCTTTCAGCCTGTTTATGGCGATCTTCCCCTTGCTCATATTCCTGCTCACCCTGATACCTTATGTGATTCCGTATGTAAGTGTGGGAAACAGCAATTTCGACGCCCAGTTCCTCGCTTTTATGGAGACCTTTCTGCCTACCTCCACTTCCGAATACTTCGAGGGGGTGTATCACCACATCAGGGAGCAGAAGCGAGGGGGCTGGCTTTCTTCTGCCTTTTTGATATCCATCTTGCTGATGACAAATGGTGTGAATGCCATTTTTGGCGGTTTTGAGACCAGCTATCACATCGAACTGACCCGGAAATTTTTCAAGCAGTACGCCTATGCCCTGATGGTGGGCCTGATCCTGTCCCTGCTGCTCATATTGGGAGCCGTGGTCTATGTGTATTTTGAATTTTACGTTCTGGGTTTCCTGACTGACTTCACGGCCCGTTCGGGCGGGGTGGTTTTGGATGAAGGGGAAATCATCGGGGCACAGATCGCAAAAGCGCTCTTCTTTGTTTTGTTGACCTACCTCTCCACGGCTATCCTTTATTATTTCGGCACCCATGAGGGCAAGCACGCCAATTTTTTCTCGTATGGGGCTCTGATGACCACCCTGTTAATTCTGCTCACCTCCTATTTGTTCGGGATCTATATCGACACCTTTGCCCGGTATAACGAATTGTACGGAGCCCTGAGCGGCCTGTTGATCCTGATGATCTATATCTGGCTGAATGCAAATATTTTGTTGCTCGGTTTTGAGCTAAACGCAACCCTTAGTTATCTGAGGAGGAATATGAGGGAGGAGGGGGGTGAGCCCTAGCCCGGGGCGGCCAGAATCCCGCGTCCGGTGGCCCGGAGACATGCTATGAATTACTACGCAGACGTATTGCTTCCCATCCCGCTCGAGCGGAACTACACCTATGCGGTGACCCCGGGCACGGAGTCGCAGCTCAGGCCGGGCATCCGCGTGGCGGTCCCCTTCGGCAAGTCCAAGCTGTATACAGGCCTGGTGGTACGGGTGCACCGGGAGCCGCCCCATGCCTACAAGGCCAAGGAAATCTACCGGATCCTGGACGAGCAACCCCTGGCATCGCCCCGGCAACTCAGGCATTGGAACTGGATTGCCTCCTATTACATGTGCACCCTGGGTGAGGTGTTCCGCACGGCCGTTCCATCGGTATTCCTGCTCGAAAGTGAGACGCGCGTGCTGGGCGTGCCGGGTTTCAGCGAGGTCGAAGTGCCCCTCGAAGACAGGGAGTTCCTGATTCTGGAGGCGCTCGAACAACAGCCTGCCCTCAGTGTCAGGGAGATCAGCGAAATCGTCGACCGCAAGCACGTGCTGCCCCTGCTGCACCGGATGCTGGCCAAAGGCGCCATCAAATTGCAGGAAAAGCTGGAAGAAGGCTATATGCCCAAGCGGGCCCGGTACATCCGCATCCATCCGCAGTACCGGGAAGATGAGGCCCTCGAAGGCCTGCTCGATTCCCTTTCGCGCGCCCCCCGCCAGTCTGCCCTGCTGCTGCAGCTCTTCCAGTTGCAACAGGGGCAGGAGAAACCCGTCAAAAGCAAAGACCTGGAGCGGCAGGCCGGGGTGAGCCGGGCCATTCTTAAGGCGCTGATCGACAAGGAGGTGCTGCAGGAATACCTGCTCGAGGAAGACCGGATTGGCTTTGAGGAAGACCTGCCGGTATCGGGCATGCCCGAGCTCAATGAAGGGCAGCAGCAGGCCCTGGAGGAGATCCGGTCCGGTTTTGAGGCGGGAAAGACCGTCCTTTTGCACGGGGTGACCTCCTCCGGCAAGACGGAGGTGTATATCAGGCTGATCGGCGAGCAGCTTGACCTGGGCCGACAGGTGCTGTACCTGGTGCCCGAAATTGCCCTCACCGAACAACTCATCCGCCGACTCCAAATGGTGTTCGGCTCGCGGGTGGCGGTGTTCCATTCGCGGCAGAACCTGCAGGAGCGGGCCGAACTCTGGTACCATGTGCAGGCCGGGGCAGAAAAGGCTTCGGTCATTTTGGGCGCGCGTTCCTCGCTGTTCCTGCCTTTTGCCCGACTGGGCCTGGTGCTGGTCGACGAGGAGCACGAGAACACCTTCAAACAATTCGATCCGGCGCCCCGCTACCACGCACGCGATGCCGCCATTGTGCTGGCTTCCTATTTCGGGGCCAGGGTGCTGCTGGGGTCGGCCACCCCGAGCGTGGAAAGCTACCACAACGCCATGACCGGCAAATACGCCCTGGCCCGCATCGACAGGCGGTACGGCAATGTGCTGATGCCCGAAATGGAACTGGCAGACCTGAGCGAGGCCTTTCGCCGCAAGCGCATGCAGGGCCATTTTTCAGAGCGCCTGCGCGAGGCCATGGCCGAGGCCCTGGATGCCAGGCAGCAGATCATCCTTTTCCAGAACCGCCGCGGGTATGCCCCCATCGTGGAATGCACCAGCTGCGGGCATGCCCCCCAATGCGTGAACTGCGACGTGAGCCTCACCTACCACCAGTACCGCAAAGAGCTCCGCTGCCATTACTGCGGCTACCACCGGCCCCTCGAAACCACCTGTGAGGCCTGCGGGAATGCCACCCTCGACACCCGGGGCTTCGGCACCGAACAGGTCGAGGCAGAGCTAAAAACCCTTTTCCCGGGGGCCGCAACCGCCCGCATGGACCTCGACACCACCCGGGGGAAATACGGGTACCAGCGGATCATAGAAGCCTTCGAGGCCCGCGAAACCGACATTTTGGTGGGCACCCAAATGCTCACCAAAGGATTGGATTTCAGGCATGTATCCCTGGTTGGGATCATGAATGCCGATTCCCTGCTGAATTTTCCCCATTTCCGGGCCCACGAGCGCTGTTTCCAGCTGCTCACTCAGGTGGCGGGGCGGGCGGGCCGCACCCGCGACCGCGGACGGGTGATCATCCAGACCTACAACCCGTACCACCAGATTTTGCGGCAGGTATCCGAGGGCGATTATCAGGGCATGTACCGCGATCAAATCTATGAGCGCGAACAGTTCCGGTACCCGCCAGCGGTGCGTATCGTGAAGATCACCTTTGCCCACAGGGAATACATCCGGGTGGGGGAGGGGGCTGACTGGTTTGCCCGCTCGCTGCGCCTGATCTTCCCCGAGCAGGTGCTGGGCCCTGAATTTCCGCCCATAGCGCGCATCCGCAACCTGTATCAGAAGAACCTTTTGCTAAAGATCCCGTCTGGGCAGCCATTGGGGCCAACTAAAAATAGCATCAAAAGAATTGAAAATTCCTTCAATGCTATTTCGCAATACAGAAGTATTCGTGTACTCTATAACGTCGATTATATCTGATCAGAAGTTGCTCAGTGCTTCGGCCAGTTCGGTCTTCTTGTTCCGGCTCAGCGGGATGGAGCGTCCGCCCACTTCAACATTCTTGCTGTTGAATTTCTCGATCTTCTCCAGGTTTACGATATAGGATTTGTGAATGCGGAGGAATTTATCCTCTGGCAGCTGCTCCTCGAAGGCCTTCATGGTGGAAAGGATCACGATGTTTGCCTCGTCGGTCACCAGTTTGATGTAATCGCCCAGGGCTTCCACCCATTTGATATCATTGAGGATCACCTTCCGCTTTTTCAGGTTGCTCTTCACGAAGATGTGCTCTTCGTCTTCGTGCACCCGGTGCATCTGCTCATACTTGGCCACGGCCCGTTTCACGGAGGCGTCAAAGCGGGCCATGGTGATGGGCTTGTGCAGGTAATCGGTAACATCGTAGTCGAACGCTTTAAGGGCGTAATCGGGCTTGCCGGTAATCAGGATAACCTGGGGCGGGTTCTCCAGAGACTCCAACAGGTCGAAACCGTTGATGATCGGCATTTCGACGTCCAGAAAAATAAGATCGATTTCGTTGTTTTTGATGCCGTTCTTAGCTTCAATCGCATTGCTGTACTCGGCAACCAGAGCAAGGTTTGGATGATTATTCACCAATTTCGCAACTGCCATACGTTGCATCGATGAATCGTCAACCACGATACTTCTAAGTTTCATAAATGGTTGATTTGTGGGGTTAAATCAATGCCAAAGGTACTCATTCCCCCTTTTTGGGTACAACAAAAGTTGTAAACATGGTGTGGATTTCTGTACCAATGACACCGACCTTAAACATTTGATTTGGGTTTAGGTTAAGCTTACGTTTTTCAGAATTCTTCTACCATAACGAACTTTTTATCGATTTCTTGTGAATGCGTCGAAGAATTATTACTTTTGCGCTCCTTTTTAATATATAAATTAATATGAACCATTACGAAACTGTTTTCATTTTAAATCCCGTTCTATCTGAAACCCAGATAGAGGAAACAGTTAAGAAATTCGAGGATTTCTT
>CAYWZF010000126.1:0-7260 GCA_964461555.1 uncultured Robiginitalea sp. | reverse complement strand
GCCCCACCTTTGCACACGAAAATTCATTTTTACTATAAAACCAAAGTGCCATGCAAACAAAAGAATTGGAAAGAGCCCCTGAAACCCTGCAAAAAGTACAACTGGTCAACGGGGTATTCACCCCTGCGGAAGCGGCAGACATCATCGGTTCCCTGATCGACGAGAAAATCAACTTCCACAAGATCCAGCGGCTGCAGCGGTGGGAAGGCGACCATAAATGCGATACCGGCGACCTGAACGACCGGATCACCGAACTGGAGCATGACCGCGCCCAGGCCCTGGAATTCATCGCCCAGGTCAGGAAAGAGGGCCAGACCCTTCGCATCAACGGCATCCTCGAAATGACCGTGGCAGAGCCCGAAAACTGATGCCCGGAACCCTGAAAACAAACGCAATTAATCTGAAACCCATGAAAATTTCAAAGGCTACCCTGACCCTGATCGCGGCTGTCGCCGCACTGGGCTCCCTGCTGTGGCTCTCCCTGCGAATGAACAACTTCATGTTCGACCGCCTGCTGGTCTGCAGCCTGATCCTTACCGGGGTCTTTGCCGTGCGGGCCCTTGGGAGGGTATCATGAACCGCCCCCGCTCACCCCGTTCACAACCCGTATTCACAACCCGATAACCTGCCCTCAGGCATGACTGAAACAACACCTTACAACACCAACCTCGAGGCCAGCCGCGCCCTGCCCGGCACCCTGGCCCGCATCACCCCGCCCCTGCTCTGGCTGGGCTTCCTCATCACGGCGGCCTTTACCGCCTGGTCCTTCCCCGAAATGCCCCAATGGAATTATAAGGGCCTTTTCCGCATCGACGGCTTCACGCTCCTGATCTGGATGACAGTTACCTTTTTTGGCGCAGTGGTCAGCCGCTATGGACGCACCTACCTGAACGGCTTCCGGTACCAGGAGCGGTTCATGGCCCTCACCCTGGGCTTTACCGCTTCGGTGATGGTACTGCTGGCTGCCGAGCACCTGGCACTGGTGGTGCTAAGCTGGGTGGCCATGGGCCTGTTCATTTCAAAGCTGATCGGGATTGACGCCGGGTGGGCTGAAGCCCGCGAAGCCGGTCGCAACAGCCGCCGCTATTTTATGGCAGGCGCCTTTTTCCTCGGCCTTGGCATCGCAGTGCCGGCCTCCTGGGCGCAGGCGTTTACCCTTTCGGAACTATTGGGTTCCCTCGACCGCCTGCCGGCCGCTGTGCTGGTTTTTTCAGCGGTCTGCCTCATTACGGCCGCAGTCATACAGTCTGCCATGTACCCCTTCCACCGCTGGCTGCTCTCGAGCATGACCGCCCCCACCCCCGCTTCGGCCCTGATGCACGCGGGCTTTGTGAACGGTGCGGGAATCCTGCTCACCCTGTTCGCCCCCCTGCTGCTCCTGTCTGACTCCCTCACCCTCTTGCTGGTGATCGGGGGGCTGACGGCCATCCTCGCCCAATTTGCCAAATTGCTGCAGGTGCACATCAAGCACAAGCTGGCCTGCTCGACCATCGCGCAGATGGGCTTCATGGTCATGCAATGCGGCCTGGGCTTTTTCAATGCGGCAGTGGCCCACCTGATCCTCCACGGGTTTTACAAGGCGTACCTCTTCCTCTCGGCCGGGGAAGGGATTGCCCCGACCCACCCGCAAGCGCCCCCGTACATCCGGATCAAGCCGCTTCAGGCAGTGGCGGTGCTCATTTACGGGGCTTTGGGGGCCTACCTGTTCATGGCCCTCACCGGTAAAGGCGCCAACTGGGACAGCGGTATTTTCCTGACCCTGATCGTGGCGATCACCGTGGGGCAGGTAACCTACAACATCATCAAGCAAAACAGCCTGAAACTCTGGCAGCGCCTGCTGCTGCCCCCGCTGCTCTTCACGGCCGGCATCGGGTTGTACGCGCTCACCTTCAACGGGGTAACCGCCCTGATGGCCGGCCTGCCCGGCGTGGCCGAACCCCAGCCGCTGACCGCCGTGCAGGTTGGCTTCGGCCTGGTATTCCTGGCCGGCTTCTTTGCGATGAAGCTCGGCACCTACCTGCGGTTTCCCTGGCTGTACGTCAAGCTCATGAACCTGACCCAGCCCTTTAAAGATTCGGTCCTCTCTTCAAAAACACCTGCCTAATGAAGCTTCCTTCCCTAAAAAACAATATTGAAAAAGCCGCCCAGAGCATCGGCAAGACCTGGCCGCTTTACGGTTTTGTGACTTCCAACCCCCTGAGCGGGTATGAAACCCAGCCTTTCGGGCAGGCCCTGCCCGAAGCCGGCAAGCGCCTGGGGGCCAGGGTATATGCCGATGCCGCCTCTTTTAGGCGGGCCCTGGCCAGCGGAGAAATCGCAGAAGCCATTTTGCTGCCCCTGCTGCGGCAACACGGCCTGACCGAATCCCCGGAATACTACCTGAGGGAAATGGAGGCAGCAGAAACCGGCAAGCCGGCAGCGGCCCAGCAGGAACTGAACCGCCTGTCGGCCAAATGGCTGGCCGCCTTCCTCGATGAGGGCCTGGCCGAATGGAGCATGCCGGGAAGGGAACAGGGATTTTACCGGGCCTGGCGGAAGCTGGCCCCTTATGACGGGGAGTTGAAGGGGATCGGCCGGCGCGCCATCCCCCAGACTGCTACAGAGGCCCTTGCGGAAGTCCTGAAGGAATTCCCGGAAAATGACCATGCCCGCATTTTGTCTTACCATGTGGAAGCCCTGCCCGGGTGGGCCGGGTATATCAAATACCGGTCGGAGGAACAGACCGACTGGCATCAGCAATGCCCCATCACCCTCGAAGAGTACCTGGCTGCCCGCCTTTGGATGGCAAAAGCGATCAAGGCGCCCATTGCCCCGATAGCCTTCCCGGAAGGCCAGGCTCCGGCCCTGCACACCTTGCAGCACCTCTGGCTGAAGGCCTGGGAAGCGACCTGGCAGCAGAAGCTACTCGGTACCCTGCGTTCCGAGAGGGTAGCAGCGGCCCGTAGCGAAAGTACGCCCGACGCCCAGCTCGTATTCTGCATCGACACCCGTTCAGAGCCTATCCGCCGGCACGTCGAGGCCCAGGGACGGTATGAGACCTTCGGCTACGCCGGGTTCTTCGGGATCGCCATGGATTACAAAAACCCCGAGAACGGCCTGGTGCGCAAATCGTGCCCCCCGATTCTGCCCTCGGCCTACCAGGTGGAGGAAAGCCCCAGGCCCGGTACCGCTCAGGAACTGGCTAAATTCCGCCACGATACCGAGCTGAGGACCTTTTTCCAGTACTTCCTGAAGCGGATGAAAAACATGCTGCCCTCTACCTTCGGCTTCGTGGAAGGCACCGGGGTGAGCTACGGGGCCACCCTGCTGGCCCGCACCTGGATGCCCCGCTGGGTCTACCGCCAGGTGCTCCGCCATACCCCAGCGCATGAAAAATTCTGCGCCCCGGAACTCCACACCTGTGAGGCCGAAACGCACGGCCACCCCCACCTGCCCCTGGCTGAAAAGGTGGCCATTGTAAAATCGGCCTTCGACCTGCTCGGGTGGCGCGAATTCGCACCCCTGGTGGTCTTTTCAGGCCACGGCAGCCATACCGCCAACAACCCCTTTGCCTCCAGCCTCGATTGCGGGGCCTGCGCCGCGAGCCCGGGCAGGCACAACGCCCGGATGCTCGCCCGCCTGGCGAACGAACCGGCAGTGCGGCAGGCCCTTCTCGACCAGGCCGGGCTGCACATCCCGGAGGATACCTTCTTCCTGGGGGCCGAGCACAACACCACCACCGATGCGATCACCCTCTTCGATGCGGAAGTACCCGAATCGCACCAGGGGCGCATCCGCCAGCTGAGGGCAGACCTTGAGCGGGCACAACAGGCGGCCACCCGCCAGCGCCTCGGCCTGTCAAAAGACAGTGTGGCGCAGGCTGAGAAACTGGCCGGAGACTGGGCCGAGACGCGCCCCGAATGGGGCCTGGCGAAAAACGCCGGCTTTGTGATCGGGCCCCGCAGCCTCACCCGAAACCACAACCTGGAAGGGCGCTGCTTTTTGCACTCCTATCGCTGGGATTACGACCCCGCCGGCCAGGCCCTGGAAGGAATTTTGCAAGGCCCCATGGTGGTCACCCAATGGATCAACAACCACTACTACTTCACCACGGTAGACCCCGAACGCTTCGGCAGCGGGTCGAAGATCACCCAGAACCCCACCGGGAAATTCGGGGTGCTGCAGGGCAACGGGGGCGACCTGAAAGCGGGGCTCCCCCTGCAATCGGTATGGGCGACCGACACCGAGGCCTACCACCAGCCCCTGCGGCTTTCGGTGATGATCCAGGCCCCGAGGAAGCGGGTATCTGACATCCTCGGCCGGAATGAGAACCTGAAAAACCTGGTAGCCAACCAGTGGATTCACGTGCTGGTGCTCGACCCGGAGCAGGGCAACCGCAGCTACCGGTGCACCCCCGACCTGAAATGGGAACCGGCAGAGTCAACCCAGGCCGTGAAGGCCCTGGTAGCCGAAGAGGCTGAGGTGGCACTGGCTTCTTGCTAAGCAGGCATGGCGGGGTGCGACCCGGGGCAATTTCCCGTTGTTGACCTCTTCAGGGGCCGGACGCTGGTGATTGGCACCATGCACGGCAAGGAGGCGGTGATTGCCCCCCTGCTGGAGCGCGAGCTGGGGGTCCGTTGCGTGACGCCCCGGGGCTACGATACAGACCGGTTCGGGAGCTTTTCGGGCGAGGTGAAGCGGTGCGATACCGCCCTGAATACTGCCCGGGCCAAAGCCCTGGGGGCCCTGGCGAAGACAGGGCATACCCTTGCTGTGGCCAGCGAGGGGTCTTTCGGGCCGCACCCCTCGGTTTTCATCCTCCCGGCCGATGAAGAAACCGTTTGCCTGGTCGATACAGCCAACGACCTGTTTATCAAGGGCTGGCACTTGACTGAAAAAACGAATTTCGCCTCCCGTGCGATCACCTCCCCGGCAGACCTGGGGGAATTTTGCGAAACCGTGGGTTTTCCGGACCACGGGGTGATCTTGCAGGCATCGGCCCTCGGTACCCTGCCTTTCAAGGACGGCTCTTCCCTGGAGCAGCTTCATAGCCAGGCTGCCATATGGCTCAGGATGGGATTCGCGGTTACCGCCGAGACCGACATGCGGGCCATGAGAAACCCGACCCGCCTGGCCGCCATTGAGGCCGCGACCCGGGATCTGATCAGCAACATCCGCTCGGCCTGCCCTGCATGCCGCCTGCCCGGCTTTTCGGTTTCGGATGTCATCAGGGGGGTGCCCTGCGCCCAGTGCGGGCTGCCCACCCGGTCGGTGCGGGCACATCTGCTCGAGTGCCCCAAATGCCGGCACCGGGCCACCCGGGAGATTCCCGGGAGGGCCTTCGAAGACCCGATGTACTGTGATTTCTGCAATCCGTGAGCCTGCCGGCTTTCCGGGGCCTGTTCCAGCCACGGCCACAGGGTGTTAAATCCGTCCCTGTTTCGTACCTTGGGCCAAAACTGCCTTCCGTTTATGAAATCAACCCTCCAGACCCTGTTCGTGCTGGCCCTCTTTTTAGCCAGTACCCCGGCTGTTTTTTCCCAGGCCGTTCCCGTCTTTGAAGACGGGCAGGCCCAGGTCGTACCGGCCTTTGCCGACCCGACCCAATGGCTGAGGCACGACCTGTGGGTCGAAACCACCTTCGACACCGACGGGGACGGCCTGTACGACCGGATGCACGTGGCGGTGACCCGCCCCTCCCAAACCGAGACCGAAGGCCTGAAGCTGCCGGTCATCTATGTCTCCAGCCCCTACTTTGCAGGGACTGCCCCCTTTGTGGACGGGCTTTTCTGGGATGTGAAGCACGAACTGGGCGAGCCGGGCAAGCCGCGCCTCCACCCCGAAGTGGAGCGGGTGGGCAAGCGCCCCGTGATCTCGGATTCCCACCTGGAAACCTGGGTGCCCCGGGGGTACATCGTGGTGCACTCCTCTTCTCCGGGTACCGGCCTTTCAGACGGGTCCCCGACCGTGGGGGGCGACAATGAATCGCTGGCCCCCAAGGCGGTGATCGACTGGCTCTGCGGGCGTGCCAAAGGGTATACCGAGCGCCGTGGCACAGAAGAAGTCAAAGCCTACTGGTCTACCGGGAAGGTGGGCATGACGGGTACCTCCTACAACGGCACCCTGCCCCTGGCGGCGGCGACCACCGGGGTGGAGGGGCTGGAGGCCATCATCCCCATTGCCCCCAACACCTCTTACTACCACTACTACCGCTCCAACGGGTTGGTGCGTTCCCCCGGGGGCTACCTGGGCGAGGATATCGACGTGCTCTACGATTTCATCCACAGCGGGGACGAGGCAAAACGAGCATACAACAACGCCACGACGCGTGATGGGGAAATGACGCGGGGCATGGACCGGATCACCGGCGACTACAATGATTTCTGGGCCGGGCGCGATTACCTGAACGACATGGGGCCCATGAAGGCGGCCCTCTTCATGTCGCACGGCTTCAACGACTGGAACGTAATGCCCGAGCACAGCTACCGCATCTACAACGCAGCCCGGGAAAAGGGCCTGCCGGTACAGCTTTACTACCACCAGAACGGGCATGGCGGGCCGCCCCCCCTCTGGATGATGAACCAGTGGTTTACCCACTACCTGCACGGGGTCGACAACGGGGTCGAAAACAACCCCAGGGCCTGGATCGTGCGCGAGCGCGACGACCCGCAAAACCCGACGCCCTATCCTGATTACCCGAACCCGGAGGCCGCCCCCGTAACCCTGTACCCGGGCCCCGGCGCCCCCGGCTACGGCACGCTGCAGGCGCGCAAACCGGCCGGGGCCACACAGGAAAGCCTTACCGACAATTATTCCTTCTCGGGGGAAGCCCTGGCGAAAGCCGAATTCACGCAGCACCGCCTGCTCTACCTCAGCCCCGTGCTGCAGCAAGACGTGCATCTTTCAGGTATCCCCAAAGTGACGGTAAAACTGGCCAGCAGCAAGCCGGCCGCCAACCTGTCGGTCTGGCTGGTCTCCCTGCCCTGGAACGAGGGGCGCGGCACCCTGATCACCGACAATATCATCACCCGGGGCTGGGCCGATCCTCAGAACCACCGTTCCCTCACCGAAAGCGAACCCCTGGAGCCCGGCAGGTTCTACGAAGTGACCTTTGACCTGATGCCCGATGACCAGGTGATCGCGAAAGGCCAGCAAATCGGGTTGATGATCTTCTCGAGCGACCGCGACTTTACCCTCTGGCCGGCCCCCGGCACACAGCTCACCGTAGACCTGCAGGGAACATCGCTGACCCTGCCCGTGGTGGGCGGGCCTGCTGCCTGG
>CAYWZF010000125.1:3786-7372 GCA_964461555.1 uncultured Robiginitalea sp. | reverse complement strand
GTGATGGTGGTGGTCGTGATCGTGATGGTGGTGATCATGGGGGTGGCTGTGCCCGGGGCTCAGAATCCGGACGCCGTTCTCCTCGCTGCCGCAGCCGCAGGTACCGCACATAGCTGTTTGAATTAAATGTTAGACAACTTCCAGGGCCTTCACCCTGAGCTCCTTCCCCTGCACGATTGACTTCAGGTTGCTGTGGCAACCCGGGCAGGAATCATACAGGAAGTATACATCAAAGGGCGTATCGCAATCCATACATCGCGCTTTGCCGGGGATGACTTCGATCCGCTTTTCAGCCGTTTCCAGCACCGTGTCTTTCACCGCAGCCGGCCAGACAAAATCAAGTGCTTCGAACTCGATCCCGGCGAGGGTGCCGATCTCAAGCTCGATCACCTCTACCCGGCTGGCCCCGGCTTTCCGGGCCTCGTCTTCGGCAATCTTGACAATGCCCATGGCGATGGACAATTCATGCATGGCGGTTGGGCTTTGCGGATAATCTTCAATATTAAAGGCTTTCTTTTCCGCAAACCCTGACAAATGTCATTAAATCAGTTATTTATCTAAGGTATTTTTAAGGATTATCACAGTCGTGTTAATTATAACTAACTGGCATTCAAATGGCTTTCGAAAGAACCACACAGGAAACCTATTACGAGAGTATCATCCGTCAGGGGTACTCCCGCAGGGACTTTATGAAGTTCGCCACGTATATCGCCGCATATATGGGGCTGGAGACTTCCGCGATCGGACAGGTAGCCAAATCCCTGGAAACCACTTACCGGATCCCGGTAATCTGGGAACATTTTCAGGAATGCACCTGTTGCAGTGAATCCTTTATCCGCTCTGACCACCCCATCGTGGCAGACATCATCCTCGACAAGATTTCACTCGACTACACCCTTACCCTCATGGCCGCTTCAGGGCATCAGGCCGAAGCTGCCAAGCACGCTACCATGGAAAAATACAAAGGGGAGTACATCCTGTGTGTGGAAGGATCTGTGCCTTTGGAAAACGACGCCTACTGTTGCATAGCGGGCCGGTCTGCCAAAGACATCCTTCTTGAATCGGCTGCCGGGGCCAAAGCCATCATCGCCTGGGGCAGCTGCGCTTCCAACGGCTGCGTACAGGCTGCCTACCCGAACCCCACCAAAGCGACGCCCATCCACAAGATCATCAAGGACAAGCCTATTATAAAGGTACCCGGTTGCCCGCCCATAGGTGAGGTCATGGCAGGGGTCATCGTGCACCTGGTCGCCTTTGGCCGCCTGCCCGAGCTCGACAACCTGGGCCGGCCGAAGGCTTTTTACGCCAAACGGGTGCACGACAGCTGCTACCGCCGTCCGTATTACGATGCCGGCCTGTTCGCCGAAACCTTTGACGACCAGAATGCCAAGGACGGATATTGCCTCTACAAGGTAGGATGCCGCGGCCCGATGACCTACAACTCCTGCGGTACCATCAAGTGGAACAACGGGGTGAGCTTCCCGATCCAGTCCGGACACGGTTGCATCGGCTGCAGTGAAGAAGATTTCTGGGACAATGGGCCCTTCTACGAACGCCTCACCGGCCTGGCCGGCTTTGGCATCGAGAGCTCGGCTGACACCATTGGCAAGGTGGCTGCCGGAGTAGTAGCCGGCGGTCTGGCAGCCCATGCCATTGCCGCCAACATCTCCAAGCGGCGCGAGCTGAAAGAAGGCATCCGCAGCGGCAAGGACACTGAAAAACATTTTACGGAATAGCCACCCATCCATTAAATAGTGCACCATGGCAAATCGAATCGTAGTAGATCCCATTACCCGGATTGAAGGGCACCTTCGCATCGAGGTGGAGGTCAACAATGGGAAAATCACGGAAGCATATAGCTCTGCCCCTATGGTACGGGGCCTGGAAAATATCGTCAAGGGACGCGACCCGAGGGATGTCTGGGCCTTTGTGCAACGGGCGTGCGGGGTATGTACCACCGTTCACGCGCTGGCGTCTGTCCGTTCAGTCGAAGACGCCCTCGGCATACAGGTCCCGCCCAATGCGGAAATGGTCCGCAACATCATGGAAGGATCTCTCTACATGCACGACCACGTTGTGCATTTCTACCACCTGCATGCCCTTGACTGGGTCGATGTGGTGAATGCCCTGCAGGCCGACCCGGCCGAGACCTCGGCCCTGGCACAGAGCATTTCATCCTGGCCAAAAAGCTCCCCGGGATATTTTTCCGACATCAAAAAACGGATCACCCGCTTCGTGGAAAGCGGGCAGCTGGGGATCTTCGCAAACGGCTACTGGGGCCACCCGCAAATGAAATTGCCGCCGGCTGTGAACCTGCTGGCGGTAGCCCACTACCTCGAAGCCCTCGAATGGCAGAAAGAGATCGTGAAGGTGCATACCATCTTCGGCGGCAAGAACCCCCACCCGAACTACCTGGTCGGGGGCATGGCCTGCGCGATCAACCCGGAAAGCCCGGGTGGCCTCAATGCCGAAAGGCTGGCCTACGTGGGGCGCCTGCTCAAGGAAGGACAGCAGTTCGTCGAACAGGTATACCTGCCTGACCTGCTGGCCATCGCCTCGTTCTACAAAGATTGGGGCGCCATCGGCAAGGGCTTCGGCAATTACATGAGCTACGGAGATTTCCCGACCAACGGCTACGCCGATGTGTCGAGCTTTAAATTCCCGCAGGGCATCATCCTCGACCGCGACCTGAGCAAGGTGTACGATGTAGACCACCGCAATGAAGACATCGAGGAATTCGTGAACAATTCCTGGTACGAAGACTATTCGGAAGGGCGCGAAAGCGGCAAACACCCCTGGGACGGCGAAACGAATATCAAATACACCGGGCCCAAGCCCCCGTATGACTCGCTCGACGTGAGCCAGCCCTACAGCTTCATCAAAACCCCGCGCTGGCAGGGCAAGCCCATGGAAGTAGGCCCGCTCGCACGGCTGCTGGTAGGCTACGCCCGCGGCAACGCCGAAATACAGGAACTGGTCAACGGCGCCCTGGCCACCCTCGAGGTGCCGGTCGACGCCCTGTTCTCGACCTTGGGACGCACCGCGGCCCGGGGCCTGGAGACCAAGCTGGTCGCCGGCTGGACCCAGGAATTCTACAACACCCTGCTCACCAACATCAAGAATGGCGACACCCGCATGGCTGCCAGTGAACTGCGCGACCCGTCAAGGTGGCCGGCAGAGGCCAAGGGCGTGGGCTTCAGCGAAGCGCCCCGGGGCTCCCTGGCCCACTGGATCCGCATCGCAGATGGCAAGACCGCCAATTACCAGCTGGTCGTTCCCTCTACCTGGAACGCTTCCCCCCGCGACCCGAAAGGACAGCGCTCTGCCTATGAATCGACCCTGCTCGACACCCCGGTGGCCGATCCGGAACTCCCGCTGGAGATCATCCGGACCATCCATTCCTTCGACCCCTGCATCGCCTGTGCGGTACACCTGTACGACGAGCACGGAAGGCATTTGTCACAGGTAAACAACCTCTCCAGCTGCGAGACCTAAAACCGAGGACCATGACTTCCAGGAATTTTAAACGCGTCTATGTCTGGGAACTCCCGGTGCGGATCTTCCACTGGATCAACGTGCTGTGCAT
>CAYWZF010000125.1:2212-3686 GCA_964461555.1 uncultured Robiginitalea sp. | reverse complement strand
GACAACGCCGGGTGGTGGCTGCCCAAGCTCTTTGCCTGGGTAGTGCCGCTGATGGGAGGCGACTTCATGGTCCGCACCGTGCACCATGCAGCGACCTGGCTCTTTATCCTGTTCACCCTCATCCACGTATACCTGGTCTTTTACCACGACTGGCTGGAGGGACGGGGCGAAGTATCTTCCATGTTCGGGGGGTACAAATTCGTAAGTGAAGAGCGGATTGCCAAGGAAGATATTGTTGAACTGAAACCAACCGAAAAAACCGGGGAGCCGGCCGCCTAAGCGGCCGGCCTGCCCGGGCCGGGTGGCGCCAAGCCCTTTCTTATGAAAACAGCCGAAAGTAGCACCCCCCTGGCGGTGAGCAGCGATGCCTTTTATTTTGAAAAGGACAAATCCGACAGCATTCTGGTCATGGGCGTCGGCAACTACCTCATGGGAGATGAGGGGGTTGGCGTGCGGATCATTGAAGAAATGGCCCGTCAGCCCCTGCCCGACTACCTCGACCTCCTCGACGGGGGCACCGGGGGCTTCCTGTTGTTAGACCGCTTCCAGGCCTATGGTACGGTGGTGTTCGTCGATGCCACCATGGACGGGGCCGCACCGGGTACACTGAGGCTTACCCGGCCGCGTTTTGCCAGTGATTTCCCCACGGCCCTGAGCGTGCACGACCTGGGGCTCAAAGACATGATCGAGGCGGTATACCTGCTCGACCACCAACCCGACCTGTACCTGCTCACCGTGTCCATCGGGGGTATCGACCCCATGTGCGTGGACCTTTCCGGGGCTGTGGCTGCGGCCGTTCCGCAGGCCGCCCGCAAGCTCCTGGAACTGGGCAGGGTGCTGCACCTAGAAAAGAAAACCCTTGGCGGCCACCTGTAAAATAATCATACAGGGCCGTGTACAGGGGGTGGGCTTCAGGCCCTTCGTATACCGGGAAGCCCTTCGTTACGGCATAAAAGGAAGTGTTTCCAACAACGAGGAAGGGGTAATCATCCACGCCAGCGGGGAAGAACAAGATATTCAGGCCTTTTACCGCAGCCTGGTGGAACAGCCCCCGGCTATTGCCCGGGTGGTGCACCACACCCTGACATGGCTGCCGCAGCGCGATTATGACACCTTCCAAATCGTCCCCTCCGCCGCCGGCAACCGCCTGAACCTGCAGCTTACCCCCGATTTTGCCCTGTGCGAAGATTGTGCCGCCGAGCTGACAAACCCCGAAAACCGTCGCTTTGACTATCCGTTTATCAGCTGCGTGAATTGCGGGCCCCGTTGGTCGCTGACCGAAACCTTCCCCTTCGAACGGGAAAACACCAGCATGCAGGCCTTTCCCATGTGCCCTGCCTGCCTGAAAGAATACACGGAGCCCGCCGACCGGAGGTTCCATTCCCAAACGAACAGTTGCCCCAAGTGCGGCATACGCTACTGGCTCAGCGATGCCGGCGGGCAAGCCCTGCCTTATTCCGGAGCAGAGGTTTTC
>CAYWZF010000125.1:0-2112 GCA_964461555.1 uncultured Robiginitalea sp. | reverse complement strand
CTGGCTCAGCGATGCCGGCGGGCAAGCCCTGCCTTATTCCGGAGCAGAGGTTTTCTTGCACATGGCTGCCCTGCTCGAACAGGGCAAAATTCTGGCGGTCAAAAACAGTGCAGGCTACCTGCTCTGCTGCGATGCGCGGCAACAAGATGCGGTGCAGCGGCTTCGACAGCGCAAGCGCAGGCCCGGGAAGCCCTTTGCCGTGCTGTACCCTTCCCTGGAGCTCCTCAAAGCAGAGCTTCCCGTACCCCCAGAAGCGGAACGGGCCCTGCTTGCCCCGGAGCGGCCCATTGTCTTGCTCCCCTCTGGCGGGTACCGGGGCGATGTTCGGCTTGAGGCCGTAGCCCCGGGGCTTGACCAGCTCGGGGTGATGCTCCCCTATTCAGGGGTGCTGGCCCTGCTGGCAAGGGCCTTCCCCCACCCGGTCATCGCCACCAGCGGCAACCTGCACGGTTCCCCCATTTGCTATACCGAACCGGATGCGCATGAAAAGCTGGGCGGCGTGGCAGATTTCTTTTTCCACCACAACCTGAACATCGTGCATTCCCAGGACGATTCCGTGGTGCGTTTCGGCAGGCAAAGCGGCGAGCCCATCGTGCTCAGGCGCTCCCGGGGCATGGCGCCCAACTACCAGCAGCCCGTGGGCCGCGGGGCAGGGTCGTGCCTGCTCGCCATGGGGGCCCACCTGAAAAGCAGCATCGCCTTTATCCCCAACGATTTCCTCTACATCAGCCAGTACCTGGGCAACCTCGACCACTTCGATGTTTTCCAAAGGTTTGCAGCTACCACCGAGGCCTTTACCCGCCTTTTTGGCACCCCTCCGGCCACGGTTCTCGTAGACGGGCACCCGGGCTACCAGAGCACCCTGCACGGGAGGGCCCTGGCCCATTCGGCGGGTGTTCCCTGTATCGGCATCCAGCACCACAAAGCCCACTTCGCGGCCGTGCTGGGCGAGAACAACCTGCTGGAAGGGTCACAACCCGTGCTGGGCGTTGTCTGGGACGGCACCGGATACGGAGATGACGCCCAGATCTGGGGGGGCGAGTTTTTTGCATTCCGGGAAGGCGCGATCACCCGGGCAGGGCACCTGGAATACTTCGATTGGCTGGCGGGAGACAAAATGGCCCTGGAACCCAGGCTCTCCCTATTCTCCCTGGCTGATCCGCATTGGGAAGAGGTCCGCGGCAAATTCAGCGAACAGGAGTGGCAGGTATACCAGGCCCTGAAGGCTGCCGGGCGGCTCAAAACCTCTTCGGTGGGGCGCCTCTTCGACGCGGTGGCTTCCCTGCTGGGGCTCTGCGACCACAATACCTTTGAAGGGGAGGCGGCCATGCTGCTGGAGGCCCGGTGCAGTATTTCGACCGCTGCTCCCCCGGAATGCTATGCCCGGCTCACCGGGGCCGGGAACGTGCCCACCCGGGCCCTGCTCGCCCAAATACGGGCAGCTGCTGTTAAAGGGGTGGCCATCCCGGACATTATCCGTAATTTTATGTTTACCCTGGCCCGGCTCGTGTTCGAAAAGGCCGATGCCGGAGGTTTCAGGAGCATTGCCTTCAGCGGAGGGGTTTTCCAGAACGCCTGCCTGGTCGACATGCTCCGTGAAACCGGGGGCGGGAGGTACGAACTCCATTTTCACCGGGAACTGAGCCCGAATGATGAAAACATAGCCTACGGCCAGCTAATACATTATCTCTATTGCCAAAGCCATGAAATACCTGAGTGAGTACCGGAACCTGGAAGCCACCCGGCAGGTGATCGGCCTGATCGAAAAAGCGGCCACCCAGACCTGGAAGATCATGGAGATCTGCGGCGGGCAGACCCACAGCCTGGTGCGGAACGGCATTCTGGAGCTGCTGCCCGAAAATATCCAGATGATCCACGGCCCCGGCTGCCCCGTTTGTGTTACACCCGTGGAGCTGATCGACCGGGCCGTTTCCCTGATGGAGCAGGGGGCTGTCTTATGCTCCTTCGGCGACATGATCCGCGTGCCGGGCAGCCGCGGCAGCTTGCTGGAGGCCAAATCGCGGGGCGGGGACCTGCGGGTGCTTTATTCACCCCTGGAGGCGGTCAAGATCGCCCGGGAGAACCCGGGGCGGGAAGTGGTCTGTTGTGCGG
>CAYWZF010000124.1:0-7442 GCA_964461555.1 uncultured Robiginitalea sp. | reverse complement strand
ATATCTTCTCGTGGAATTCCCGGATGTCGAAATCGGCCCCCAGGGCTTCTTCAGCCTCCCGCCTCAGCTTCCGCAGGGTGATCTCCCCCATTTTGTACGAGAGGGCCTGCCCCGGCCAGGCAATGTAGCGGTCGGTCTCGGTGCGGATCTCATGCAGGGAGAGGGCCGTGTTTTCGCGCATGTAATCAAGGGCCTGTTGCCGGCTCCAGCCCAGGGCGTGCATGCCTGTATCTACAACCAGGCGGCAGGCGCGCCACATCTCGTAGGTGAGCTGCCCGAATTTGTCATAGGGGGTGCGGTAAATGCCCATGTCGGCCGCCAGGAACTCCGAATAGAGCCCCCACCCTTCCCCGTAGGCCGAGAGGTACAGGCGGCGGCGGAAGGCCGGGATGCGGTCTGAAAGCTCCTGGTTGAGGGCCCCCTGCAGGTGGTGGCCGGGTACTGCCTCATGGGCGGTCAGGGCCGGAAGGGTATAGAGCGGGCGGCTGTCGAGCTTGTAGGTGTTGACCAGGTAGGTGCCCGAAGCCGTCTCGGACCGGGGCGGGGAGTACCGCCCCCCGGTGTATTTCGGGGCGATGGCATCCGGCACGGGCGATACCCCGTAGGGCCTGCGGGGCAGGGTCTTGAAAAATTGCGGCAGGGTGGCGTCGATGCGCTTGGCAATATCGCGCGCCTCCCTGAGCAGGGCATCGGGGGTGGTCACATAAAATTGCGGGTCGGTGCGCAAAAATTCCAGGAATTCGGCAAAAGACCCCTCAAAGCCCAGGCCGTCAATGATGGCCTGCATTTCGGCCCGGATGCGGGCCACCTCCTCCAGGCCGATGCGGTGGATGTCTTCGGCCGTGTAGTCGGGGGAAGTGGTAAAGTAGTTGATCCGGTTCTGATAGAATGCAGCCCCTCCCGGGGTAGCCGATACCCCGATGGCCGTGCGGGTCCGGGGCAGGTATTCGGTTTCAAAGAATTTCTTGATGGCCCTGAAGGCCGGCACCACGCTGCCCTCGATGGCCGTTTGGGCCGCCGACAGCACCGAATCTCGGAAAGCGGGGTCCCACTGCTGGGGCAAATCGAGGAAAGGCTCATAAAAGGCACTTTCGCGGTAGTCGGTAACGATGTGGTCGTCATAGGTGGCCTCATAGCCCTCAAACATGACCCTGGGCTGGGAAATGCCGCGTTTCAGGCCTTCGCGCATCAGGGCAAAGTGCTCCTCGGCAAAAGTCGGGATGGCGCTGAGGGTGCGCAGGTAGGCCCGGGCGTCGTCTGGACGCAGCAGGGGGCGGATGCGGTAATTCAGGTTCAGGTGGAAGCCCTGGTCGGCCTGGATGGGGTTCAAATGCATGCCAAACCGGTATTCGTCTGCCTCGTTCTGGAGGGTGAACCGGAGCAGCTCCAGCGAAATGCGGTCTGATTCCCCCAAGGCATCAGCCGGGATGGCGGCTGCCTCGGCCAGGCGCTGGGCCGCAAAATCGGCATCGGCCCTGAAGCGCGCCTCGGTGTGCTGGCCAAGCGGGTATTGCTTCCAGTCAACGGGCCGGTAGGCCTCTATCCGGGCAAGCAGGGTATCGAGCCGGGCCTTGGCTGAAGGCGGGCCCTGGGCCGAAGTCCGAAGCCCGGTTACGCATAAAAGCCCCAGCAATAGGAAGTTGATCCTCTTCATTTTATATGGGTTTGCGGGTGTAGGCGCCGTTCACCAGGCGCAGGATGCCAAGGGGGTTTTCGTCGCGCAGGGCCTCGGGCAACAAGGCCCCGGGGCAGTTCTGATAGGCCACGGGCCGGGCCCAGCGCAAAATGGCATCGGTGCCCACCGAAGTAAAGCGGGCATCGGTGGTAGCCGGGAAAGGCCCGCCGTGCTGCATGGAGGGGCATACCTCCACCCCGGTCGGCACCCCGTTGAACAAGACGCGGCCCGCCTTTTCGCGCAAGAGGGAAACCAGCGGTTGTGCATTCGAAAACTCCTCATCATTGCCGAGCAGGGCAGCCGTAAGCTGTCCGTCCAGGCCGGAGAGGACCGCTTCGAGTTCGGCCCGGTCGCGGCAGCCCACCACCAGGGTGAAGGGCCCGAAAACCTCTTCCTGAAGGCGTTGGTTGGCGCGGAAATCAGCCCCGGAAACCCGGGCCACCGTAGCGGGTACCCGATTGGGGCCTGCAGGTTCTTCTTCGGCGGTAACGAGGCCAACCCCCGGTTGGGCCAGCAACTCCCTGCGGGCCTCGCGGTATCGGGCGGCAATATTGGCATGCAGCATGCAGGAAGCGGGGAGTTGGACCATGGCTTCGGCCAGATCGTGCACAAAGGCATCGAGGGCCGGGCTTTGCATGCCGATCAGCAGGCCGGGGTTGGTACAGAACTGCCCGGTGCCCAGGGTAACCGACTGGGCATAGGCCTTCGCCCAGCCCGCGGCAGGTTCCAGGGCCGAGGGCAGGAGCACCACCGGGTTGATGCTTCCCATTTCGGCAAAAACGGGGATGGGAATCGGGCGCTGTTGCCCGAGCCGCGCCAGGGCGAGGCCGCCCTGCAGGCTCCCGGTAAAGCCTACCGCACGGGTGTGCGGGTGGGTGACCAGCTTTTCGCCCAGGGCGTGCGATACGCCCTGCAGGTGCGAAAACACCCCGTCGGGCATGCCGGTTTCCCGGGCTGCGCGCGCAATGGCGCCCGCCACCAGCTCGCCCGTGGCCGGGTGCATGGGGTGCCCCTTGACCACCACCGGGCAACCGGCCGCCAGGGCCGAGGCGGTATCGCCCCCGGCCGTGGAGAAGGCCAACGGGAAATTGCTGGCCCCGAAAACGACCACGGGCCCAAGGGGCGCCAGGCATTTGCGGATATCGGGTTTGGGAACGGGCTGCCGCCCGGGCAGGGCCGTATCGATGCGGGCCTGGATCCAGGAGCCTTCCTCCACCAGGTCGGCGAAGGCCTTGAGCTGGCCGGTGGTACGGCCAAGCTCGCCCCGGGCCCGTCCCTCGGGCAGGCCCGATTCGGCCGTATAGGCCGTTACGATCGCATCGGCCATCCCGTCGAGCTCGGTGGCGATGGCCCTCAGGAACTGGGCCCTTCTTGCCCCGCTTTTGCGGGCATACGGTTCGGCAGCCGCCCGGGCGGCTCCGAGGGCCTGGTTGATTTCCGATTCAGACGCTTCATAAAAGGTCCAGGGGTTCTCTGCGCCGCTTTGCGGGTCGGTGCTGCGGAAGGTTTCCCGGCCGGCGGCAGATTCGGAAAAGCCGATCTGCTGCCCCCCGGTGATAGGGAGTTGCATCATGAGGGATTATTTTGGTCCCGGGAGGGTGGGGGTTCCCCCCTATTCCCCCGGGTTCATTCGCTTATAACCATTTATGGTACTCCGGCAGGGCGGGGCGTACCTTCAGGGCACCTTCGATAATGCCCAGCACCCGCTGCCTTTCGGCCCCTGCCAGGGGCAGGCGGGGGAGCCTTACATTTTCGGTCCCCAGGCCGGTGGCCACCTCGGCCAGCTTGATGTTCTGCACCAGCTGGGGGCTGATGTCGAGCTCCAGCAGGGGCAGGAACCACCGGTACAGCTTGCGGGCCTGCTCCAGCTCCCCGGCCTTTGCCAGGGCATACACCGCCACGGTTTCCGCCGGGAAGGCGCACACCAGGCCGGCTACCCAGCCGTCGGCCCCCATCAGCAGGCTTTCCAGGGCCAGGGTGTCGACCCCGGTCAGGATGGCCAAACGGTCGCCGAACCGGCTCCGCAGCCGGGTAACGTTCGACACGTCGCGGGTCGACTCCTTCACCGCCTGAATGTTCGGGCAGGAAGCGAGCAAATCCTCAAACATGTCGCCGGTGACCTCGATGCCGTAATCGACCGGGTTGTTGTAGATCATGATAGGCAGGTCGGTGGCACCGGCCACGGCCTTGAAATAAGCCACCGTTTCGCGCGAGGTGGCCTTGTACCGCATGGGCGGGAGCAGCATCAGCCCGTGGGCGCCGTCTTTGGAAGCCTGGCGGGCAGCCTCCTCGGCTCCCCGGGTGCTCTGCTCGGCTATGTTCATGATTACCGGCACGCTGCCGGCAGCCGTTTCGAGCGCAATTCCGGTGAGGGTACTCTTTTCAGCAGGGGTCAGGGTGCTGGCTTCCCCCAGGCTTCCGCCCAGGATCAGGCCGCTCACCCCGGCATCGAGCTGGGCGCGCACATTCTTGCGGAAGGCCTCCGCGTCGATCGTATCTGCATCGGTGAACTTGGTGGTCAGTGCGGGCATGACGCCCTTCCATTGGAATTTCATAGGTTGGGATTTGCGCCTAAAGATACGCATCCCACGGGAAAACCAACACCCCGGCTTCCCACCTTTGCGAAGGCTCCCGCAACCCTCCTCAGGGCCGGCCTTTGTAACCTATGTTACTGCCTGAAAGACAACTCCATAGTAATTTTACCGGAGTTTAATTGAGCATCATAAAATCAGACAGACATATGGAAACTTTAGAAGCACCCACCACCTACAAGCCCATGCCCCGCATTGGCGACCAGGCCCCCGACTTTGAAGCCCTTACTACCAAGGGCAAAATCCGCTTTTCAGAATTTGCCAAAGACAAATGGGTGGTCTTGTTCTCACACCCGGCCGACTTCACCCCGGTCTGCACTACCGAGATGAGCGGTTTTGCGCAGCGCAAGGCAGAGTTTGAGGCGCTGAACACGGAACTCATGGGCCTGAGCATCGACAGCATCCACGCCCACCTGGGCTGGGTGCAGAATGTGCGCGAGAATACCGGGGTCTATTTTGACTTCCCGATCATTGCCGACCTCGACATGAAGGTCTCCAAACTGTACGGCATGCTGCAGCCCAATGAAAGCGAAACCGCTGCCGTACGGGCCGTGTTCTTTATCGACCCCTCGAAAAAGATCCGCCTGATCATGTACTACCCCCTCAACGTGGGGCGCAACATGGATGAAATCCTGCGGGCCCTGGAAGCCCTGCAGACTTCCGACCGGTACAAGGTGGCCATGCCGCTCGACTGGAAGAAAGGCGACAAGGTGATCGTGCCCCCGCCCAAATCCCTTGACGAGCTCAATGCCCGCCTGGCCGACGATACCCTGGAAAAAGTAGACTGGTACCTGGCCAAAAAAGCCCTGAATTGACAGCCACGGCCCGGGCGCAGCCGACAATACGCTCCCGGATGCGGGTATGAGCTGAAGCATCCTGAAAGAAGAAGTCCGGTCCCTGTGGTCCGGACTTTTTCTGTATCCGCTTCAGCCTGGGTGCATGGATGGTGCAGGCAAATCGGATATCTTGCTCCCGGGGGTTTGGGGGATTTCCCCTTTTCAATTTGAAAATTTGAAAATGTGCCGATTTGAAGATGGGGGCAGTATTTAAGACCCCACAACGCTCCTTAAACCTTGAACTCTGCACCTTGAACAATAAACTGCCACTGCCGACTGCCTGCCAAATTAGCCCCCTTGCAAGGATACTGCTGCATCGGCGGGTACCTTGTTCCCGGGGGTAAGGGGCTTTGCCCCGGGGGCTACAGTAACCTAAATCACTGACTCGTGCCGAAGGAACCTGGAACTTTATGGCAAAATGAAATTGGCATGAAAACCCACTCCTTTTTAAGTTTTATCCGAATCGCTCCCTTTATCCCGCTTTGGGCCCTTGCTGGCTGCCAGTCTGACAATGACCCGGATAATATCTACGATGCTTCCGGAAATCAGCAGGTTACCAGACAGGACAAAGACGGGGAACAGGCCGTGCCGGGTATTGAACTGACAGCCGCTGATGAGGATGCCCTCTACTTCATGCTCGAAGAAGAAAAGCTGGCCAGGGATGTATACAAATACCTCTGGGCCCTCTGGAAACATACGACCTTTGCCAATATCGAAAAAAGCGAAATCAGCCATGTGAATGCGGTAATCTCAGTAATGGAGTCTTATGGGCTTGAATACGAGCTTGTTGAGGCAGGCACTTTCCTGAACCCGGATTTGCAGCAACTTTACAACGCCCTGGTGGCCGATGGGTCTGTCGAGCTGGGTTCGGCGCTTCGCGTGGGTGCCCGTATCGAAGACCTGGACATTTCTGATCTGGAAGCATATCTTTCCCAGACCACAAACCCGTTGCTTCTGGATGTTTTCGCCAGCCTGCAGTGCGGCTCTCGCAACCACCTTCGGGCCTTCACCGGTGCTTTGGAAAACCTTGGGCTGACGTACGAACCTGAATTCATAAGCCCGGAGGACTATCAGGAGATCCTGGATGGCGAACGGGAACAGTGCAACTGATACCTTCTTGCTTCCTGCGCGGATGTTGCAGGCGCCGGGAGTAAATTGCTCCCGGGGGTAAGGGGCTGTGCCCCGGGGGGGAGGTCTTCCATTCCCGAAAGCTGCCTGCCGTCCTTATCTGCTGTCTTTGCCTGAGTAAAACCCCAGGATCCTACTCCTTTGAACATTGAACCTTTTTTATCCGCCGAGCGCGGTAAGCGGGAAGGCGGAGAACCTTGTTCCCCAACCAGCCCACTGCCGCTGCCAGCTGCATGCCGAAATATCCACCCTGCAAGGATACTGCTGCATCCGCGGGTACCTTGCTCCCGGGGGCAAGGGGCTGTGCCCCGGGGGAAACCCTGCATCCCGGCCTTCCCCTTTCCCCCTCCCCGACCCCTGTAACGCAAGTTACTGACCCGGGGCATCCCCCGGGTCTAATTTTGCCCTGACTTAAATGAAACACGCTATGATCCGAATTCGCTGCCTTGCAGCCATACTCCTTGCCGGCGCCCCCTTCGGATGGGCTCAGGAAGTCACCCTGAGCCAGGAAGACCTTCGCACCCGGGTGATGGATGCCAATACAGAACTCAAAATCTCGGAGGCTGCCTTCCGGCAGGCCCAGGGGGAATACCAGCAGACCAATGCCATTTTCCTGCCGAATATCACGGCCTCCCATACCGGCATCGTAACTACCAACCCCCTGATGGCCTTTGGTTCGAAGCTGAACCAGGCCATCCTCACCCCGGCCGACTTCGACCCCGACCTGCTCAACAACCCCGATCGCACCGAAAACTTTGCGACCCGGCTGGAAGTCAACCAGCCCCTGTTGAACCTCGACGGCTTGTACCAGCGCCGCGCCGCCCGCTTCAAAATGATGGCCGCCGACCTGCAGAGCCAGCGCCGCCGCGATTACCTGCAACTGGAATCGGAACAGGCTTTCATGCAGTTGCAGCTGGCGCACAAAGGGGTGGCAGTGCTTGAAAAAGCCCTTGAGGCCGCCCGGGCCAACCAGCGGCTTGCCGAAGACAACTTCCGGCAGGGCTACCTGCAGAAATCGGACGTGCTGGCAGTGAATGTGCGGGTGACTGAGGTGGAAAACCAGCTGCGCACCGCCCGCAGCCAGGTGGCCAATGCCTCCAACTACCTGTCTTTTCTGATGAATGAACAGCCGGGGGTTACCTATGTGCCCTCAGACAGCCTGCTCGCCTATCCCGCCCGGAATACAGACCAGCTGCAGCTCTCAGAAGGCCG
>CAYWZF010000123.1:0-7466 GCA_964461555.1 uncultured Robiginitalea sp. | reverse complement strand
GTGGACGAGATCCACGAGGTGATCCCCATTACCGAGGAGGCCGGGGTCTGGCACCCCCAGGAAGGGGTTTTCAACGGGCATTTCAAACCTTCGGAGGCCGATAAGATCAACCGGATCGGGCAGCTGCGCATGGGGGTGATCAAGGTGCTGGAAAGCGACCGCTATTCGCCCGACCCTGCCCGCAAATACACGGTGGCCGACATGATCACGGGCTTTGGCGTGGCCGAGGCGGTGCGGCATTACTACGAGATACACGACGGGCAGGTGGCCGGCAAGCGGGCCATCGTGCAGGGCTTCGGCAACGTCGGGTCGGCGGCCGCCTTTTATCTGGCCCAGATGGGCGTCAAGATCGTCGGCATCATCGACCGGGCCGGGGGCGTTATACGTGAAGAAGGGTTCTCTTTTGAGGAGGTCCGGGAGTTTTTCCGCAAGAAAAAGGGTAATGCCCTGATTGCCGAAGAGATGGTAAGCTTTGAGGAAATGAACCAGCGCGTCTGGAACCTGCCGGCAGAGATCTTCGCCCCCTGCGCCGCTTCGCGCCTGGTGACGCGCCAGCAGGTCAGCTCCCTGATCGACGCAGGCCTTGAGGTTATTTCCTGCGGGGCCAATGTGCCCTTTGCCGACAAGGAGATCTTCTTCGGCCCCGTCATGGAATTCGCCGACCAGCATCTGAGTATTATCCCCGATTTTGTGTCGAACTGCGGCATGGCCCGGGTCTTTGCCTATTTCATGGAACGAAGGGTGTCGATGGAAGATGCCGATATCTTTAATGACACTTCCGAGACCATCCGAAAGGCAATTTTAAATATCTTTAGGCAAAATCCGACCAAGAAGAATCTCAGCAGAACGGCATTCGAGATTGCTTTGAAACAACTAGTGTAATCAAACCAACCCCCTTTGTCCTATGGAGACCATAGTTATCATCGTATTTTTCGTCGGTTACCTGGCGATTACCCTCGAGCACAACCTCAAGATCGACAAACTCATCCCGGCCCTGGCCATGATGGCCCTGCTCTGGGCGATCATTGCCCTGGCGCATATGCCGGTCTTCGAGGTGAATGCCGAGCTCAAGGAACTCGAGCCCACCCACCTCGACGAAATATTGCTACACCACCTGGGCAAGACGGCTGAGATCCTGGTATTCCTTTTGGGGGCCATGACCATTGTGGAGATCATCGATTACTTCAACGGCTTTGCCACCATCAAGAGCTATATCCGTTTCCGCAGCAAGCGCAAGCTGCTCTGGCTGTTCTCCCTGCTGGCCTTTGTGCTGTCGGCCATCATCGACAACCTGACGGCTACCATTGTGCTGATAACCATCCTGCAAAAGGTGATCAAAGACCGCAACACCCGCCTGTGGTTTGCGGGTTTGATCATCATCAACGCCAATGCGGGAGGGGCCTGGTCGCCCATCGGGGACGTGACCACCACCATGCTCTGGATCGCCAACAAGGTGTCTGCCTGGCAGCTGGTCGAGCACGTGTTCCTGCCGGCCGTGATGTGTACCGCGGTGCCCACTCTGATCGCCAGCCGCCAGAAGCTCTTCCAAGGTACTTTCGACCTGGACCTAAAGGAGGAGGGCGAATCCGAATCGCGCTTCGGCCCTACCATGCTCTACCTGGGCCTGGGCGCCATCATTTTTGTGCCCTTCTTTAAATCGATCACCCACCTGCCGCCCTATGTGGGCATGATGCTCTCCCTTGCGGTGGTGGCCACATTCGCGGAGATATACAGCAGCTCCAAATTCAGCATATCGTCTGTAGATAAAGACGAAAGGGAAGAAAGCGACCAGCATGCGGCCCACAGCCCGGTGCATTCTTCCCTCTCCAAGATCGAACTGCCCAGCATCCTGTTCTTCCTGGGCATCCTGCTCGCCGTGGCGGCGCTCGAATCGCTCGGGTACCTTTTCCATTTTGCGGAAACCCTCAATGCCACCATCCCCAATACAGATGTGGTCGTGTTGCTGCTGGGTATCGGTTCTGCAGTGATCGACAACGTGCCTCTGGTGGCCGCCAGCATGGGGATGTTCTCCCCCGGCCTCGACGATCCGCTCTGGCATTTCATCGCTTATTCGGCCGGAACCGGGGGCAGTATGCTCATCATTGGTTCGGCAGCAGGGGTAGTGGCCATGGGGATGGAGAAAATCGATTTTTTCTGGTACCTCCGCAAAATTGCCTGGCTGGCTGCGGCAGGCTTCCTGGCAGGGGCCGTAACGTTTATTTTAATGCGGGATTTGGTGTTAAACGCATAATTTTGCCGTCAGAATACTTTAAGCGGTAAAAGCCCGTTATTAAAAGCAACTTTAACAGAGAACCCTATGTTTTTGTTTCAGGATGCCCTGGACCCCTCCCAGGTGGGAGAACTTGCGTCTGAGGAAAAAACCCTATCCGTAATCGACCTCATTTTCAACGGCGGTACCGGCAGCATTGTGATTATCTCGGTGTTGTTCGTGATGCTGGCCGTGGCCTTGTACATCTACTTCGAGCGCCTGCTGGCCATCAAGGCCGCCTCCAAGATCGACAAGAATTTCATGAACCAGATTCGCGACCACGTGATGACCGGGAAACTCGAATCAGCCAAGATCCTCTGTGCACAGACCGATACCCCAGTGGCGCGGCTCACGCAAAAGGGGATCTCGCACATCGGCAAGCCGCTTGACGACATCAACAAGGCGATCGAAAATGCCGGAACGCTTGAAGTGTACGAGCTGGAAAGGAATGTGAGCGTGCTGGCCACGGTGGCCGGGGCTGCCCCGATGATCGGGTTTTTGGGTACCGTGATTGGAATGATTCTTGCATTCCACCAGATGGCGACCAGCGGCGGGCAGGCCGAGATGGGCGCCCTGGCCTCGGGGATCTACACGGCCATGACCACGACGGTTGCGGGCCTTGTAGTGGGGATCATCGCCTACGTGGGCTACAACCACCTGGTCAACCGCACCGACAAGGTCATCCACCAGATGGAAGCCAATGCCGTGGAGTTCCTTGACCTGTTGAGCGAACCTGTTTAAGCGCGAGAACCTATGAAACTGAAAGGAAGAAACAAGGTGAGTCCGGAGTTCAGCATGTCCTCCATGACGGATATTGTCTTCCTGCTGCTGATATTTTTCATGCTGACGGCGAATTCGCCCAATGCCCTTGACCTCTTGTTGCCCAAGGCGCGCGGCAAATCCACCAATACCCAGAATGTTTCGGTAACCATCAACAAGAACCTGGAATATTTTGTGAACAACCAGCAGATTAACGGAGCATACATTGAGATTGAATTAAAAAAGGCACTGGAGGGTCAGGATAATCCGACCATCATCCTGCGGGCCGAAGAAAGCGTTGCGATCAAGGAAGCCGTGAATGTGATGGATATTGCCAACCGGAACAACTACAAAGTGATCCTGGCCGTGCGTCCGAATTGATGTCGCTACTCGATACGAGACACAAGAAAAAGTCTTTCACGCTTACCACCGTGTTGTTAAGCGCGTTGATCCTTTTGCTTTTCTACATCGGCCTTACCTATTTTGACCCCCCCCTCGAGAACGGCATCACGGTGAATTTCGGCACCATGGAGTTCGGGATGGGCAACGACCAGCCCCTCGAGCCCCTCAGGCGCCAGCAACCCGAGCCCGAGGAGGAGGTGGTGGAAGAGGCCGAGCAGGCCGCCGAACCCGTGACCGAACCCGATGTGCCCGAGGAATCCACCCAGACCGACGCCCCTACGGAGAAGGTCCTGACGCAAGACAACGAGGAATCCATCCGCATCAAACAGCAGGAAGAAGCCAAACGCAAGGCCGAGGAGGCTGCCCGCAAGGCGCGGGAGGAAGCTGAACGCATCGAGCGCGAAAAGCAGGCCGCCGAAGAGCGGGCACGCCAGGAGCGGGAGGCCAAGAAACGCGAACTTGACGCCATGATGGGCGGGCTCAACAACGCCGATGGCACAGCCCAGGGCAGCGAGGGAGACGACAACCAGGCCGGCGACAAGGGCCAGCCAGGGGGTGACCCTTATGCCAGAACCTATTACGGCGCTCCGGGCACAGGCAGCGGTACGGGAGGCTACGGCCTCAGTGGCCGGACCCTGGCCAGCAAGGATGCGGTCAAGCAGGAATGCAACCAGGAAGGACGGGTGGTGGTGCAAATCGTGGTCGACCGCCAGGGGAAAGTAATCCAGGCAACCCCGGGGGTCAGGGGTACCACCAACAACGACCCCTGTTTGCTGGAGCCCGCGCGCAAAACTGCCTTCCTGCATCGCTGGAGGCCCGATGACAAGGCCCCGGAGCAACAGATCGGCTTTGTGGTGGTGAACTTCAAACTGGGGCAGTAAATGACCTACCGCCAGACGCTGGACTGGATGTTCGCCCAGTTGCCCATGTACCAGCTTCGGGGGGCCGAGGCCTACCATGCCAAACTGGAACCCACGGTCCTTTTTGCCCGCTATCTGGGCGACCCGCACACCCGCTTTAAAAGCATCCATGTGGCCGGCACGAACGGGAAGGGCTCGAGCAGCCACATGCTGGCTTCCGTATTGCAGGAAGCCGGTTACAGGGTGGGCCTGTACACCTCGCCCCACCTGAAGGACTTCCGCGAACGCATCAAAATAAACGGCCAGCCAGTCACCGAAGAATTTGTGGTCGATTTTATCGGCCGGCACAGGCCCTACCTCGAGAAGGCCGGGCTTTCGTTCTTTGAGATGACCGTGGGCATGGCCTACACCTGGTTTGCCGAAGAGGAGGTAGACATAGCCGTGGTGGAGGTGGGCATGGGAGGCCGTCTCGATTCCACTAACATAATCACCCCCGAGGTGTGCCTCATCACGAACATCGGCTTTGACCATACCGAATTCCTGGGCACCACCCTGCCCCGGATCGCCGGGGAGAAAGCCGGGATTATCAAGGATGGGGTGCCCGTGGTCATCAGCGAGACCCAGCCCGAAACCGCCGGGGTGTTCCGGCAGGTGGCGACGTCCCGCCATGCCCCGATCCATTTTGCCGATCAGATGGCCCTCCCCGCGTATAAGACTAGCCTGTTGGGGGATTACCAGGAACGGAACATCAGAGGGGTGCTGGCGGTGTTGCAGGTGCTCCGGGGCTTTTCCGTCAGTGAAGAGGCCACGCGCCGCGGCCTGCTGCGCGTTGTCGAGAATACGGGCCTGCTCGGGCGCTGGCAGCAGCTGCGCGACCGCCCCCGCGTGATTTGCGATACGGCCCACAACAGGGAAGGCCTGGAACTCGTGATGCGGCAGCTGCAACGCCAACCCCGCCAGAAACTCCACCTGGTGCTCGGCTTTGTGAAAGAAAAGGACCTAGATGCGATCATGCCCCTTTTTCCGGACGATGCCACCTATTACCTCTCGCGCCCCAATCTCCCCCGCGGGATGGACCTCAACCGGCTCGAAGGCGCCTTTCGCGACCGGGGCCTGAACTACCGCCGTTTCGACCACATTCCGGACGCCTATACGGCGGCCCTCGAGGCCGCCGGCCCCGAAGACCTGGTCTTTGTGGGGGGCAGCAACTTCACCGTGGCTGAGGTCTTATAGATGGGCCACCCCAATTCAGCTTTCTTTTCCTATCTTGGGGAACAGGCGGTGCCCTGGGCAGCGCCTCCCTAATACCAGCCTGCATGAAACGGATTTTCCTGACCGCCCTGACAGGGGTGCTGGCCTGCAGCCTGCTGGCCTGTGACCGGGCGCCCAAATCTTCTGAAGAGGAACCCGGGGCTGCCCGGCGCGTGCCCAACATCGTTCTTATTTATCTGGACGACCTGGGCTACGGCGATACCGGGGCCTATGGGGCCACCGCCCTGAAAACCCCTAATATCGACTCGCTGGCCGCCGGGGGGCTCCGGTTCACCGATGGGTATGCTGCCTCGGCCACCTGCACCCCCAGCCGGTTTGCCCTGCTGACGGGCATGTACCCCTGGCGGGAGACGGGAGCCCGCATTTTGCCTGGAAACGCCCCCCTGCTGATCGATACGGCCCGCTTGACCCTTCCGGCCCTGTTAAAGGAACAGGGCTACCAAACCGCCATCGTGGGCAAGTGGCACCTGGGCCTGGGAGATGGCAAAGTCGACTGGAACGGCCACATCGCCCCGGGCCCCAACGAACTCGGGTTTGACTACAGCTATATCCTGGCGGCCACCCAAGACCGCGTACCTACGGTCTACATCCAAAACGGCGGGGTGGTGGGCCTTGATTTGAATGATCCGATTTCGGTGGATTATGAAAACAATTTCCCGGGAGAGCCCACAGCCCTTGACCACCCCGAAATGCTCAGGCTGAAATGGGACCACGGCCACAACAACAGCATCGTGAACGGCATTCCCCGCATCGGCTTCATGAAAGGCGGGCAGGCAGCCCGCTGGGTGGATGAAGACATGGCCGACACCTTCCTAACCGAGGCCAAAGACTTTGTGAGGGATCACAAAGACGGCCCCTTCTTCCTGTACTACGCCCTCCAGCAGCCCCACGTACCCCGCACCCCCCATGCCCGTTTTGTCGGGAAAACCGGGCTCGGGCCCCGGGGCGACGCCATCGCCGAGGCCGACTGGTGCATAGGGGAGCTGATAGCAACGCTGAAGGCCGAGGGCTTGCTCGAGAACACCCTTGTGATCCTTTCCAGCGACAATGGCCCGGTGCTCAATGACGGGTATATCGACCAGGCAGTGGAGCGCAACGGCGACCACACCCCCTGGGGTCCGCTACGCGGAGGCAAGTACAGCCTTTTCCAGGCCGGCACCCGCGTGCCCTTCCTCGTTTCATGGCCGGGCACCATAGAACCCGGAGTCAGCCCTGCCCTGGTAAGCCAGGTCGATTTGCTGGCCTCCCTGGGGCGGTTAGCGGGCGCCGGGGATGTAACCGGAACCGACAGCCAGGACCTGCTCGACGCCCTTTTGGGCAAGACCCCGGCCGGGCGGGAAAACCTTGTGCTGGAAGCCACCGGCCGCACCGCCTTCCGGCAGGGCGACTGGGTGCTCATCCCGCCCTACCAGGGCCCCGAGATAGCCGCCCAGGTAAACATCGAACTCGGCAACAGCCCCGAGTACCAGCTGTACCACCTTACCGACGACCCGGGCGAGACCCGCAACCGGGCCGGGGACGACCCCGATAGATTGCAGGAAATGATTGCGGCCTATGAGGCAATCGTCTATCCCGACTGATAGCCCCCTCTTTTTTCTCAAATTTCTTTTGGGAACTTAAAATCTGTACTATATTTGCACACCCTACACGGGCCCTTAGCTCAGCTGGTTCAGAGCACCTGCCTTACAAGCAGGGGGTCGTTGGTTCGAACCCAACAGGGCCCACATCAAGCAGAAAACCCGCGCCATTTGGCGCGGGTTTTTGCGTTTCGGAAGAAAGCCAAGCTCGCTTGAGCTTTCGAACGAAACGCAAAAACCAGGCAGGCCTGCCAGGGCCTGCGGGTTTTCTATTTGCAGGAGTGGTTTCCCACTTTGGGAAACCGAGCGGATGCGAGGTAGCCCAAC
>CAYWZF010000122.1:5784-7647 GCA_964461555.1 uncultured Robiginitalea sp. | reverse complement strand
CTCCAGCTCCACCTCATCCGAGAGGTCGAGCCTGCGGAACCGGGGTGAGAAATACGCGGTGGCCCCTACGGTGAGTAGGGTCATGCACCCGCCGAAGACCACGGCGGTCACGGTGCCCATCAGCCGGGCCGTCACCCCGCTCTCAAAGGCCCCGAGTTCATTCGAAGACCCCACGAAGATCGAATTCACCGAAGCCACCCGGCCGCGCATGTTGTCGGGGGTCTTCAGCTGCAGAATGGTCTGCCGGATGATCATGGATACCCCGTCGACCGCCCCGCTCACGAACAGGGCCGCCACCGAGAGCCAGAACCAGGGAGACAGGCCGAAAACGATAATGCACACTCCAAAGGCAAAGACCGCCCAGAGCAGCTTGCGCCCGGCATGCCGGTGCAGGGGGAAGCGGGTCGATCCCACCATGGTGATGGCTGCCCCCACGGCCGGGGCAGCCCGCAAAATGCCAAAGCCTTCCGGGCCAACATGGAGGATATCCTGTGCATATATGGGAAGCAGGGCCACCGCCCCCCCGAAAAGCACGGCGACCATGTCGAGGGTGAGGGCCCCGAGGATGGCCTTGCTGCGATAGACGAATTGCAGGCCTTCTTTCAGGCTCTGGAAAACGGGCTCCCCGATCTTGGGGTTCAGGATGGGCTTCCGCGGGATTTGGAACAACAGGGTCAGGGCCAGGAGGGAAAACCCAAGGATGACGGCCAGGGACCAGTGCACGCCGATCCAGCTGATGGAGAACCCGGCGAGGGTCGGGCCCGTCATGGCGGCCAACTGCCATGTGGTACTGCTCCAGGTAGCCGCGTTGGGATAGGTCTTCTTCGGGACGATCAGGGCAATCAGCGAGAATATCGTCGGCCCGAGGAAGGATCTGACCAACCCGCCCAAAAAAACAAGGGCATAGATGGCGGTGAGCTGGCGGCCCGGCTTCAGGGCTGTCTCCACGGCCGGGAGGCTGAAGACAAAAAGTCCCAGGCTGATAAAGGTATAGCCGAGGATGCAGAATACCAGCAGGTTCCTCTTTTCGCGCTGGTCGACAATATGGCCTGCGAAGAGGGCCATGCCCACGGAAGGGATCACCTCCATCAGCCCGATGATGCCCAGCGACAGGGGGTCTTTGGTGAGCGAATACACCAGCCATTCAATGAGGATGAACTGCATGGTCCAGGCAAGCACCATGCAAAACCGCACTACCAGGAAGATGTTGAATTCCCGGTAGCGCAGGGCGGCATAGGGGTCGGTGGTTCGTGCCATAGGCTGCTGGAAACGGAGGCAGGGTGAAGGCCCCCGATACCCGGCAAATGTATGAAGGAAGGCGAATATGGAAGGGTTGGCATCGATAATTCTTTGGGGCCACTTGGATTTAACGGCTTCCTGCGTACCTTGTTGGTCAGGAACCCCGTTGCCCCCGATGCGGGCTGCGGCCAAACCGCGTACCATGCTCAGATCCCTGATACTTGCAGCCTTCCTGGCCATTTCCTCCCAGCCCCTGTTTTCGCAGGGAAAAACCGCCCTGCTGTGCGGGCGTATCATAACCGGAAACGACGGGCCTCCCCAGCTCAACCAGGTGATCCTGGTCGAAGGGGAAAAGATTGTAGGCATCACCGGAAAGGGGGGCATCCCAAACGGCTACCGAACCATCGACCTTTCAGACTACACCGTATTGCCGGGACTGATCGACGCCCATGTGCACCCCCTCATCTACGGGGATGATTACCAGTCCAACCACTTGAAGGGCTCTTCGGCCTTCAATGCGCTGCGCGGGCTGAAAACCGTGCAGGACTGGCTCCGGGAAGGCTGGACCACCCTGCGCATCGCGGGCGATGCCCATGTCGGGCTGGTCGACGAGGCGCGCGGCAT
>CAYWZF010000122.1:1752-5774 GCA_964461555.1 uncultured Robiginitalea sp. | reverse complement strand
GACGCCGACGTGGGCTACGCCCACCTCGAAATACGGGATGCCATTGACAACGGCCTTTTTGAAGGGCCCCGGATCTTCGGGGCGGGGCATTACCTGTCCGTTACAGGGGGCGGGGGCGATATCAACTACCTCTCACCCGACCAGGCCGTGGTTCCCGACGGCCTGGTCGTAAACGGGCCCGACGAGGTGCGCAGGGCCATACGCGAAGAGATCAAATACGGCAGCGACTGGATCAAGCTGCTGGTAACCGGGGCCTTCATGTCGTCGGGCGACAACCCCCAGAGCGTGCATTTCAGCGATGCGGAACTGGCCGCAGCCCTGGATGAAGCCAAACAGCGGGGTGTCCCCGTCATGGCACACGCCCACTCGACGGAAGGGATCAAAAAAGCGATCCGGGCCGGGGCCCGGTCGATTGAGCACGGTTCCTTCCTCGACGCCGAATGCATCGACCTCTTTCTGGAACACGGCACCTACCTGGTGCCGACCCTGGCGGTCGGGGAATATTTTGTAGAAGAAGCTTCGGAAAGCGCGGCCCTCTCAAAAGCGTATCAGCTGCACATGAAATACGACGAGTCGATTCGGAAAATGCTGGCCAAAGCCATCGCCCGGGGGGTAAAGGTCGGGGTCGGTTCCGACAATGTGGGCTTCCCCCCCAACTTCGCGGCCCGGGAGTTCCGCTACCTCACCCAGGTCGGGATGACCCCCATGCAGGCAATCCAGGCCGGTACCCGGGTCAATGCCGAACTGCTGGGGCAGCAGGCCCAAATCGGCACGCTGGAACCCGGGAAATTCGCAGACATCATAGCCACACGGAATAATCCGCTTGACGACATTTCTGAACTCACGCGGGTGCGCTTTGTAATGAAAGGGGGGGAAGTGGTGAAGTCGCCTGCCGAAGAGTAAGCCCCCTTCAGATTGCCAGGGTACCAGCCGCAGGGCCCTTGCCAGCCTCCTCAAAAAGATCTCAGATCCAGTTCAGTGGCGGGACTTGATTTCCTGATCCAGACTGGCCAGCAAAGAAGTTAACTCTTCAAGGGCTACGGAAGCCGGTTCGATGCAGTTCACATTAAAAGTGCCCAACCTGTATTCCAATAAGTTCAAATAATAAGATTGCCCGATAAGCTTTTCGTACGCCACCGGTGTGGCAGACGCCCTGACCCGTATGGAACGGAACGCCTCCAGATAGTAAGGCCTCACCACTTCAAAGATGACATTGCGGTCGTTTGCCTGAGAATCGAGGTACGAGGCATAAACCTGATCGTACAGGCTGGCGATCCCAAGCCGGAGGGAATCGTTGGTGATCAGTTGCAGCCCTTGCGCCTTTACGACTTCGTATACGCTGTAATTGGGCTGGAAAGGCCAAATCCCAATGACAGCCCCGAAATAGGCGTCCAGGGAATCAGCATAGGGCTGCCCCTGCTCCAGATGGCTTTTCAACAGCTCCATTTTATCGCGGGAAAGCCCGAAGATTTGCTGAAGGCTGCTTATGCTGGCCTGATCTTCCCGAAGGGAAACCTGTAGCTGCCGGAGTAAAAAAAGCTCCTGGTCATGCTCCTTTCTCACGGCGTTCCAATTGTCTACCGCCAGGGCCAGCAGCACGCCAATTACGATCAGCAAGAGCTCCCTGAGCGAACTTCCCAGCCGATTGCGTACTCCCGTATCCTTTCCTGGATGACTTGTGTTGGCCGGCGTCTCGTTTTCGCAATTCATCTTATGTTTTCCATTTTACCGGCGACTCAGTTAGCGTTCCCCCAGGGCATAAATGGCGAAGGTCCCCAACCAGTGGCCGCCTTCGTACCCGTCGCCAAACAGGTTCGGGAAGGAGTAGGCCATATGAGCATGTGCCAGGGGCAGCAGATGCCCGAACTGGTCTGGATACTGTCTGGCCAGGCCGTAAAACACCCACGCCCGGCTGAAGTTCAGCCCGTCGAGGTGCACCAGCTGCCCGTCGGAGCGGTCGCCCACCCGGGCGGGGGCCCAGGCAAAACCGGTCTGCTGCAGCTCGGGCAAAAATTTGTCCATCCATTCCAGAAACGCCGCCTTGTCAAGGATGCGCCGCATCAGGTTCACTTCCTCCAGGCAGGGCGACAAAAAATCGGCCCCGCTGGGTTCCCAGCCCAGGGGGCAGCCGGCATCGCCCCCGTAAAAAGCCAGGGCCCGGGTGCGGATGGCCTCCATCAGCGGCTGGTCGCCCAGGGTCTGGGCGTAATCCCAGGCAAAGGAAAGCCCGAAGGCCGTATTGGTGTGGGTGCCCACCCGAACCGGGTATTGCAGTTTGGGCAGGTAGTCAACATATTTACGGGAGATAAGGGTAGCCAGGGGCTGCAGGTTGGCCTCTAGCTCGCGGGCCAGGGGGTCATTCCAGGTGTGGAGCTCCTCGGCCAGCTTCAGCAGCCAGCCCCACCCGTAGGTGCGCTCGTACCCCTTTTCGTGTTCCCCCTCGAAATACGCCACTTCTGTAGCAATGTTCCCGGCAGCCAGGTTCGTCTTCAGCATTTCCCGGACCTGATCGGCCTGCTCCAGCTGCGGGAATTCCTTCAGCAACCGCACCATCGACCAGTGGGCGTGCACGGCCGAATGCCAGTCAAAGCAGCCGTAGAAGGCAGGGTGGAGCGCCCTGGGTTCGCCCAGGTCTTCTGCGCTTCCCAGGGTTTGTCCCAGCTTGTTCGGGTACTCCTGCTGCACGCAGGCCATGGGCAGGGCAACCAGCGCATTGGCCTGTTCGAGGGTGAGGTCGATGGGTTCGGCCGGTGGTGTTTCGGCTGCCATATCCGTCTCAGTTTCCGGAGTGGGCATTTTCTCTTTTTCGGGGTTGCAACTCATGAAAGTAAGGAAGGCGATAATTATGCCAGGTATAAGTCTGATTTGCATTGGCATCGTATTGCTTGGTTAGGGCTAAAATAACCATTTAACCACAACTGCGAGCTAAGATCAGGTCCCTCCGGCAAGAGGGCTATTGCCTTTGCAGCCTATTGCCAGGTCGCTCCACCGACGGGGGTTGCTTACCGCCTGCTGCAGGATAATGCCTGGGGCCTGATCCTGAGAGTACTCCCCTTTGCAAATACCCGGCCTGCAAAGACCCTTTCTTCATTATTTGAACCCATGAATACTGCCTACTGCCACTGCCAACCCAGGTGAGGCATGTGGTATCTCGCTTGTTATGCGGCACGCTGAAAATCTGCCCGGCGTTCCTCAACGCCTAGCAACAAGACCCCTGCAAATAGCTACTCAGACGGCACGGCCAGGTGTCGGTCAAAGTATTCGATTATCTTGCCAAACAGGTAGCGATCGTAATGCGGCTCACGGCTCCATCCATGCGTCGCACCCGGTGCAAACGCAAAGTCGAAGTCCTTGCCCTGTTTAATCAGTTCCTCAGCTAACACGGCCGTCGTCTTGAATGGCACCACCTGGTCCTGGATGCCGTGGATGAACAGGAGTTTATCCTCCAGATTCGCTGCATAGTTGAGCGCTTTTCTTTCGAAGATCTCCGGGTGTGTCTGTGGGCTACGAACAATCGCAACGTCGTCCGTGCCAAAGAACGCCGGGTCAACAGCCGCCGCTGCAGCAACACCCACCTGGAATAAGCCTGGCTTCATCAACAGCGAATAAACGGAGAGTGTGCCACCGTAACTGCTGCCCCAGATGCCGATGCGATCGGGATCGACATAAGCCAGTGACTCCATGTAGGCAACGGCACTCGCATAATCCTCAATGTCCTGGTCGGCAAAGCCCAGCAGGAACTCTTCACGGAATGCCCGGCCATAACCGTTGCTACCACGTGAATCCACCTGCACGATAATATATCCCTTCCTGGCCAACAGATGCTGTACGAGGCTGTAGTTACCGGCCCAGCGGTTCCTCGCTGTATTCGAATACACGGGCCCAAACAGCACGGGATACTTCTTGCCGGGCTGCATGTTGGCAGGTTTCAGAATCCGGGCATGCAGCGTGTAGTCATCTACAAGACTGGGGAAACTAACGTATTCCGCAGCCGCCCAGGTTCGCTCCGTGAAGGCGGGCAA
>CAYWZF010000122.1:0-1652 GCA_964461555.1 uncultured Robiginitalea sp. | reverse complement strand
CGAACACCTCGCCAAATCTCGCGCAGTTGGCTTTCTCCGGGTGCAACGACGAACAACTTACGTTCAACCGCCGTGTCGGATGCGGTATCAACCAGCAGATCACCACCCGGTGACCAGTTGAAGTCGATGACCTGGTTGGCGTGCGGGTCTGGCAAATCGAGGTAAATAATGTTACCGCTTTCTACATCGAGCAGGCCAACCCTGCGAATCTCGTTTGGATCGCCCGGGTAACTTCGGCGTACCTCGTTGGGATTGGTTTCGTCAGCGAGGTAATCCGGGAACGGCACCTTTCGCATCTCGCGTCGGTCAACAACGTGAATCGCGATTTTCTTGCCATCCGGGGACCACTTGTACGTTGGCCCACTCCAGATGCCTGGACCGATTTCACGTTCCGGTCGGCTGTAGCGCCCCTTCGGCAAGCTCGAGAGACTGGCGATGCCGATCTCGGTGAGCTGGCGATTCTGTTTGGAAGGGAAGTCGGCAAGCCACAGGTCACCGTTTCGTATATACGCCGCCTGGTTGCCGCCTGGCGATATCGACAGGTTATGTGCACCTGCCTCGACGGGCATAAACTGGAGGTCGACTTCTTGGCTCAGTGATGTCTGCCATAGGTTGTTACCTCGCAGGCTCACGATTGTGTTCGCGTCAGTCCAGACAATATCGCTTACTGACGGGGATGCCGTATTGGAACTGAGGCGCACTTCCTTCCCATCGCATGTGGATACCCAGAGGCCACGCCCAGGATTTCCTGGTTCACTCCAGGAAAAGGCGAAATGCTTGCTGTTCGGTGCCCACACAGGCTGGGACGGGGTTGTTCCCGTCAGTTTTGGCGTTGCGAACAGGTCATCAAGAGTAAGCTCACCTTCCTGTGCTGCGGCTGTTGCGGGCATCCCCATCAGTAAGCCTGCCAGTACCCATGTTTGCCAAAAGGAGATCTTTTTCATGTGTTTGCTTTGATAACTGTCTGGTAAATAATCTTTTACTGCTCAAATAGCGCTCTCCTCATTGGGGCGTGCGCTTTCTGAAAATCTTCCGAGTCTGTTTTTTTTGTTTTTCATCACCTCTTCCCTGGCGCATAACGGACTCGGGTATGCACCGTTCCGCCTGTCCGCCTTTGGCGGGGGAGCTTGTTTTGTACCAACCCATTTAAATTCCAAGTACCAAATTCCAAATTCCGACCTGGTGCTTGGGTTTCGGAATTTGGAATTTCCCGGAAGGGGTCCGGTGAGCAAAACAAGCCAGAGACGGGATTATCGCCGGGAAGGTTCATTGCTAAATTTAGGAAAATTCTTCGGGCTGGTCGCTATGCCGGAATGGGGTATGCCCGTTGTTGGCTACAGCCCTTATTACTCATTAAGATGGGTATCACTATCCATTCTTTGGTGTAGGATCCTGATTATTTCAATTTCTTCCCTATTGTAGTTGATTCTGTAGAATATGAAATGGGATTTTATCCGGGAGCGGAAATAGCCCTTTCTTACGTTGCTGGTGTCTTTTCCAGATTCAGGATTTGAGGTGAGATAATGAATTTCATCCATGATGAGATTGAAGTATCTGTCAGCTTGTTCTAACGACCAATTCTCGAAGGTGTACAACCAAATATTTTCGAGGTCGACACTTGCCTCAACGCTGATCTTGAATGTCATTATTTG
>CAYWZF010000121.1:0-7757 GCA_964461555.1 uncultured Robiginitalea sp. | reverse complement strand
GCCTGCCCCCCGTCGGTTACCCGGCCGGCCAGGGCCTGCCCCTGCCCCCAAAGGGCCAGAGGCATCAGGCATCCCAAAAAGAACAGTATGGGTTTGATGCGCATCAAAATATATTTAGACAAATCTAAAAATGATTTTTTATAAATAAAAATGTATTTTTGATGCAAGCGCGCCCGTAATGACCCATTCAGAAGAGAATTACCTGAAAGGCATCTACCACCTGAGCAAGGATGGCACCCTCGAAGTGGCCACCAATGCCCTGGCCGGGTATATGGAAACCAAGCCGTCTTCGGTGACCGATATGCTCAAGCGGCTGGCCGAGAAGGGCCTGGTGCATTACAGGAAATACCAGGGGGTATCCCTGACGGAGGCGGGCAACCGCCAGGCCCTTAGGGTAATTCGCAAGCACCGCCTGTGGGAGGTGTTCCTGGTTGAAAAACTCGACTTTCGCTGGGATGAGGTGCACGAAGTAGCCGAACAGCTCGAGCACATCGAAAGCGAGCAACTCATCGACCGCTTAGACGCCCTGCTCAACTTCCCCGATTTTGATCCGCATGGAGACCCGATCCCGGATAAGGAAGGGGCATTCAAAACCCGCGAAAAAGTGCTGCTGTCTTCCATGAAGGCTTCTGCCTCTGGTATCCTCGTAGGGGTAAAGGATTCCTCTGTGCCTTTTCTGCAGTATCTCGACAAACACGGAATTGGCCTGGGGCGCAGGCTGACGGTGCTCGAAAGGGAAGCCTTTGATCTTTCCATGACCATCGGCATGGAGGGCAAAACACTCCAGGTCTCGCACCAGATCGCTTCCAACCTCTTTGTAAAGCCCGATTTGGCGACCCGGTAAGCGGGCAATAAAAAACCGGCCTCAAGGCCGGTTTAAAGAAAGCAGGCAGCGCTTATTCAGCACCCTGGCTCCAGGGCGGCACTACGCCATTGGACCGGGCGTAGGCAATCAACTGCCCCTTGTGCTCGGCGTTGTGTTCCAGCAAGAGCAGGAGCGAACCTATCCGGCTTTGTTTCATGAACCCGAGGTCGACTTCTTCCCCGAAGCCGGCCGGGTCGACCATGCCGACCTTATCCATCAAAAAGGAGGAGGATTTTTTCAGGGCCTCCACGATGGCTGCCTTGTCTTTGATCGACTCCATAGCCATCATATCCACGTCTTCAGGGGGGGCAAACCCCAGTTTCATGGCCACGTAATAATTGGTGGCGGCGGCGTGCATCATGGCCTCTCCGGCAGAGCGCACCCCTTCGGCCGGTCTCCAATCAAGTTGTTCCTGGGTAAAGACTTCGGCCAGGGCCTGCATATTGCCCTGGGAATACTGAAGCATGCCTTTCAGGCCCGCGGTGACCGCGTCATCCTGGGCAAAGCCGGCGAAGGCCGTAAGGCCCAAACAGAAAGCGAGAATTTTTTTCATTCGGAAGAAATTTTAAATGGTTTGGTTTTCAGTGAAATAAGAAACTATGAAAGATACAAAAAAGGAATCGGTTTATGGGGGGTTGGTCGCAAAGCCGGGTGAAATCTAACGGAACCATAACTTAAAATCTGCGACCCGGGTGAAAATGAGGTTTATGTAGTAATTTAGGGAGCATATCGTAAACTCCTTCCGCATGAAATGGAAATTTGCCTTATTGATGTTCCTGGCGCTATTTCCTTCCTTCCCGGCAGCATCCCAGCCGAAGCCTTTCGAATATATGGACGTCTTCGGGCTGCAGTACGCCACCGATCCGCAAATCCATCCCGAAGGGGAATGGATCGTATACCGCAGGATGGGCTTTGACATCCTGAAAGACCAGGCCACGGGCAACCTCTGGATGCTGCGTGCCGACGGGAGCAGCCACCAGAAGCTCACCTCGCGCGAAGCCTCTGAATCGTCTCCGCGGTGGTCCCCCACCGGCGACCGCCTCGCCTTTGTGAGCAGCACCGAGGAGGGCTCAGAAATCTACATCTACTGGCTGGGCAGCGGCAAATTCGCCCGCATTTCGCAGTTGCCGGGCAGCCCTTCGTCCCTGACCTGGTCGCCCGACGGCACCCAGCTGGCCTTTTCAATGGGGGTAGAGGCCGAACCGCCCGTGCTGGCCAAGCTGCCCAAGGCCCCGAAAGGGGCGAAATGGGCCGGGGCTCCCCGCATTACCGACCGCCTGTACCACGAAGCCGACGGGCGGGGGTATATTCCGCCCGGCTTTTCCCATCTTTTCGTGATCCCGGCCGATGGCGGGGCCTATCGGCAAATTACCTCGGGAGACTTCCAGCACCGGGGGCCGCTTTCATGGTCGCCTGACGGGCGCGAAATCTATTTTTCGGCCAACCGGAACCCCGATTGGGAATACGACTTCCGCAACAGCGATATCTATGCGGTATCTGTCTCCGGGGGGGCTATCCGTACCCTCACGGCACGTTCGGGGCCAGAGGAAGAGCCCGTGGTTTCCCCCGATGGCACCTATATCGCCTTCCACGGCTATGAAGACAGGGTGCAGACCTACCAGGTGTCGGCCCTGCACCTGATGCGCACCGACGGCAGCGGCATGCGGGTGCTAACCCCGGAACTCGACCGAAGCGTGAGCGACCTGGTGTGGGACGCTTCGGGCAAAGGGCTTTATTTCACCTACGACGACCAGGGGAATTCCCGGATCGGGTATGTCTCCCTCGACGGGGGTTTTAAGAAGCTGGCCGACAACCTGGGGGGCACTTCCATTGGCAGGCCTTACGGCGGGGGATCTTTCAGCGTTTCCAAAAAGGGCGCCATTGCCTATACGTTTACCCGGCCCGAATTCCCGGCCGACCTTGCCCTGCTAGACAAAGGGGCCGGCTCCCCGCGCCGCATCACCCGCCTCAGCGAGGGCCTGCTGGGGCAGCGTAACCTGGGCAGGGTGGAAGAGATCTGGTACAAATCCACCGTAGACAGCCGCCCCATCCAGGGCTGGATCGTGTACCCCCCCGACTATGACCCGGCCAGGAAGTACCCCTTCCTGGTCGAAAACCACGGGGGCCCGATCTCCAATTACGGGGATCGTTTTTCGGCTGAGATGCAGCTGTACGCCGCGGGCGGGTATATCGTCTTTTACCCGAATGCCCGGGGCAGCACCAGCTACGGGGAAGAATTTGGCAACCTGCTCTACCACAATTACCCGGGTGACGACTATCAGGATGTCATGGACGGGGTAGACGCCTGCATTGCCAGGGGCATCGCCCACGAAGACCAGCTTTTTGTGACCGGCGGCAGTGCCGGGGGCATCATGACCGCCTGGATCGTCGGCAAGAACAACCGCTTTGAGGCGGCGGTGGTGGCCAAGCCGGTCATGAACTGGATCAGCAAGACCCTGACGGCCGACAATTACTTTTACTATGCCGAAAACCGCTTTCCGGGTCAGCCCTGGGAAAATTTCGAGACCTACTGGAACTTTTCGCCCCTCTCGCTGGTGGGCAATATCGAAACCCCTACCATGGTGATGGTGGGGATGAACGATTTGCGCACCCCGCCCACCGAGGCCAAACAGCTGTACCATGCCCTCAAGCTCCGGAAAGTGGAAACCCTGCTGGTGGAAATCCCGGAGGCCGGCCATGGCATTGCCGACCGGCCCAGCAACCTGATCAGTAAAATTGCCCACACCCTGGCCTGGATGGACAAGTACCGCAAAACCGAGAGCAAATGACGGCCCGCCAAAGAAGACACTGGTTCTGGAACCTGCTGCTGATTGTCAGTATCGCAGCGTGCCTGCTGGCCTTTACGGCCCATTACCGGAACTGGACCCGGCTGCAGCCCCACCGGATGCAGCTCCTTTCGGGGGTATACTATGTGGAGCTCCCCTACGCTGAGCTCGACAGCGTTTTGTGGATCGAAAAAATACCCCATATGGAACGCGAACACGGTTTTTCTGCCGGGGCCCGCGAAAAGGGGGTTTTCAGGGATTCCCTCAGCCCCGCCCGTTCCGTTTATGTGTTTGTGGATAACCTGCGGCAGGCCAAGATCAAGGTCCGGTATCGCGACAGCCTGACCCTTTACCTCAATTTCGCAGATTCTACCGAGACGGTATCCGTATTCAGGCTTTTGGAACAGAAATTGGAGGAGCAGGCAAACAGGAACCCGGAATGAAGCCGGGAGGCCCCTTCGAAGTCCTCGGGAGTTCTTACTTTTGTTCCGCTCAAAACTGAAAATTATGAAGGCAGGCTGGCTGCTTGGGCTGATGGCCCCGATGATGCTTCAGGCACAGAATCGCCTGGAGGTCAGGGTAGAAGGGGTCGAAACGTCGACGGGTCTCATTCAGGTGGCCCTTTTCACAGCCCAAAAAGGCTTCCTGAAAGACGAGGGGGTTTACCGGTCGGCCAGCATTCAGGCCGTAAAGGGCACCACCCGCGTACTACTCGAAGACCTGCCCCAGGGCACCTATGCTGTGGCCATTTTCCACGACCTGAATGAAAACCTTGAACTCGACACGAACTGGATAGGCATCCCGAAAGAGCCCATGGGGTTTTCGAATGCCCGCGTGAAAGCCTTCGGCCCCCCGAGTTTTGAGGACTGCCGGATAGACCTCACACACGACATGTCGATTTCCGTGAGGCTTGAATAAAAAATTTGTGCTGTTTTACATCCCTCCCCTGCGGGTGGTGATCAATATGACCCCACTGGCGCCCCGCGAGCCGTAGAAGGAAGCCTCGGCGCCGCTCAGGGCACGGATTGACTGCACATCAACCGGCTGGACGATGTCTTCTACCTGCCGGAAGGAATTCGCGATCGGGATGCCGTCGACCACGTACAGCGGCTCTTCGAACCTACTTCCCTGTATGGTGGTATTCCCCTTCATAAAGATGGGCACCCCTCGCTGTACCGTAATTCCAGGCAACTTCCTTATCTGCGTGAGGAGCGGAATAACAGCCTTGTTGCGGGCTTCTACCTCCGCAGCCGTAACCGGGTCACCGGTTCCGGTTTTCTTGGAACCCCCGCAACCAGCCAGTAGCAACAGGCCGCAGACCATCCAAACAGGAATGAATTTTTTCATGGAATTAGAATTGTGTTCTAAAGGTACGGCATTTGCCGTGCATCCGCAATCTTTAGGGAAAGGTTTGGCATTCGCAGAAAAGGACCGGTTTGCCTAGTGGCAGCCGCAATCGTCGTTGCCGCATCCGGGGGAACTGCCTCCCTTTTTGGCTTTGCGCCCTGGCAAAAGGTACTTCCGCACCAGAAAGGCCACGGCAAGGCCCAGGGCCAGATATACCAGTATGTGCTGCCAGTCTGCCATGTTACGACAGTAATTGGTAAGCCGCCAGGGCGACCAGGTAAGCGAAGGTGCTCATGAATGCCAATTGCATCAGGGGCCACTTCCAGCTGTTGGTTTCCCGTTTTACTACCGCCAGCGTGCTCATGCACTGCATGGCAAAGGCGTAGAACAGCAAGAGGGAAACCCCGGAGGCCAGGTTGAACAGGGGGGTGCCGTCGTCGGAGCGCACCTCGGCGGCCATCCGGTTCTTGATCGTCTCTTCCTCATCGCTGCCCACACTGTAGATGGTGGCCAGGGTGCCGACGAAGACCTCACGCGCGGCAAAAGAAGTGATCACGGCAATCCCGATTTTCCAGTCATAGCCCAGGGGGCGCACCAGCGGTTCGATGATTTTGCCCATCTGCCCGATCAGGGAGTGCTCCAGTCTGAAGCTCGCCACCTCCTGCCTGGCCGCCCGGGCTTCCAGGTCGCTTCCGAAGGCCTGCAGGGAATCTTGCAGGGCCTGGGGGCTCATCTGGGTGGCAGGTGCTTCCAGGCTGGCCCGGTATTCCTCCATTTTGTCGGCCATGTAGACCTGGCTGCCTGCAGAGAATCCCTTTTGGGCGATGCGCTGCGTCACGATTTCGTCGGCGTTGCGGAAGCTGTCGCTGAAGCCGCTGGAGCCCAGAAACCAGAGCACGATCGATATGGCCAGGATAATCTTGCCCGCCCCGTATACAAAGCTCTTGGTCTTTTCCACCACCGTGTAAAACACGTTTTTCCACAGGGGCCATTTGTAATTGGGCATTTCCACTACAAAAAAGGTGCGGCTGTGCACGTTCAGGATCTGGTCGAGGACCATGGCCGACACGATTGCCGCCCCGAACCCGACCAAATATAGTCCCATAAGGGTGAGGGCCTGGTAGCTCAGCCCGATGAAACGCCCCTGCGGGATCACCAGGGCAATGATGATCAGGTAAACGGGCAGGCGGGCCGAACAGGTCATAAAGGGCGTAACCAGAATGGTGATGAGCCTTTCTTTCCAGCTGTCGATATTGCGCGTGGCCATCACGGCCGGGATGGCACAGGCCGTCCCCGACATGAGCGGCACCACGCTTTTGCCGCTCAGCCCGAAGGGACGCATCAGCCGGTCCATCAGAAAGACCACCCGGCTCATATAGCCCGACTCTTCGAGGATGGAGATGAAGAAAAACAGGAAGGCGATCTGGGGGATGAAAATCACGATCCCGCCAATGCCGGTGATGATCCCCTCTGCGATGAGGTCGGTGAAAACCCCCGGGGGCAGGGTGTTTTTCGTCCATTCGCTGGCCGCCGCAAATCCGGCGTCGATCAAATCCATGGGAAGGGCGCTCCAGTCATAGATGGCCTGGAAGATGGTCAGCAAGATCACAAAGAAGATCAGGTACCCGAATACCTTGTGCGTGAGGACCTTGTCGAGGCTGGCCCGCAGCCCCCGTGCGGCCTGCAGGTCAACTTTATACGACTCCCTGAGGATGTTGTTGATTTGCTGGTACCGCAAAATGGTCTCCCGGTGCTGCAGGCGTTTGAGCTCGCCCCTGGATTTGATCTCGAACCCCGCGTTGCCGTCGGGCATCTTCTTCTGGAGGGGGGTAAAATTCACGTCCTGGGTGATCACCACCCACAATTTGTAGAGGTCTTCGTTCGGGAAAGCCTTCTTCAATCGCCCAAAATAGGCCGGATCTATGCGGGTGATATCGAGGCAGGGGGCACAGGGCAGGTCGCGGTAGTTCTCGATCAGCTTTTTGAGGTGGTCAATCCCGGTATTCTGGCGGGTGCTCACCAGGGCGATGCGGGTGTGGAGCATCTTCTCCATGGCAGGCACATCGAGGCTGATTCCCTTCCGCGACATGCGGTCGGCCATGTTGATGACCAAAATGGCCGGGATGCGCAGGTCTTTGATCTGGGTAAAGAGCAGCAGGTTCCGCTTCAGGTTCTCCACATCGCTGATCACCACGGCCACATCGGGGAAATCGGGGGCGTTTTTATTGAGCAGCAACTCAACCGCCACGCTTTCGTCAAGGGAGGTGGTGTTCAGGCTGTAGGTGCCGGGAAGGTCCAGGATGTGCGCTTTGATCCCCCGGGAAAGCTTGCAAAGCCCCTGCTTTTTTTCGACGGTGATGCCGGGATAGTTCCCCACCTTCTGGTTCAGGCCGGTCAGGCTGTTAAAGACAGAGGTTTTTCCCGTATTCGGGTTCCCGATGAGCGCGACCTTGATATCCTTACTCATGCCCCGGCATTGGTTCCAACTCTATCTGAAGGGCCACGTCTCTGCGGATGGCGATATGCGACCCGTTCACGTTGATGTAGATGGGGTCTTTGAGGGGGGCTACCTGTATGAGCTCCACCACATTGCCGGGCAGGCAGCCCAGCTCCAGCAGCTTGATGGGGAGGGTTTCCTCCGGGAAATCCTTGATGATCCCCTTTTCCCCCCGTTTGAGGTTTGCGACGGTGAAACTCAATTTTTATTTAGATTGATTACAATCAAAGGCAAAAGTAGCGAAAATGCGGTTCCCGGGGAA
>CAYWZF010000120.1:0-7759 GCA_964461555.1 uncultured Robiginitalea sp. | reverse complement strand
GCGTCAAAGACAAGGACGCCAACGTGAAGTTCTACATCCGGGAAGGAAAAGACAGCGACCACGTAAGCGAATTGCTGATGTTCGTAACCGGGATCAACAACACCGATATCGAGGTGAACGATCGCAAGATCGAGACCGTGCTGCTGACCCTGACCGGCGACATCGACCTGACCAAGATCGGGGCGCTCACCAAAAAGATGAACCTGCCCGAAGAACTGAACAAGGCAGAAAAGTCCAAGACCAAAGGATAATTAAACGCAACGAAGCCCCGTGCCGCGGCCATGGCCGCGGCACGGATCTTTAACACAAACGATATGAAACGCATGTATTGGTTCAAAGCCTGGATGTTTATGACCCTGGCCCTCTTGCTGGCCCTGGGCAGCTGCTCAAGCACCCAGAGCCTGCAGGAATATTTCGTCGACAATGCAGAGAACCCGAATTTCCTCTCCCTCGATGTGCCTGCCAACATCCTGAAGCTGGATGAGGTGGAACTCGACGACAGCCAGCGCGAGGTAATGGGCTCCCTGCGGAAGCTCAACATTCTGGCCTTCAGGAAGACCGAGGCCAATGAGGCGGCTTATGCCGAAGAAAGCGCGAAGGTGAAAGCCATCCTGAAAAATCCCGATTTCAAGGAGCTCATGAAGCTCAATACCCAATACGGGCGGGGCGTGGTGAAGTACCTGGGAGAAGGCGACGCCATTGACGAGGTGGTCATTTTCGGCGACAGTCGCGAAAAAGGCTTTGCCCTGGTGCGCGTGCTTGGAAAAAAAATGAACCCTGCCCACTTCGTGCAGGTGATGCAGGCCCTCCAGAACTCTGACCTGGAAGGGCAGGGGCTGGGTGACCTGGCCGGGCTGCTGAAAGGCTGAGGCCCAATGCCAAAACTTAACGAAATGACAACCCGCTGCAGCTGAAGCGGGTTTTCTTTTTTGCAGGGTTCTGTTTATCTTACCGGCGCAAAGCTCCCCCACCACATAATCCTTCAAACAGTCTACCATGGAAAATGCACAGGTCTGGATCGAAAAGTTCGTCGATTTCATAGCGGAATACGGCCCGAAGGTCATCGGTGCCATCCTGGTCTACCTTATCGGCTCCTGGGTGGTCCGCAGGCTGGTGGGGGCCCTTCGGAAGGTGATGAATCGCAGCAAATACGACGAATCCCTGCAACGCTTTTTGCTGAACCTCCTTTCATGGGTCCTGCGGGTGGTTTTGGTGCTCGTGGTTATTTCACAACTCGGGGTAGATGTTACTACTTTTGCAGCCGTGATCGCGGCAGCCGGCCTGGCCGTGGGCCTGGCCCTGCAGGGCTCCCTGTCCAATTTTGCCGGGGGGGTGCTCATCATGATCTTTCGTCCCTACCGCATCGGCGACCTGATCGAAGCCCAGGACGTGCTGGGGGTAGTAGAGGAAATCGACATCTTCACCACCAAGCTGAGTACCCCTCAGAACAAACTGGCCATCGTGCCCAACGGGGCGCTGGCAAACGGAAACATAATCAATTACACCGCCCGGGGCATGCTGCGGGTCGACGCCGTGATCGGCATAGGCTATGGGGAGGATATCAAAAAGGCGAAAGAGGTGCTCCTCGAGGTGCTCACCTCCAACCCGAAAGTACTCACAGAACCTGCCCCCTCGGTCAACGTGCTGGAGCTGGCAGACAGCTCGGTGAATTTGGCCGTGCGCCCCTTCTGCAAGCCCGAAGATTACTGGGATGTGTATTTCGCCACCTACGAAAACTGCAAACTGGCCCTCGACAAGGCGGGTATCGAGATTCCCTACCCGCATCAGGTGGAGATATCGAGGTAGGCTCAGTCCGGTGTCAGATTCCCGTATAAGTGTCGGGCCTCAGGGCTTTAAGTTCTTCCTTAACGGCCGGGCTTACCTGCAGGGTGTCGATGAAGGTGGCCAGGGTTTCGGGCCCGATCTTTTCGTGGGTACGGGTAAGCCCTTTGAGCGCTTCGTAGGGGTTCGGATAGCCTTCACGCCTTAAAATGGTTTGTATGGCCTCGGCCACCACAGCCCAGTTCTGTTCCAGGTCTTCCCGCAGGCGGGCCTCGTTCAGGAGCAGCTTGTCGAGCCCCTTCAGGGTGGCCTGGAAGGCGATGAGCGTATGGGCAATGGGCACCCCGATATTGCGGAGCACCGTGCTGTCGGTCAGGTCGCGCTGAAGGCGCGAGACGGGCAGCTTGGCCGAGAGGTGTTCGAAAAGGGCGTTGGCGATGCCCAGGTTCCCCTCTGAATTTTCGAAGTCTATCGGGTTTACCTTGTGCGGCATGGCCGAAGACCCTACTTCCCCTTCCTTGATCCGCTGCTTGAAATAATCCATGGAAATGTAGGTCCACAGGTCGCGGTCGAGGTCGATCACGATGGTGTTGATCCGCTTCAGGGCGTCGAACAGGGCGGCCATATGGTCGTAATGCTCGATCTGGGTGGTGGGGAAGGAATAGTGAAGCCCCAGGGTTTCTTCCACAAACCTGCGGCCGAAAGCCTCCCAGTCTACCCCGGGGTAGGCCACATGGTGGGCGTTGAAATTCCCCGTGGCACCCCCGAATTTGGCGGCGTGCGAAAGGGTGCCCAATCCTTCGAGCTGCTGGCGCAGGCGCACCACGAATACCTCCAGTTCCTTGCCCAGGCGGGTAGGGGAGGCCGGTTGGCCGTGGGTGCGGGCCAGCATCGGAATGGCCGCCCATTCCTCAGCCAGGCCCTCCAGCTTGTGCAGCAGGCCTTTCAGGGCAGGCAGGTACACCCCGCCCACTGCTTCCTGCAGGGAGAGGGGAATGGCGGTGTTGTTGATGTCTTGGGAGGTGAGGCCGAAATGCACGAATTCCTTGAAGGCCCCGAGCCCCAGTCGCTCAAAACGCTCCTTGATATGGTATTCCACGGCTTTCACGTCGTGGTTGGTGACTTTTTCGATCTCCTTGATGGCCTGGGCATCTTCGGGGCGGAAGTCGGTATAGAGGCTGCGCAGGGCCCCGAATGCGGCGCGGTCGATCACTTTCAGCTGGGGCAGGGGCAGTTCGCACAGGGCGATGAAGTATTCCACCTCAATGCGGATGCGGTACCGGATCAGGGCAGCCTCTGAAAAGTAGGCGCTCAAAGCGCTCACTTTGGACTGGTAGCGGCCGTCGATCGGCGAAATGGCGTGTAAAGCATTTGAGCCCATAGGCCAGGGTACATTAGGGAAAGGGCAAAGATAGTCAAACCCGCGGTTTTTCCAGCAGCCTCAGGATCTTGCGTGCCCGTGCCTGGTACCCGGGGCTGCCCTGCGGATAGCCGCGGTGCAGCACGGCCTTCAACTCCTCATGGATCCAGGGCTCCTCCCCGCCAAGCAGATAGAGGGTGCGCATGCTGTACGCCTGGGGTGCCACCGCATACGGCCCGATCAGCCAGTCGAAACAGGCGGCCGCCATCCTTTCGCGCTGGTCAGGTTTCAGGGGCGGGCATTTTTCCCCTCCGGCTGCCCGGGCCTCGGCCAGCATTTCGCAGCATTTGGCCATGGGCCTTATAGTCGATTCGTGCCGTAAACCGGAGAGCCCAGTGGTGAATGCCTCCAGATGCGGGTGCAGCACCCCCAGGTCTTGTTGGCATACAAACTCCACCACCCAGGCTGCCCGGCTCCCCGTGGGGGCCTCATCGCCCAGGGCAATCTCGAGCAGGGGTCCAAACCACTGCGGGCGCTGTCGCACTTCGCTTGCCATGCGCAACCGCTCCACGCGGGTGGCATTTACGTAATTCAGGCGTTCAAGAAGTTGAGTTTTCAGGTCCAAAAGCGTATTTTAGGGGGCAAACAATCGATTCGATGAAATTAGGAAAAAAAATAGCCTGGGCGCTGCTCCTCGTTTTTGTCGGGATGCAGCTGATCCGCCCTGAGAAGAACCAGGACAGCAGCGACCACCTGACTGCCTTCCTCTCTGAGACCAACCCGCCAGCCGAGGTGCGGGAATTGCTGAAAACCAGTTGCTACGATTGCCACAGCAACCATACCGAGTACCCGTGGTACAACAACGTGGCCCCGGTTTCGTACTGGCTGGCAGACCATGTAAAGGAAGGCAAGGGGCACCTGAACTTCTCAGCCTGGGACACCTATGATGCCAAGCGCAAAGACCACAAGCTCGAAGAGGTGGTCGAAACCGTCGGGGAAGGGGAGATGCCCCTTGACGAATACACCTGGACCCACGAGGGCGCGCGCCTTACCCGGCAGCAGCGCGAGGCCATCACGGCATGGGCCGAAAAGACCCGGGCCCTGTATTCGCTAGGCGGGCGGCCAGAATAGGCAACCCTACGGCCGCCCGTTCCCGTATGATCTCAAGGGTGTCAAACTGCCCCTGGGAAACCTGGGGGGCGGGGTCAACGAAATACAGGGGTACCTCCGGACGCTTGTAATGCACCAGCCCGGCGGCCGGGTAGACCTGCATGGAGGTGCCCACGATGATCATGACCTCGGCCTGGGCAGCGAGCCAGGCTGCGGTGCCCAGCAGGGGGACTTCTTCCCCGAACCAGACGATATGCGGCCTGAGCTGGAACCCCCGGCTGCAGAGGTCCCCGAGATTTATATCCCCCCGCCAGGGGATCACCTCCCCCCCGGGACCTGTGCTCCGGGCTTTGAGCAACTCCCCGTGCAGGTGCAGTACCCGCGAGCTGCCGGCCCGCTCGTGCAGGTCGTCTACATTCTGGGTGACCACGTGCACCTCGAAGCTCGATTCGAGCTCCGCCAGGGCCCGGTGCCCGGCGTTCGGCTCCACCTCCCACAGCTGCCTGCGGCGCTGGTTGTAGAAATCCAGGACCAGCCCGGGCCGGCGGGCGAAGCCCTCAGGGGAGGCCACTTCCATCACGTCATGGCCTTCCCACAGGCCATCGGCGCCCCGAAAGGTGCTGATACCGCTGTCGGCGCTCATGCCTGCCCCGCTCAAAACCACCAGTTTTTTCTTCAATTCGTTATTTTTAGGGTGTCGGCCCTTAAAGATAGCATGGATACCCGTAAACTGGAATACCTGGAACGATTTATCTCGCCCCAGCGGCTGGAGCGCTTCCGCGAGATCCTCGCCCTGCGCACCCGCTATATCACGGTGGCCCTCGAAGACGTCTACCAGATGCACAACGCCAGTGCGGTGATCCGCTCATGCGATGTTTTCGGCATACAGGACGCCCACCTGATCGAGGCACGGTTCGGGCGCCGCCTCGACCGGAAAATCGCCATGGGCGCGCAGAAGTGGGTCGATATCCACCGGTATGACTCCACCGATATATGCATTGAGGCATTGCGCAAGCGCGGCTACCGCATCGTGGCAACCACCCCGCACGGCGACAGCCATGCCCCTGACCAGTTGCCCCTTGACCGCCCCGTGGCCCTCTTTTTCGGCACCGAAAAGGAAGGGCTCAGCCAGCGGGTCCTCAGCCAGGCCGATGCCGCGGTGCGCATCCCGATGGTGGGCTTTACCGAGAGCCTGAATATCTCCGTTGCGGCGGCTATTTTGCTGTATGACCTGAGCGACAGGCTGAGAAAGAGTGACATACGCTGGGGGCTTTCCGAACCTGAAATCTTAGGGAAACGCTTCGACTGGGCCTTCAAATCGGTGCGCTCAGCTGAAGAAATCCTGTCGAGATTTGAGGAGGAGCCCTGAAATTTAGTATTTTACATAGCCCGAAGTTCCGCGGCCCAACCTAAATCCAATTCTCAACCTTATGACACTGATCTATATTCTTGCCGGGGTGGTGCTCCTCTTGCTGGTGCTATACCTGCTGGCCCCGGCCACGTATGACGTCTCGCGCACCGTCGAGGTGCGCAAGGCGCCCGAGGCCGTTTTCGACTATCTGAAATACCTTAGGAACCAAGATGACTGGTCTCCCTGGGGGCAGAAAGACCCCGACATGAAAAAGGGGTTCCGCGGCACGGATGGCACCGTGGGGGCGGTGAGCACCTGGGAAGGCAATAAGCAGGTGGGGGCAGGGGAACAGGAGATTACCCGGATCGTATCCGGCCAGCGCATCGAGAGCCAACTCCGCTTTCTGAAACCCTGGAAATCCACCTCCGACGCCTACCTTGAAGTGGAGCCTGCGCCAGGCGGCAGCCTGATCAGGTGGGGCTTTAAGGGCAGCAACGGTTTCCCGATGCGGCTCATGATGCTCTTTATGAGCATGGATAAAATGGTGGGCAAAGATTTCGAGGAAGGCCTGTCAAACCTGAAGGCCCGGCTTGAATCCTGAGTAACTTACAAGCAGTTTTATATGGAACAGAATATCGTCGGCTGGTTCGAGATACCCGTAACCGACATGCAGCGTGCCAAAGCCTTTTACGAGGCCGTTCTGGAAACGGAAATCAAAGTGATGGACATGGGCGGGCTCATCATGGGCTGGTTCCCCATGTTGCCGAATAAACCAGGGGCCCCGGGAGCCCTGGTCAGGCACCCCGAGTTCTATTTTCCCAGCGATTCGAAAGGCGTGCTGGTATACCTCAGCTGCCCCGACGTACAGCAATGCCTTGACCGGGTTGTTGCGGCCGGGGGCAGCGTGCTGCAGCCAAAGAAGCAAATCTCCGAAGATCACGGTTACATGGGCCTTCTTATTGACTCCGAAGGCAACCGGATTGCCCTTCATTCCATGAAATAACCCGTTTCGGCCTATTTGATGGGGATGGGCAGGTCTTTGACCTTTTCCAGCAGCAGCGGGATTTCCAGGCCGGCGATGAAGCGCCAGCGTTCATAAGTGATACGCGTGGCTATGTTTCGCGGTCGGGTCGGGGCCTCATCCGAGGGGATTTCGGGCGCTGTTCCTATATTGCTGCTGGTACTGGCATAACTGGCGCCCAGGATAATGGTCCCCCAGGGGCGCCTGAAATCGGCCCCAAGGGCAAAATGCCACAGATTGTTCAGCAAGTTGATATCCTGTTGGCTTTGATTGATGAAATCGAACAGGTTGATGCTTTCTTTGGAAGCCGAAAAGTCGCTGCTGAAACTGCCAATGATGTTCAGGGAAGGAGAGATATTGAATTCGGCCCCGACCCCAAAATTGAGGACGCTCTTCAATTCTTCCCGGAAGGGATTCTCTTGCAGATTTTCCAGGATCTCGGCGGGCACCTCAATGCGTTCATACGATGATACGCCCGCATACCAGTCGAGGTTCAGGTGTATCTTGTGCGCCTTCCAGGGGATGCCCACCCCATAGGAAACCCCAGTGGCAGTCTTGCGGTTATTCGGAACATTGCCGGGGTTTAGGGCGATCAGAAAATCACTGTCTGCCGAGAATCCGGCGAGGGATTCCTGATAGGAGAAGGAGGCCCTTTGCTTCACCGGGATAAAAGGCAGGGTGATATTGGCCCCCATTTCGATGCCGTTCAGCAGCCACGCGGCACCTACCTTGAACTGCCCCCCGTAAGTCTTCTGGGTAAAATCAAGGCGATTGGTGTAGGTTATTGCCCCGCCTGCTTCCCGACTCACGTTGATCAGGATATCGCCCTGTCCGTTGTATTCATAGCTTGTTCCAAATAGCGAGACCCCGACACTGAAGGTCTCCGTGATCGGGTATGCCCAGGTAATGCCGAACCAGTCGTCCCTGAGGCGATCCCTGAAATCGAGCTCCGTGAAGCTTTCGGCGGCATCGGGCACATTTGGTAACTCCGGAGTATCCTCCAAGCCGGAGTTGTAGCGAACCCGTATGTTGGATCGTTGCCTCGACAGGATGGAATAGGCAAATTTATGCTTCGGCAGTTTTTTCAGGCTGAAGGTCCCTGCAATGGTCGCCGGGATTCCGCCAAACTGATTCG
>CAYWZF010000119.1:0-7781 GCA_964461555.1 uncultured Robiginitalea sp. | reverse complement strand
TAGACATCGTGCTGAACCCGCTGGGGGTACCCTCGCGGATGAACATCGGCCAGATCTACGAGACCGTGCTGGGCTGGGCCGGGCAGAAGCTGGGTAAGAAGTACGCCACGCCGATCTTCGACGGGGCTACGATCCAGCAGATCGACCAGCTCACCGAGGAAGCCAGAATCCCGCAATACGGGCACACCTACCTCTACGACGGAGGCACCGGGGAGCGCTTCCACCAGGCGGCTACCGTAGGGGTGATCTACATGCTGAAACTCGGCCACATGGTCGACGACAAGATGCACGCCCGTTCCATCGGCCCGTACTCCCTCATCACCCAGCAGCCGCTGGGCGGTAAGGCGCAATTCGGAGGCCAGCGTTTCGGGGAAATGGAGGTCTGGGCCCTGGAGGCCTATGGCGCCTCGGCCACCCTGCGCGAAATCCTGACCGTGAAGTCAGACGACGTGATCGGCCGGGCCAAGACCTACGAGTCTATCGTCAAGGGAGAGAGCATGCCGGAACCCGGACTGCCGGAATCCTTCAACGTACTGATGCACGAGCTCAAGGGATTGGGCCTCGACATCCGCCTGGAGGAATAAGCTGTAAACACAACGCAAATAATTTAGTACCATACTGTAATGGCTCGACTTAAGGATAATACACAAGTCAAGAGGTTCAACAAGATTTCCATCGGCCTGGCCTCGCCCGAAGCAATTCTGGCGGAATCAAGGGGGGAAGTCCTGAAGCCTGAAACCATCAACTACCGCACGCACAAACCCGAGCGGGACGGACTGTTCTGCGAGCGCATCTTCGGCCCCGTCAAAGATTACGAATGTGCCTGTGGGAAATACAAACGGATCCGCTACCGCGGCATTGTCTGCGACCGCTGCGGGGTGGAGGTGACCGAGAAAAAGGTACGCCGCGACCGCGTGGGGCACATCAACCTGGTGGTCCCCGTGGCGCACATCTGGTACTTCCGTTCCCTGCCCAACAAGATCGGATACCTGCTGGGGCTTCCCTCCAAGAAGCTCGACATGATCATCTACTACGAGCGGTATGTGGTCATTCAGCCGGGTATCGCCAAGGGCCCCGACGGGGAGGAGCTGAAGCAAATGGACTTCCTCACCGAAGAGGAATACCTGAACATCCTGGAAACCCTGCCGCCTGAGAACCAGTACCTGGAAGAAAGCGATCCGAACAAGTTCATCGCCAAGATGGGGGCCGAGTGCCTGATCGACCTGCTCGCCCGCCTGAACCTGAAAGAGCTCTCCTACGACCTCCGCGACAAGGCCCATACCGAGACTTCCAAGCAACGGAAGACCGAGGCCCTCAAGCGCCTGCAGGTGGTGGAAGCCTTCCGGGAGTCTATGGAAAACCGGGAGAACCTGCCCGAGTGGATGATCATGAAGGTGATCCCCGTGATCCCGCCCGAGCTGCGCCCCCTGGTGCCGCTTGACGGGGGCCGTTTTGCCACTTCGGACCTGAACGACCTGTACCGCCGGGTGATCATCCGCAACAACCGCCTCAAGCGCCTGATGGAGATCAAGGCCCCGGAGGTGATCCTCCGCAACGAGAAGCGCATGCTGCAGGAAGCGGTCGATTCCCTCTTCGACAACACGCGCAAGGCCTCGGCCGTTAAGACCGAATCGAACCGGCCGCTGAAGTCCCTCTCTGATTCCCTCAAGGGGAAACAGGGGCGCTTCCGCCAGAACCTGCTCGGAAAACGGGTCGACTATTCTGCCCGTTCCGTGATCGTGGTCGGGCCGGAAATGAAGCTGTACGAGTGCGGTCTGCCCAAAGACATGGCCGCCGAGCTGTACAAGCCGTTTGTGATCCGCAAGCTCATTGAGCGCGGCATCGTCAAGACCGTGAAGTCGGCCAAAAAGATCATCGACAAGAAAGAGCCCGTGGTTTGGGATATCCTGGAGAATGTGCTGAAAGGCCACCCGGTGCTCCTCAACCGGGCCCCCACCCTGCACAGGCTGGGGATTCAGGCTTTCCAGCCGAGGCTGATCGAAGGGAAGGCCATCCGCCTGCACCCGCTGGTATGTACCGCCTTCAACGCCGACTTCGACGGGGACCAGATGGCGGTGCACCTCCCGCTGGGGCCCGAGGCCATCCTCGAAGCCCAGCTGCTGATGCTGGCTTCGCACAACATCCTGAACCCGGCCAACGGTTCGCCCATTACCGTACCTTCCCAAGACATGGTACTGGGCCTTTACTACATGACCAAGGAGCGCAAGTCTGCCAAGGACGCCCCGGTCATAGGCGAAGGCCTGACCTTTTACAGCCCGGAAGAAGTGGAGATTGCCTATAACGAGGGCAAGGTAAACCTGAACGCCGGCATCAAGGTACGGGTCAAAGACCTGAATGAGAAGGGCGAGCTGGTCACCAAGATCCTGGAGACCACCGTGGGAAGGGTCCTCTTCAACTCGGTGGTGCCGGAGAAAGCCGGTTTCATCAACGAGGTACTGAACAAGAAATCGCTGCGCGACATCATCGGCCGCATCCTTTCGATCACCGATGTGCCGACCACGGCTGAGTTCCTTGACAAGATCAAGACCATGGGTTACGAATTCGCCTTCAAGGGCGGGTTGTCGTTCTCCCTGGGGGATATCATCATCCCGAAGGAGAAACACGACATGATCGCCGATGCCAATGAGCAGGTAGACGGCATCATGATGAACTACAACATGGGTCTGATCACCAACAACGAGCGCTACAACCAGGTGATCGACGTGTGGACCACCACCAACGCCCTGCTCACCGAGCTGGCGATGAAGCGGATCCGCGAAGATCAGCAGGGCTTCAACTCGGTGTATATGATGCTCGATTCCGGGGCCCGGGGATCCAAAGAACAGATCCGCCAGCTCACCGGCATGCGGGGTCTTATGGCCAAGCCGAAGAAATCCACTGCCGGGGGGGGAGAGATCATCGAGAACCCCATCCTCTCCAACTTTAAGGAAGGACTTTCCATTCTGGAGTACTTTATCTCCACGCACGGCGCCCGGAAGGGTCTGGCGGATACGGCCCTGAAGACGGCCGACGCCGGGTACCTGACCCGCCGTCTGGTAGACGTATCCCAGGACGTGATCATCAATATCGAAGACTGCGGCACCCTCCGCGGTATTGAAGTGGAAGCCCTCCGCAAGAACGAGGAGGTCGTTGAAACCCTCGGGGAGCGTATCCTCGGCCGGGTTTCCCTCCACGACGTATACAACCCGCTCAACGGAGAGCAGCTGCTGCGCGCCGGGCAGGAGATCATGGAGGCAGATATCCAGAAAATCGAGGAATCGCCCGTCGACCGGGTAGAGGTTCGCTCTGCCCTGACCTGCGAGGCCTCTCAGGGTATTTGCGCCAAGTGCTACGGCCGCAACCTTGCCACCAACAAAATGGTGCAGCGCGGGGAAGCGGTCGGCGTGGTTGCCGCCCAGTCAATCGGAGAACCCGGTACCCAGCTTACCCTGCGGACCTTCCACGTGGGAGGTATTGCGGGCAACATCTCTGAAGAGAGCAAGCTGGAGGCCAAATTTGCCGGTATCGCCGAGATTGAGGACCTGCGGGCCGTTTCGGCCCAGGATGTCGAGGGCAAGAAGGTTGATGTGGTGATTTCACGGACCTCTGAGATCAAGATCGTGGATCCCAAATCTGGTATCACCCTCAGCACCAACAACATCCCCTACGGCTCCCAGCTGTTCGTCAAGAACGGGGCCCAGGTGAAGCGGGGCGAAGTGATCTGCCAGTGGGACCCCTACAACGGGGTGATTGTCTCTGAATTCACGGGGCAGATTGCCTACGAGAATATCGAACAGGGCATGACCTACCAGGTTGAGATCGACGAACAGACCGGCTTCCAGGAGAAGGTGATTTCCGAATCCCGGAACAAGCGCCTGATCCCGACCCTGCATATCCAGAACAGCAAAGGGGAAATCCTTCGTTCGTACAACCTGCCGGTGGGCTCCCACCTGATGGTCGACAATGGCGAAAAGATCTCCGAGGGCAAGATTTTGGTCAAGATCCCCAGGAAGTCTGCCAAGGCGGGGGATATTACCGGGGGTCTGCCTCGGGTAACCGAACTTTTCGAGGCCCGGAACCCCTCCAACCCGGCGGTGGTTACCGAGATTGACGGAGTGGTGTCTTTTGGCAAGATCAAGCGGGGCAACCGGGAGATCGTGATCGAGTCCAAAACGGGCGAGCAGAAGAAGTACCTGGTCAAGCTCAGCAACCAGATCCTGGTGCAGGAGAACGACTACGTACGCGCCGGAATGCCGCTCTCTGACGGTTCCATCACGCCCGAAGACATCCTGGCCATCAAAGGCCCGTCAGCCGTACAGCAATACCTGGTGAACGAGGTGCAGGAAGTGTACCGCCTCCAGGGGGTGAAGATCAACGACAAGCACTTCGAGGTGGTCGTGCGCCAGATGATGCGGAAGGTCCAGATCGAGGACCCGGGAGATACCATCTTCCTGGAAGGCCAGCTGGTCCACAAAGACGACTTCATCATGGAGAACGACGAGATCTTTGGCAAGAAGGTGGTTACCGATGCCGGAGACTCAGAGAACCTCAAGCGGGGTCAGATCGTTACGGTGCGCGAGCTGCGCGACGAGAATTCGATCCTGAAGCGTTCCGACAAAGTGCTGGCGCAGGCCCGGGATGCGGTGGCGGCCACGGCCACGCCCATCCTCCAGGGAATCACCCGCGCTTCGCTCCAGACCAAATCGTTCATCTCGGCGGCTTCCTTCCAGGAAACGACCAAAGTGCTGAACGAGGCGGCCGTAAGCGGCAAGGTAGACGAGCTCGAAGGCCTGAAGGAGAATGTGATCGTCGGTCACAAGATCCCCGCAGGTACCGGTATGCGCGACTACGACAGCATCATCGTCGGCTCCAAGGAAGAGTACGAGGAGATCATGGCGCGCAAGGAAGAACTGAAATTCTAATTCGATACAAAACCCCCGGCCGCATGCCGGGGGTTTTTTTAAGGCATACCATCATGGCAGATACGCCCGACAAAAACCAGCAGAAACAGATCAATATCGAACTGGACGAGCAAACGGCCGAAGGTACCTATTCGAACCTGGCCATTATCAACCACTCGGTTTCAGAATTCGTGATCGACTTTATCAGCATTATGCCCGCCCGGCCGAAAGCCAAGGTGAAGAGCCGGATCATCCTTACCCCCCAGCACGCAAAGAAGTTCCTGAAGGCCCTGGGTGAGAACGTGCAGCGCTTCGAACAGGCGCACGGCACCATCAAGGATTATGACCAGCCTCCGATCCCGCTCAATTTCGGGCCTACCGGGGAAGCCTAGGAAAACCGCGCTGCAAGGCGCGGTTTTGTTTTTTACGGGGTTGGCATAAGGTTTTGGAAGGGACCCAACAGCATGATTCAGTACCCTGCCGCCTGCCCTGAAACCATCCGCTATACATGAACAGCACAGATTTGCCTGAATACGCTTATCTTAATGTCTGGATTCTGTTGTTGGCAAAAATGAAATTCTCTTCGAATGGTTTCGCCCGATGCCTGGCCCTTTTGATAGCGGCAGGCTGTTGCCATTCCCTCAAAGCGCAAACGGATGAAGGCTGGCAGACGCCCCCTTCGGTAAGCATGTACGGGTTTATCGACGTATTCTACCTGTATGACTTCAATGAACCTGAGGGCGCCTTCCGGCAGGAATTCCTCTTCAACCACAACCGCCACAATGAGTTCAACCTGAACCTGGGGCTGCTGGGCCTGGCGTTGGACCATGCCAGGTACCGGGCGCGGTTTGCCCTTCAGGCAGGTACCTACGCGAACGACAACTACGCGGCTGAGCCCGGGGTGCTCCAAAACGTGTCTGAAGCCTGGGCCGGGCTGGCGCTCAACCGGGCCAGCACCCTCTGGCTGGATGCCGGGGTGCTGCCCTCGCACCTGGGCTTTGAGAGTGCGGTTTCTATGGACAACTGGACGCTGACCCGCTCCCTTTCGGCCGAAAGCAGCCCGTATTTCCTGACCGGGATGCGCCTGTCGTACCAGCCCGGCAATGCCTGGCAGGTGGCCGCGCTGATGGTCAACGGCTGGCAGCGCATCCAACGCCTTGAAGGCAATTCCCTGCCGTCTTTCGGCAGCCAGGTACAGTATTCGCCATCGGAACGGTTTACGTTGAACTGGAGCACTTTCATCGGCACGGACGACCCGGACCCAACCCGCCGGATGCGGTATTTCAGCAACCTGTACGGGCAGTTCCGGCTGACGGAAAGGCTGGGACTGCTTGCCGGGATCGATCTCGGCATGCAGCAGCAAAGCAAGGGGAGCGCGAGCTATGACTTTTGGTTTGCACCCACCGTGATCGGGCAGTATGAGCTGGATCCCCGCTGGAAGACCGCATTCCGCCTGGAATACTACCACGATGCCAACGGGGTGATCATCCCTGTCAGCAACCCTGCCGGCTTCCGGACCACTGGGGCGTCATGGAACGTCGATTACACCCCGGCCCCAATCCTGGCCTGCCGGCTTGAAGCGCGCTGGCTGGGCAGCGCCAACCCCGTATTCCGGGCGGCGGGCGGCCTGGAAGACAGCAGCTTTTTTATCGGGGTTTCCCTGGCGGCAAAGGTGGCCCGGGGCCTGGTAGGCAAGGAGGTGAATTAAGGGCCGGGGAGGGGGGGCACTTGCAGGAAATGGACGTCATGGGCCACCTGGCCATTCCCTTCCTCGTCTTTTTTTGTCATACAGGCGGCCCTGCTCGTTTGGTGGCCCTTATAATCCGGCAGCCGATCTTGTTCGCACGTCCGTGACCGGTGAGATCCGTTGCCGATGCCGCGGACCTGCCCTGTTTTTTTGCTCTATTTGTTAGGATATATTGTTAGTTATATCTAACTTTATGTTAGAAATAAATAACATATTGAATCATGAAAAAGACTCAAACCCTCCTGATTTTGGTCCTGGCCGGAGCTGTCACTTTTTCGATGGGATTGTGGTTCTATGCCAGGCGGCAACCCTTGTCGGTAACCGAGTATGTCGTTGCGGCCCTGGTGCTTTTAGTGGTGGTCTTCAGCCTGATAGTGGGCAGAAGACGCATTAGGGATGAGAAGCGCGGCCTGCCGGCAGAAGACGAACTGAGCAAGGATATCAAGCGCCGGGCGGCGGCCAGTGCTTTTATGTGGTCGTTCTACCTCTGGACCCTGATCACGATCTTTACCATCGATTCCGACATGCGGCCTGAACTCCCGCTGGAAGCCGGGCTGCTGGGCATGGCGGTGCTTTTTGTGGTCTTCTGGGCGTATTATTCCAACACCGGTACCCGGGATGCAGACTCGCATTAAGGAACTCCGCGCACGCGACGGCCTTACCCAGGAAGAACTGGCCCGGAAAGTCAATGTACGGCGCGAAACCATCGTTTTCCTGGAGAAAGGGAAGTACAATCCTTCCCTTCAGCTGGCACATGCCATTGCCAAAGTCTTTGGGGTACAGATTGAGGAGGTTTTTATAATGGATTAATTGCGGGGTAACCGTGTGGGTGTAAGCTGTCGGTTTTTTAATAAGGCAGTCCCGCGCCCGGCCCACAAGTACAACGCCTGTGGAGCAGAACCCGTCCAATTCGGCTGTCGGGGGAAAGCCTCTAACCCTCACGTAAAAGAGGCCCGATTCCACTGCAGCTCGCAAACAGGCCGTGGCAAGGGTAAATCCCCCCACCCCCGGGAACAAGATACCCGGTTTCCCTGCAACTCCCTGTCGTAGTAGGCAGTTGGCAGTCCCGCCTTCGCCCCAGGCTTCGCCGGGCAAGGGCAGTTGGCAGCGGATTCAATCAGCGAATTTGGTAA
>CAYWZF010000118.1:0-7981 GCA_964461555.1 uncultured Robiginitalea sp. | reverse complement strand
CGCTCTTTCTTGTCGCTGTCATCTTCTTCTGAACGCACCACAATGGTGCGGGTCTTTTCGCCTGTGGCCGTTTCACTCAGGTCGTCAGATGCGATCCAAACCATACTTCCCGGACCCCCGGAGTGCATATGCAGCGAATTGTCCGCAGATTTGGCTGAAGAAAACGACACGCTGTTTCGGGCATCGTCGAATTTTACAAAGACGGGCTCGATGGGGGTGTCATCGCCCGTTTGGTACGAGCCGCTGAAGGTTTTCCCTTCGCTGTTTTTGCCTTTCAGGTGCAGGCTTAAGGAGATGATCTCGCCGGCCTCGTTGCGCACGGCGGTGTAGGAGAAATCAATCCCATCTTTGGCCAGGTCTGCCTTGAGGTCTGACAGCTCCTGATCGGTGCTTTTTGCATTTATGACCAGTTCTACCGATTTGCCGTCCAACGCGCCTATAAAGTCAGCAGGGGTGTCTGGCAGGTAGACCGTTTCGGTGTTGAAGGCCATTAAGAAGGCTGCCAGCATCGGCAAAATGAGCAGGTGCTTGAGCATGTGGATCGATTTGGATTGGGTTTGTTGCAACATGATGATTCGCTTTTTGATTAAGGAGTTATAAAAGGCATTGGCCAGGGCAGGGGTCGGGGTATTCCCCGATACGCGCAACAGGGTGTACTGGTAGTCGCGCACGGAGGGAATAGATCGCACCGCCCGGGCGTCGGCCAGGTATTCAAGGTTCTGGGCCACACTTTTCTGGTACCACCAGCTAAAGGGGTTCATCCAGAGCAGGGCGGCCACCAGCCGGCCCAGCAATATGTCTACGGAGTGCAACTGTGACCCGTGGGCCCGTTCATGCTCGAGAATGAGGGGCAGTTCGGCTGCCCCGTGCCGATTTGGGTTGTAAAAGATATACCTGAAAAAGGAAAAGGGCGCCTCGATCGTTGTGCTGGGCAGGTAGACAAATCCATCCTTGCGGATGGCGGTGCCCGAGACGGAGAGCCTCCAGAGCTGCCAAACCTGGTAAAGGAGCGCCAGCATACAGAATGCCGCGCCCAGCAGGTAGGCCGCCAGGAACAGGGTTTCCCAGGGTAAGCCCGCCGAAGCAGCCGGGGCCGCCGAGACCGTCAGTTCGTCTGCGGGGATTTGAAGGGGGCTGTATGGCACCGCCACGGTACGGCGCAGGGTAACCAGGGGCAGCAGGGGCGCCGCCAGCAGGCCGCCCAGCAAAAAGAAGCGGTTGAGCCGGAACAGGGTTTCGCGCCTCAGCAGGGCCTGGTAGACAATCAGGAACAGGGCCAGGATGGCAGAGGCTTTTAGCAGGTAAATACCGAGCGCTTCCATCTTACTTGTTTTTCTTTTCGATGAGTTCGATGATTTCGCGCAGCTCGTCGGCCGAGATCTTTTCCTCTTTGGCGAAGAAGGATACCAGGTTTTTGTAGTTGTGGTCAAAATACCCGGCAAGGGTTTCCCCGATGAATTTCCGGCGATAGGCCTCGCGGGTCACGATCGGGAAATACCGGTGGGTGTTCCCGAAGGCTTCGTGCCCTACGTAGCCCTTTTCTTCCAGGTTGCGCACCATGGTAGACAGGGTGTTGTAATGCGGTTTGGGGCTGCCTGGGAAGGCGTCGAGCAGGTCTTTGACAAAGGCCTTTTCAAGCTTCCAAAGCAGCTGCATGACTTCTTCTTCCTTGTTGGTGAGTTTTTGCATGGCTGAATGTGACGTAAAAATGACTGTTCGCTTCTGATGATGCCACAAACATAACTAAAAATGTAGTTGAATAACTAAACACATAGTTAAAAAACTATTAAAACAGGTTGGCCGAAGAAAGATACGGGGCACTTCAGGTAGCGTTGTATATTTGCCGCATCTTTATCCCAACCCTGGCATGACGTACTTTCTTTATTTCCTGGTGGGCCTGGCCCTGTTGATCGTGGGAGGGAGCTGGTTGTTGAGGGGGTCGGTTGACCTTTCCCTGCGGCTGGCCGTCCCGAAGATCATCATCGGCATGACGGTGGTATCCTTTGCCACCTCGGCCCCGGAACTGATCGTAAGCTTAAAGGCGGCCATGGAAGGATTCCCGGATCTGGCCCTGGGCAATGTGGTGGGGTCGAATGTGGCCAACCTGGGGCTCATCCTGGCCATAACCTTGTTCATAGGCGATCTGGACGTCCGGCGCAGTTTTTATTTTACAGACTGGCCCATGATGATGCTGGCATCGCTCATGCTCTATGGCTTTATGGTTGCCGACAGAAAGCTGGAGTCGTGGGAAGGGGGCGTGATGGTGGTAACCATGTTCCTCTTTCTGGTCTATTTGCTGCGGTATCAGAAAACCGCGGTGGAGGAAGGTGCCATGCAGATGCCGTCGCGCCTGCCGCTCTATCAGACGGCTTTCTTTTTGGGGGCTGGCGGCGCGGGCCTCTGGGGTGGTTCGGAGCTTCTCATTTCAGGGGCGGAAGGGTTGGCCCGGCAGCTCGGGGTAGGCGATCGAATCATCGCGATCACCATGGTGTCGGTAGGCACGAGCATCCCTGAATTGACAGCCTCGGTGATCGCCATGATCCGCAAAGAAAAGGCCATATCGGTGGGCAACCTGATCGGTTCGAATATTTTCAACATTCTGGCCGTGCTGGGGATCACAGCCCTGGTACACCCCATAGCCATCGTGGATGAACGCCTCCTTTCGCACGACATATACTGGATGCTGGGCTTCGCCCTGCTGATCTTGCCGCTGGTGTTTATCCCCAAAGGGTTGCGCCTGGGCTGGAAAGACGGGGTAGTGCTCCTGGCCGCCTATGCCGCCTTTCTCTACGTTTCGTTTACCTGAAAAAAAAACCCCCGCCAACCGGCGGGGGTAATCATCCAACAAGTTATTAACTGTGGAATCAAAGCCTAAGCCTCGACCTGGATGTTTGCACTCTCCACGGTCTTGATGATACGGGCGGCCACTTTGTAGGGGTCGGCGTTGGAGGCAGGACGGCGATCTTCCAGCCAGCCTTTCCAGCCGCGCTCTACGGTCAGAATCGGGATGCGGATAGACGCGCCCCGGTCGGAAACCCCGTATTTGAAATCATTGATGGATGCGGTCTCGTGTTTCCCGGTGAGCCGCAGTTCGTTATAAGCGCCGTATACCTCGATGTGCTCTTTGGTAACCGGGCGGAAGGCTTCGCATACCTTCTCGTAGATTGCCTTGGAGCCGCAGGTGCGCAGCAGGGAGTTTGAGAAGTTGGCGTGCATGCCGCTTCCGTTCCAGTCTCCTTTGATCGGCTTGGGGTGGTATTCGATATACCAGCCGTATTCTTCGGTCAGGCGGTCGAGCATGTAGCGGGCCACCCAGATCTGGTCGCCGGCGTTCTTGGCGCCCTTGGCGAAGATCTGGAATTCCCACTGGCCGCAGGCGACCTCCTGGTTGATTCCTTCAAAATTCAGGCCGGCCTGCAGGCAGTAGTCGGCGTGGCGCTCTACCAGCTCGCGGCCGTGGGTGTTCTTGCCGCCCACGGAGCAGTAATACAGACCCTGGGGGCCAGGATATCCACCGGGAGGAAAGCCCAAAGGCAGGTCGGTAGCCGTATCCATGATAAAGTATTCCTGCTCGAAGCCGAACCAGAAATCGTCGTCCACATCTGAATCGATGGTGGCGCGGGAGTTGGAAGGGTGGGGGGTGCCATCCGGGCTCAGTACCTCGCACATCACCAGATAGCCATCGATGCGGGCCGGGTCGGGGTAAATGGCTACCGGTTTCAGCAGACAGTCAGAAGAACCTCCTTCGGCCTGTTCGGTCGAACTCCCGTCAAAGGCCCAGATCGGGCAGTCTTCCAGCTTTCCGCTGAAATTCGACTCAATCTTGGTCTTGCTTCTCATGTTGGCGGTGGGGGTGTAACCATCCAACCAGATGTACTCTAATTTTGCTTTGCTCATGATTCCAAAAAAGTTAATTGTTGATTATCATTTTCGACCGTCAAAAATAAAATATTCCATAGGATGGCCACAACAAAAAGGGGGTGAATTATCAAATAAATCGATATAATTATGAACACCCCCTTTTTTTGAGGGGTGTATTGCAAAAAATCTAAAATTCCAGGTTTATTATTCGAATTGCGTAATTTTACCAGCCACAACCGAAATATACTTTCCATGTCAGTCAGAAGAGAAACCTCCGTACGGGCCGATTTTTTACCGGAATCGGGCCCCGAAGCGTGGAGTGGGCGACGGTCCGAACTGTACGCACGCCATGTGTTCAATGAAACGCGTATGCTGCAGTACCTCACCCGCGACGCCTACGACGGCGTAAAGGGGGCGATCTTTTCGGGCTCGAAAATTGACCGCAAGGTGGCCGACCAGGTAGCCGAGGCGATGAAGGCCTGGGCCATCGAAATGGGAGCCACGCACTACACCCACTGGTTCCAGCCACTGACCGGGGCCACGGCCGAGAAGCACGATGCATTCTTTGATCTGCTGCCCGACGGGCGGGCTATCGAAAAATTCGGGGGCGGCCAGCTCGTGCAGCAGGAACCCGACGCCTCGAGCTTCCCGAGCGGGGGGATCCGAAACACCTTTGAAGCCCGGGGGTACACGGCATGGGACCCTTCCTCCCCGGCCTTTATCTACGGGAGCACCCTTTGCATTCCGACCATATTTGTATCCTATACGGGCGAGGCCCTCGACAACAAGGCCCCGCTGCTTCGGGCGCTGCACGCCGTAGACGAGGCGGCCACTGCCGTGGCCCGCTATTTTGACAAGAATGTGAACAAGGTCAATGCCACCCTGGGATGGGAGCAGGAATATTTTTTGATCGACCGCGACCTGGCCCGCAGGCGGCCCGACCTTATGCTGGCGGGGCGCACCCTGGTGGGGCAGGCTGCCGCCAAGGGGCAGCAGCTCGACGACCATTATTTCGGGGTGATCCCCGACCGGGCCTTCCAGTTCATGCGCGACCTGGAAGCGGAATGCCTCTTGCTCGGCATCCCGGTCAAGACGCGGCATAACGAAGTGGCCCCCAACCAGTACGAACTGGCTCCCGTTTTTGAAGAAGCCAACCTGGCTGTAGACCACAACCTGCTGCTGATGGACGTGATGGAAAAGGTAGCCGGGCGGCATGGGCTCAAGGTGCTTTTCCACGAAAAGCCCTTTGCCGGCATCAACGGGTCGGGCAAGCACAACAACTGGTCGCTCAGCACCGATACCGGCACCAACCTGCTGAGCCCGGGCAGCACCCCCATGAAGAACCTGCAGTTCCTGACCTTCTTTGTCAATACCATAAAGGCCGTAGACCGGTATGAAGAGCTCCTGCGCGCCTCCATTGCCTCGGCCAGCAACGACCACCGGCTCGGGGCCAACGAGGCGCCCCCTGCCATCATTTCCATTTTTATCGGCAAACAGCTCACCGACGTGCTCGATGAACTGGAAGGGGTATCGAAGGGCAAGCTCTCGCCTGAGGAAAAGACAGAGCTCAAGCTGAATGTGGTGGGCAAGATACCCGAGATCCTGCTCGACAACACCGACCGCAACCGTACCTCGCCCTTTGCCTTCACGGGCAACAAGTTCGAGATGCGGGGGGTAGGGGCCCGGGCCAACTGTGCCAAGCCCATGACCGTGCTCAACACCATCGTGGCCCATCAGCTGCGCGAATTCAAGGCTGAGGTAGACAACCTGATCGACAAGAAAAAACTCAAGAAAGACGAGGCCATCTTCAATGTGCTGCGCGAGTACATCAAGGCGAGCAAGCGCATCCGTTTTGACGGGGACGGCTACAGCGAGCAGTGGGAACAGGAAGCTGCCCGGCGCAAGCTGAGCCACAACCGCAATACCCCGGCTGCCGTGCAGGTGCTCACCGCCCCGGAAACCCTGGAGCTGTTCCGGGTTACCGGCGTCCTTACCGAAAAGGAGATCAAAGCCCGCAAAGAGGTCGAACTGGAGACCTACATCCTCCAGACCCAGATCGAGGGGCGGGTACTCAGCGAGCTGGTTTACAACCAGATCATCCCCGCCGCGGTTGCCTACCAGAATACGCTGCTTGAAAACGTATTGGGCCTGAAGGAGGTCTACGGGGCGGCCCACAAGAAGGTAAGCGAGGCCCAGCTCGGCATCCTGGAGCAACTGGGCGAGCAGCTGCAGGAGGCCAAAAAGAAGACCGATGCCATGACCGAGGCCCGCAAGCGGGCCAACGGCCTCAAAGACCTGAACAAGAAGGCAGAAGCCTATTGCGGGTCGGTGCTCCCGTACTTCGAGCAGATACGCGACCACTGCGACCGCCTCGAGCGCCTGGTTTCGGATGCGCACTGGCCCCTGGCCAAATACCGCGACCTCCTGTTTATAAAATAGGCATAATTTCACTTGTGCCAGCAGGGAATCCGGGGGGCTGTTCCGCCGGATTCCCTTATTTTTGTGGCAACTGAAACAGTACAGCATGGCTTCGAACGCATCCGAACGCTACGGCCGCCGAGGGGTATCGGCCACCAAGGACGAGGTCCACAGGGCCATATCGAAGGTCGATAAGGGCCTTTTCCCCAGGGCCTTCTGCAAGGTGGTGCCCGATTACCTGGGGGGCGACCCGGAGTACGCCCTTGTCATGCATGCCGACGGGGCGGGAACCAAATCTTCCCTGGCCTATATGTACTGGAAGAAGACCGGCGACCTGTCGGTCTGGAAAGGTATTGCGCAAGATGCCCTGGTGATGAACCTCGACGACCTGCTGTGCGTGGGCATTACCGACAACATTTTGCTGAGCTCGACCATCGGGCGGAACAAGAACAAGATCCCCGGGGAGGTGATCGCCGCCATCATTGAGGGCACCCAGGAGCTGATCGCCGACCTGGAGCAATGGGGCATCACCATCCACAGCACCGGGGGCGAGACCGCCGATGTGGGCGACCTGGTGCGCACCATTATCGTAGATTCCACCGTCACCGCCCGCATACGCCGCGACCGGGTGATCGACAACGCCCGTATCAGCCCTGGGGACGTGATCGTCGGGCTGGCCAGCTTCGGGCAGGCTATCTATGAGTCATCGTACAACGGGGGGATGGGCAGCAACGGGCTCACCTCGGCCCGGCACGACGTTTTTGCCAACAGCCTGGCCAGGGAGTTCCCCGAAAGCTTTGACCCGGAAATCCCGGCCGACCTGGTCTATTCCGGGGGCGTGGGCCTGCTCGACCCGGTAGCGGGCGTGCCCCTGGATGCAGGCAAACTGGTGCTTTCGCCAACCCGCACCTATGCCCCTGTCATCAAAAAGATATTTGAGGAATTCGGCCACGGGCCCATCCACGGCATGGTGCACTGCAGCGGGGGAGCCCAGACCAAGATCCTCCATTTTGTGGAAGACCTCCACGTGATCAAAGACAACCTTTTTGAGGTGCCGCCCCTCTTTGAGCTGATACAGCGCGAGTCGGGCACCGACTGGAAGGAGATGTACCAGGTCTTCAACTGCGGGCACCGCATGGAACTCTACGTGCCCCCTGCGTATGCCGACCGGTTGATCGCCCTCTCGGAATCGTTTGGCATTGCCGCCCGGGTGGTAGGCCGGGTTGAGGCGCATACGGGGCGCAGACTCACCCTGCAAAGCCCCAAGGGCACCTTCACGTACTGAGGCATACGATTTTCGCCAAACCCGCGTTGTTTCAAGCAGGGGGGTTCCCCAAACTAAAAGAAGCCAAATGGAACGAAAGGAATTTCTGAGGTCCCTGGGGGCGGGTGCCGCTTTTGCCCTTGCTTTTCCCTGTGTACAGGGTTGCACCAAAGGGCCCGAACTCGAAAAACAGCCCATCCCCACGGGGGTTGATTTTACCATAGACCTCAGTGGCCCCGACGGGCAATTGCTGCAGAACCCGGGAGACTTCATCCTCCGGAATTTCGTGGTGGTGGCCCGCAACCTGGAAGGAAATTTCGTGGCCGCCAGCCAGGTCTGCAGCCACCAGCAGACCGAAGAAGTACGCTTCGTATCGGCCCAGGGGGGCATCTTCCAGTGCGCCACCCACGGCTCCCAGTTCAACCAGAGCGGCACCCC
>CAYWZF010000117.1:0-8045 GCA_964461555.1 uncultured Robiginitalea sp. | reverse complement strand
GAATTCAAAGACATCGAGGTAAAACCCCGGCCGGTTGCCGTTGCCGGCCCGCAGGTCGAGGTACCTCTGGTAAGCGTCCCCGGGAGGTGCTACGGCCAGGGCTTCGTGCACGGCCGAGTTGGTTCCGGCCGAAAGGCCTTCCCCTGTATAGGTGTTGTTCCTCAGACGCATCCGGTCTTCCTGCACGGTTGGCGCCTTGCCCGAAACGGCGTTCTTGGTGGTGATCAATATCACCCCGTTGGCACCCAGGGTGCCATAGCGGGTGGTAGCTGCCATGCCTTTGAGCACCGTGATGTCGGCTATGTTCTCAGGGTCTACATAATTAAAGGCTGCCTGTGGGCTTTTGCCCGAAGAATCGCTTTGTTCCATGGGCACCCCATCAATCACGATCAGCCCGTAATTATTGAGCAGCATGGTGTTGCTGGTGCGCATGGTCACCTTGCTGATGTCGTCTTCCTGGCCCAGTTGCACCCCTGAGAATTTACCCTGAATGGCTTTGGAAACATCGGTGGTCACGGATGAGATCTGCTCCTCATCGATCGACTGCACGGCGACCCCCACCCGGTCTTTATCGGTCTGCCCATACCCGGTATTGGTCGTGTTTTTGCTCCCTTCCCTGCGCCTTCTCTGGCTGACTTCCACTTCTTCGAGGGCGATCACGCGGCTGTCGAGGAAGAGGCTCGGTTGCCCTTCGGCCGGGATGGGGCGTTCCAGGGGCAGGGCGAAGGTCCCGCCGCTGATCTGCAGGGTGTCGCCCGGGGTGGCGTTTAATTCAAACCAGCCTTCCGAATCGGTGGTAGTGCCCTGGGAGGCCCCTTTCCGCTGGACGAAAAGCCCGGGGGCGGGCTTGTTGTCGAGGAAGATCCTGCCGCGCAGGCCGCCCCCGGCATCGGGCAGCGATGCGTCTTCCCGGGCGCTGTATGGGGTAAGCTGCACATAGTTTCCCCGGTAGAGCAGGGCAGAGCGCTCCAGGAATTGCTGCTCTTTCCCAATGGCCCGGCTCAGCACCGTATACCCTTTTTCAACCGGGAGCCGCTCGGCCGGCAGAACCTGTTTCCCGTCGGTATACAGATAGGTTTCACCGGCGTTGAGGGAAGCCGCCAGCCCCCCGTAAAAGGCGGCCCCGTCATAGGGCAGGGCCTCAAGGTGGGCTTTAAGCGCACCCCAGTCGCCCCCGCGTACGGCGAACGTTTGTTCCTCTACCTGCGAGCTGAAGGCCAGCAGCCGCACCTGGCAGTCAGGGTTGGCCGCAAAAACAGCCTCGAGGTAGCGCAGGGCGTAAACCGGTTGGTTGTCTTCCATAGACCGGGAAGTGTCCCAGGCCAGGGTCAGGGTTTTTTCCCCCTCTGCCTGGGCAAAGGCGGGAGCCCATCCTGCCAGGGCGCAAAGCAGGGTGGCTGCGCAGAATTTCAGGGTTATGCCATTCATGGAAGTATCGCTCCTTTCAGGGGTAAAAGATACGAAAATTCGCCTTTTCGCCGTGCCCGGTTCAGGGGTGTGCAGGCGCATCCCAGCGCCGGATCGGCCGATTGCCCCTGAGGGTTTGGATATGCCGAATCTTATACGGAACTTACCTGTAAAAACCGCGTGTATGCTTTCTCCTCGCCTTGTTTTCCCGCGGGTGCTGGTTTCAGGTGCCCTTTCCCTGTTGGCTGCCTGTGGCAGTCCTGAAGGGGAGCCCGAATCTGCCGGGGGCGTCTCGGCTTTTGCCCTGAACCAGGTCAGCCTCCTCGAAGGGCCTTTCCTTCATGCCCGCCAGCTCGATGAAAAAACCGTGCTGGCCTATGAGCCAGACCGCCTGCTGGCCCGCTTCCGGATCCAGGCCGGCCTGCAGCCCAAAGCCGAACCCTACGGGGGGTGGGAAGGGGAATCCCTGGCCGGGCACAGCCTCGGGCATTACCTCTCTGCCTGCAACCTGCTCTACCAGGGTACGGGAAACAAGGAATTCCGCGACCGGTCCGATTATATCGTTTCCGAATTGGCCACCTGCCAGCAGGCCGACGGGGAGGGGTATATTGGGGCTTTTGACCACGGGAAACGCATCTTTGAAGACGAGGTAGCCCGGGGCAATATCCGCTCCCAGGGCTTCGACCTGAATGGGATCTGGGCGCCTTTCTACACCCACCACAAGGTGCTGGCCGGCCTTCGCGATGCCTACAGGCTTGGGGGCAACGCCCAGGCCCTGGAGGTGGCGCGCCATTTTGCGGACTGGATCGAAAAGGTCTTGTCGGGCCTCGACCACGGCCAGATGCAACAGGTATTGAACTGCGAACACGGCGGGATGAATGAGGTACTGGCAGACCTGTACGCCGATACCGGCGAAGGGCGCTACCTCGCCCTGGCGGGCCGCTTTTACCACGAGGCCGTGCTGGGGCCCCTGGAGGCCGGGCACGATTCCCTGGCCGGGCTGCACGGCAACACCCAGTTCCCGAAGCTCATCGGCCTGACCAAGCGGTTCCTCGTAACCGGAGACAGCACCGATTACCGGGCCGCCTCTTTTTTCTGGGACCGGGTAGTCCACCACCACAGCTATGTGACCGGGGGGAACACCAACCACGAGTACTTTGGGAAGCCCGACCAGCTCAGCATGCGCCTGAGCCCTGAGACCACAGAGACCTGCAATGTGTACAACATGCTCAAGCTGACCGACCTGCTTTTCCGGATCGACCCCACCCCAGGGGCGATGGATTATTACGAACGGGGCCTGCTGAACCACATCCTGGCGTCCCAGAACCCCGAAGACGGGCGGGTGACCTATTTCCTCTCGCTGGCCATGGGTGGCTTCAAGGCCTTCCAGGACCCGTACTCCTTCACCTGCTGTGTGGGCTCGGGCATGGAGAACCACGCCCTGTACAACGCCCCGGTTTACTACCATCAAGACGACGCCCTTTGGGTGACCCAGTTCATCGCCTCGGAACTCGACTGGCATGATAAAGGAATTCGGGTAACCCAGCAGACGCAATTCCCGGTAGAGCAGGGCACGACCCTTGCTTTCAATCTCGAGGCGCCCACCCGCTTCACCCTCAAGGTACGCCGCCCTGCCTGGGCAGGGCAGGGGGTCCGCCTGCTGCTGAACGGGAAAGAATTCCCCGGGCAAACCGACAACCGGGGCTTCCTGAGCCTGACCCGCACTTGGGAAGACAGCGACCGCCTTGAGGTGCAGATGCCCTTTGCCCTGCGGGCCGAAGCCATGCCCGACAACCCGAACCGCCTGGCGGTCCTCTACGGCCCCCTGGTACTGGCGGGGGACCTGGGCGTGCTCGAAGACGGGAATGCCGAGCGGCCCGAGGTGGTGCCCACCCTGATAAGGGAACAGATGGCACCTGAAACCTGGCTCGAACCGGCCCAGGAGCCCAACACCTTCCGATTTCGGGAAGGCGTCGCTCGCGAAGTGATAACCCTCAGGCCGCTTTATGGCCTCAACGACCGGCGGTACACCGTTTACTGGGACCTGTACAGCCCGCAGCAGTGGGAGGCCCACCGCGAGGAGATCCAACGCGAACAGGAAGCCTACAGCAAGCTGGTCAGGGAAACCTTCGACTTTTTCCAGCCCGGGCAGATGCAGCCCGAGCGCGACCACGCCTACCAGGGCGAAGCCACCTACATCGTGGAGATGAAGGGGAGAACGGCCCGGCAGGCCGAAAGGGGGGGCTGGTTCTCCTTTGAGATGGCCATCCCGGAAGCGGGCCCGGTAGACCTTGTTTTCGAGTATTGGGGCGGGTACACGGGCAGCAAGACCTTTGACATTGTGGTCGACGGCCAAACAATTGCGACCCAGGATATCAGCGGCATCCAAGACGGGGCTTTCCTGACCCGCCGTTACCCGGTTCCTGAAGCCCTCAGCCGTGGGAAGAAGCGACTGCAGGTGCGTATCTCCCCCCACGTGGGGCACCGGGGCGGGCCCGTGTTTGGCGTGCGGAGCATGGCCCGGGAGGGGGCCTGAGCCTGCCCGGATGTCCCTTAAAAAATGTATCTTGTACACTTGAAATGCAACCTGTTTCGCCATGCAACCTAACACCATTAAACGCGCCATCCTGGCCATGATCTTTCTCGCCGCTCCCGGGCTTTCCGCCCAGAACAACAACGCCTTTCCGGTGCAGGCCCGCACAGACAAGGGCACCATTGAAGGGAATTACGACACGAATACAGGCATCCAGACCTATTTCGGGGTGCCTTTTGCGAAACCGCCCGTGGGCCCACTCCGCTGGAAGGCCCCTCAGCCCATGGATCCCTGGGAAGGGGTGAAAATGACAAAATCCTTTGGCCCCAGGCCCATGCAGACCAATGTCTTTGGCGATATGAAATCGCGTTCGGCCGGGGTGAGCGAAGACTGCCTCTACCTGAATGTCTGGACCCCGGCAAAGCGCCATACCGAAAAGCTGCCGGTACTGGTCTACTATTACGGCGGCGGCAACGTGGCCGGGGATGCCTCTGAATACCGCTACGACGGGGAGAGCATGGCCAGGAAGGGCATGGTGGTGGTGACCACCAACTACCGGCTGAACATCTTTGGGTACCTGGCCCATCCGGAGCTGAGCGCCGAGGCGCCCTACAGGGCCTCGGGCAATTACGGGGCCCTCGATCAGGTAGCGGCCCTGCAGTGGGTGAAACGCAATATTGCCGCCTTCGGGGGCGACCCTGATAAAATCACCATTGCCGGGGAATCAGCCGGTTCTATCGGGGTGAGCACCCTGATGGCCTCCCCCTTGTCGAAGAACCTCCTTGCTGGCGCGATCGGGGAGAGCGGGGCTGCGATTTTCCCGACCATGGCGCCGGTGCCCCTGGCTGAGGCTGAAAAACAGGGGGCCGACTTCCTGCAAAAGGCAGGGGTTGCCTCCGTTGAAGACCTGCGCAGCCTGCCCACCCGCGATATTTATGAAATGTACAACGAAAGCGGCCGCTTCGGCTTCCCGATGGTTATAGACGGGTATTTTTTGCCGGCCAGCCTGCCCGAGATTTTCGAGAAAGGGGAGCAGGCCCGGGTGCCCCTGCTGCTGGGTTGGAACAGTGCCGAAATCCCTGGCATGGCCTTCATGCAGGGGGCACCCTATACCCCCGAAAACTTCGAAGCCAAAGTGAAAGAGGCCTATCCGAAGCTCCACGCTGAAGTGCTCGCTGCCTACCCCCACGCCGATGCCAAAGAGGTGGAAGTTTCTGCCACGGCCCTGGCTTCAGACCGGTTTATCGTCTACAGCACCTGGAAGTGGTTCGACCTGCACCGCAGGCACAGCAACCAGCCCGTGTACCGCTACCTGTACAGCAAGCTGCGCCCGCCCCTGAAGGACCAGGGCCTGATGCCCGGCCTTGCCGGGGGTACGGTGCGGGCGACGGAAGATGCCCCTCCCAGGCCCGAGCCGATCGGGGCACCCCATGCCTGCGAGATTGAATACTGCATGGGCAACCTGCCCCTGGTCGAAGACTACGCCTGGACTGCCGACGACTACAAGGTTTCCGAGACCATGCAGGCTTTTTTTGCCAACTTCATCAAAAAAGGGGATCCCAACAGCCTTGATCTGCCCAACTGGCCGGCTGCGGGGCCCGAAGAGGCGGCACCGGCCGTGATGGTGCTCGACGTGAAGAGCCAGAGCAAAACGGCCTCTGAAGATGCCCGCTTTGGCGTACACGAGAAGTATTACAACAACTGAAATCCGGGAGAGCTACTGTGGCCAAGGGCAGGATAACATGGCGAGATTTGAACCGGCACGCCCCGCTGGCTTTCATATTGCTGGCCACCCTTACCCTGCAGGCCTGTACGGCCCAGTCGAGGCTCGTAACCGGGTCGCAGCAGACTGAGGTCAGGGAAACGCTTCACTATTACCTGTACTACCCGCCCGGTTATACTGACACGGGCGCCGGGCGGTATCCGCTGCTGTTGTTTTTACACGGAGGCGGGGAGTCGGGCCAGGACCTGGAAATGCTGAAGACCGGCGGGCCGCCCAAAATGCTGGCTGAGGGGCACGAATTCCCCTTCCTGATCCTGGCGCCCCAGAACCCGCACGCGAAGCAGTGGTGGAATGTGCGGGCGGTGAAGCAATTGCTCGATTCAGTGGTTCGCACCAACCGGGTCGACCCCGACCGGATCTACCTCACCGGCCTGAGCCGGGGCGGGTCGGCCTGCTGGGAAATGGCGGTGCAGTACCCCGATACCTTTGCGGCCATGGCCGTGGTCTGCGGCATGGCCCCGGTGCCGTACGCTTCCTGGATCGACAAACAACTGGCCATCTGGGTATTCCACGGCACCGAAGACCGGGTGATCCCCTTTTCCGAATCGGAACAGATGGTAGCTCGGTTGCGCAAGCTGGGGTATAACGTCACTTTTACCCCGTACGAGGGGGTCGGGCACAATGCCTGGGACCAGGCCTACCTGACCGACGGCCTTTTCGAGTGGTTTGCCCGCCAGCGGCGCGAACGCCCCTAGAGTGCGGCCTGGTCGAGGCTGCGGGTCACATTCCCCTGACGGTCAAAGAATTCAACGCGCCGTGCCGTTTTGGGTACTTCCAGCACCCGTTCCGACTGGGAAAGGAAACCGCTGCCCCAGTAAAACTCATGCGCCTGCAATTTTCCGTCGCCAAGGGTTACTTTGGCCCGCACCTCCCGGGGGCTTACAGGGATCAGCATCCCTTCGTGAACGGCTTCAAAGGCTTTTAGGCGGGCATTGTTCTGGGAGGCCACCCACAGGGCCTTCCCGTCAGCCGTGGTTACCCGAACCAGGGCTTTCGCGTCCCCCGGCACGTAGAACCCGCTGCGGTCGGAGTTCAGGGGCTCGAAAGACCCGTCGCCCCGGTTCTTCAGCATCAGGCCCATCAGGGCGTCTGCCCGGCCCTGCTGTACTTCCATCCCAAAGTCGTTGCCGACCAGCAGCAGGTCGATGCGCCCGTCCCCGTCGAAGTCTTCGGCTGCGATGCCGTAGGCAGGGGCGATCTGTGCGGCCACGGGCAGGGCATGCCGCCTGAAGCGGTTATTGCCCAGGTTTTCGATCCAGGAAGTTTCCAGGGTATTGAATTCATACACCACGGCATCGTCGAGCAGGCCGTCCTGGAACATTTCGGGAAGGGTAGAGGCCCCGAACGCCCCGAAGGAGTTAAAGTATTTGCGAATGCCTGCAAACTGTTTGACCACATCCTGCCAGGGGTGGTACAGGTACTCGTGCTTCACCCCGATACTGTCGCGCAGGTAGTAGGAAATCAGGGGGTCGATCATGCCGTTGTCGTCGAGGTCTTTGGCGTAAAGCCGCACCGGCTCTGCTTTGGTCCCCCTGAAGTAGCTATTCGTGCCCGAGTTCCCCGCCACGTAGTCGATATCCCCGTCGTTGTCGAGGTCGGCCCCGGCCAGGCTGTTCCACCAGCCCTTGTCATCTGACAGGCCCGTATCGCCAGTCACCTCTACCAGTTGGCCCTGTCGGTTCTCAAAAAAGCGCAGCGGGCTCCATTCGGCCGCCAGAATGAGGTCGGGCCGGCCATCCCCGTTGAAATCGGTCCAGAGCGCATCGCTGATCAGCCCGGCGTACTCCAGCGGGCTGCTTATTTCTTTCGTGACATCGCTGAACTTCACCTGCCCGGCCGAGCTGTCGTTCCTCAGGATGTAGGAGCGGTCGGCCGAAGGGTAGGCGAAGGGCAGCACCCGGCTGCCCACAAACAGGTCGAGGTCTCCGTCTTCGTCGTAATCGGCTGCCTTCACCACCGAGGTGTTTGCCATGATTTGGGGCAGGGCCCCGGCAGCTTCGGCAAAATTGCCCCGCCCGTCGTTGAGCAGCAGCACGTCCCTATAGAAGGGATCGCCAGGTTCGTATTGCGCGGAGCCTCGGGCCAGGTAGAGGTCGAGGTCGCCGTCGCCATCTGCATCAAATAGCAGGGTGGCCGTATCTTCTTCTTCCTTCCCGGCAGCCGTTTTGTAATTCACCTCGCGTTCCGTGAAGGTGCCGTCGGCATTCTGCAACAGCCATTTCTCGTCAAAGCTCCGGCTGCCGGCCACCAGCAGGTCGGTCAGGCCGTCTTCGTTCACGTCCCCGGCGGCCAGGGAAGGCCCGTACTGGGAAAATTTGTGTG
>CAYWZF010000116.1:1179-8163 GCA_964461555.1 uncultured Robiginitalea sp. | reverse complement strand
CAGAGGTTCAGGGAGACAGGACCTTCCTCTTAACAATCCATCCCAATTTTCAAATCGGTATATTTTCAAATGGGATAAGGGGAAACACCCCAAAATCCCCGGGAACAAGGTATTCCCTTCTGCTGCATCTTCCTCGCAACCCTCCAAGAAAATCCTGGCATTGAGATTTTGGACTATCGAATCACCCGAAACACCCTTCTACAAAAATGGAAGCAATCAGTCTATCACCGCCCTGATCTTCTCCCAAAGCGTATTGTCAAAGCCCGAGACCGCAAAATTGGGGTTGTCGGGGTCAGAGGCACCCCCCATCCGCACTATTACCATTTTTCGGCTCGGGATTACGTAGAGGCGCTGGTCCAAAGCCCCCATGGCAGCGTACATGTCTGAAGGCGCATTGGGCACCAGCGGCCCGGGGTAGACGGTCTGGTCTGTGGGGAGCATAAAGGAAGTCTTCCCGTTGAGCCACCACAGGTAGCCGTAGGAAAGGTTCAGGTTTTGGGAGGTAGTTGTCGCCTGGGAAAAATAGGAGGCGCTGAGAATTTGTTCATCTTCCCATTTTCCCTGGTTCAGGGCCAGCAGGCCAAACCGCCCCATGCTGCGGGCCGAGCTGTGGTAAATGGTGAAAATAGCGCCGTAGTTCCAATACCCGTCCATCCCGATCCGGGATTTGAGCCTGGCGTTGAAGTAGGCGTCAAAATCCTGCCCGCTGCTTTCGGCAACCACGTCGATGAGCTTCTGGAAGACATTTCCGTAGGCCCAGCGGGTGCCCGCATCGGCCACATAGGTCAGGTTTTGCTGCACCACCAGTTGTTTGGTATCATCGATTCCGGAGGTCATGGTCATCAGGTGCCACGGGGTGATCAGGCTTTCCTTTTCCGGGGGCATGTTGGTCCAGCCCTCGCCCAGGTAGGCCGAGGCCGGGGTATTGACATCAATCAGGTTTTCCTGTTCGGCCAGGCCGGTGGCGGCTGACACCAGGGTTTTGCCGGCACTGTTCCATTCCCAGGTGCTTGTGGTAGTGTGCCCATTGAAATATTCCTCCATCACAATCCTGCCATTGACCAGTATCATGAAGGCCCGGGTGTTGGTTGATGCCAGGTAATCACGCAAGGGGGCAATCGCAGTTTCGTTCCACCCCAGCTCGGAAGGGGTGGTGGTCTCCCAGGTCGTGCCCTGCAGGGGCGGGAAATAAAAGGCTGGGGCAGGGATGGGCGGGGCCGGGTCGTCGTCTTTCGAACAGGCAGTCAGGGCCAGGGCAAAAAGTAAGAGCGCGATCCAGTTTTTCATAGGGCCAGGAATTGGAAGCCCGTGTTTATAGTATCGGACGGGCTTCTATCAAACGCCATGGAGGCAGGCGATCGTATGAAAGGCGGGCTTTAAGTACGTCGGAACAGGAAAAATTTCGACCAACGGGAGCCTGGGTCTGATTTGGACAGCCAGACGGGGAGACTAAATAGGGGGGAATTCCCCAAAACCCCCGGGAACAAGGTAACTTTTTACCCTGCAACCCCCTATCGTAAAGCAGGCGGTTGGCAGCGGCTGTTGGCAGTTGAAGGGTTCAAGGTTCAATAAGAAGTGTAGAACCCCTGAAATCCTGACCCCATTTTCAAATTGGCAAATTTTCAAATCTTCAAATTTAAAAAAGGGGAAGCGCCCCAAAACCCCCGGGCGCAAGGTAACCGCCTGCCATGCACTTTCCTTGCCGTGGTTTGGGTTCCATAGTCGGGCGGGTTGGAGCCAGACCCTAACACTGTAAAATGAAAGTGCTTTTCTGCCTAGGTCCGCAGGATTTTGTCCATGGCTTTCCCTTTGGCCAGCTCATCGATAAGCTTGTCGAGGTAGCGGACCTTCTGCATGAGCGGGTCTTCGATGTCTTCGACCCGGTACCCGCAGATCACCCCGGTAATCTTGGACGCATTGGGGTTCAGCAGGGGCGCCTGTTCAAAAAAGGTCTCGAAATCGGTACGGGCATCGAGGTGTTTTTGCAGGGCCTCGGCATCGTAGCCGGTGAGCCAGGTAAAAATAGTGTCTACCTCGGCCCTGGTGCGGCCCTTTTTCTCGGCTTTGGCGATATAATGCGGGTAAACCCCCGCAACGGCCATGGTGTAGATGCGGTGCTTTTTCATGTCGTATTGTGAGTTGCTAAATGAATTGGCTTCCAGGCCTCCCAAAATACAAAAAGCCGGGTAGCAATCCCCGGCATGCCACCGGCTTGTGAATTGAGGCCCATTTACTCAGGCAGGGGCCGAACAAAACAAACCACCCTGTTTACCTCCGTGAAACCCAAAGCTTTATGGAACGCAATACTGCCTGCATTGCCGAGTTCGGCATCGGATGCCATTTCGGTGCATCCCATCTGCCGTCCCCATTCCCCGGCTTTCGCGATCAGCTGCCGGGCCACCCCGCGCCGGCGCCAACCCGGTTCCACGTAAAGGCCCTCAACATACAACACGGGGGATGAAGCGGTCCCTTCCACATAATCGGTACGGAGCGAAAGCTGGATAAAGCCTGTAAAGGAAGTACCTGCCCTGGCTACAAAACCCTTCTGGTTTGCCGCCTTTATGATCCGTAACCCATTTTCCAATTCTTCCCCGTAGATGCATTCGGGCCAAAGCCTGACAACCAACCTGGTTGCCCCGGGCAGGTTGGCTTCGCACAGCTCTTCAATTCGGAGGCCTGACTTCGATTTCATGTTGGGCGATTTATTTCCGATTGGGGGAACGTCAACAGATAGGATTTCATCTGGCAGCCTTCTGTTGGTTTTCATCCACCCTGAATTCCACAATGCGTTTGATCAGATCATAAGGCATGGGCTGGTCAAGCGGAAACTGCACCGATCCCTTTCCCTGCTTATACCCCGAAAGTTCCTTTTGAAATTCACTATGCCCCGAGGGGGTTGCATACAACCCGATGTGGTTCTTATAGCCTGCAAAATACACCAGGGGCCTGCCGTGTGTTTTATACCCGGGCATGCCATAGGCCATTTTTTCCACGGCTTCCGGGGCGCAATTTCGGATCAGCTGCCTCAGGTTTCGCAAAACTGCCTGGACCTCCTGTGGGAACTGCGAGATGTACTTTTCAATTTCGTCCATCCATTCCTTTTTAGTGCGTTTTTCTCATGGACTGTTCGTTGCGAAAAAACGGTTGGAACACTGTTTCAGACCGTTTGCAACCCCCCCAGGGCACAGCGCCTTACCCCTGTCTTGCAAAATCAACGCTTTTCAAATGAAGCGCGCATCAGCACCCACAGGTTGGGGTCAAGTTCCAGGTTTTCCGGTTCACCATCCACGTTGATCGCAATGCGATTGACCTTTTCCCGGATGCGGATGGTCTCCAGCGACTTCGAGCCATTTTTCCCCCTGATTGCCACCTCTATGGGCATATCAATCCATAGCCCGCCAGATTGCACCTGTTCGAGCTCCACCACGACCTGCCCGGCCTGCTCATCAAAGCTCCAATGGCCTTCGAGCTCAAGGACCCCGGGCTCATACAGCCACTGCTTGAAAAAGGCGCCCAGGTCTTTGCCGGAAACTTCTTCCATCACCCTTTTGAAGTCTGCCGTGGTGGCATTGGCGTCTTTGAATTCCCGGTAGTACGCCCTGATCCCTTCCCAGAATACCTCGGTGCCCACCACCCCGCGAAGCATGTGCAAGATCCAGCTTCCCTTCTGGTAGGTTTGGGAAGTGGTCACCTGTGCCATATCGGCCAGGTTTTTATGGATGATGGTGTACCCGGGATTTTTTTCATGAAAGGCATCCACGCTTTTCTGGCTGGCGCGCAGGCCCTCCACAAAGGCATCCCGTCCATAGGCATGCTCGATAAAGAGCAACGTGAAATACGTGGCAAAGCCTTCGCTGAGCCAGACATCGTCCCAGTCGTACTCGGTGACCGCGTTGCCGAACCACTGGTGCGCAATTTCGTGGATGACCACATTGCGCCAGCGCAGGCTCCGGTCGCCTGTTACCGCATCGGAACTGTAAAAAATGGCCGAAGCCGCTTCCATGCCCCCGCTTACGCTGTTCGACTGTATGTTGGCGAGTTTCTCATAGGAATAGGGCCCGATATAGTCGCTGTAGAATTCGAGCGCCTGTTTGGTAGGCACCGCAAAGTCATAGAAGCCGGCATCGCGGTCTTGCCTGAAAACCCAGGTCTGTATCGATTTGCCGTCAAATTCATCCACATACTGCACGGCAAACTCGGCCACCCCCAGCACGTACAACCACGATGCAATGGGCACCGACTGCTTCCAGTGGGTGCGTTTCAGGCCATTGGCCAGATTGGTTTCCTCCTTTTTGAGGCCATTCGAAACCACCTGGTAGCGGGCCGGGGCCGTAACGATGAATTCACAGGTCGCCTTGTCGTACGGGTGGTCGACCGTGGCCAGCCAGTGCCGCGCCCGATCGGGCCAGTTATCGCTGAAAAAAGTGCGGTCTCCGTATTTGTTTGCCCCGATTTGGAGCCCGCTGGCAGGAATCCCGTGATAGCTGATGGTAACCTGCCTGCGCTGGTCGCGTTCTGAGGCCGTATCGAATGTTACCAGCAATGCATCGTCCTGATGGGAAAAGGCCAGGCTTTTTCCCCCAGAAACCACCCGGGTAACGGTCATCCCTTTATTGCCAAGTGCCGCCGTGGCATTGATCAGGTCGAGTCGCAACTGGCGCAGGCCGCTTTCCCTAAACCGCAAATCGACCGTTACCTGGCACCGGATCTCATCGGTTGCGTCAGAAAGTTCGATCTGAAAGGAATAATGGAGGACATCGATCTTTGGGTTCTTGGGATAGGTGTCGGTAAATGCCGCCACCCTGTAGGGCGCCAGTACGACAAACAGTGCGCAGAGCACTATTAAAAAGGCCTTCTTTTTACACGCCATGAGTTGGGTTTTACAAGGTGAGAAAAGCATTCCGCCCGGGTTCAAACCAATCCCGGAGCCCCGGCAGGGATTTTGGTGCATTCCTCCCTAAATTTATGCTTAATTTAAGGCTTAACTCCGAACGTTCCTATTAAATCAAAAAATACCCGAAATGGTTTCCCTGAAAATGTTTTTCCGAGTTCTCCTTTTCCCGCTGCTGGCCATCTGGACCGCCCATTCGCAGGAAAGGCATTATTTCCAGACCGACTTCCCTCCTGCTGAATTTGAAGCGCGCAGGGCACGCATTTTTGAGGCCATTGGCCCCAATGCCATTGCCCTGATCCAGAGCGCCCCGAGCGTTGCGGGGTTCAAGGTCTTCAGGCAGTCCAATACCTTCTATTACCTGTGCGGCCTGGAAGAGGGCCATGCCTATTTGCTGCTGAACGGGAAAAACAGAAGCACTACCCTGTATCTCCCCCACCGGGACGAAGGCAGGGAGCAAAGCCAGGGCAAGATATTATCTGCAGAAGATGCAGAACTGATCCAACAACTGACGGGCATTCAGCGGGTGCTTCCGGTTGAATTCCTGAGCAGTGACCTGGTGGGCACCGGGTTGATCAAAGCCGATGTGCCGCTGCTGTACACCCCTTTGAGCCCGGCAGAAACAGGGAATGACAGCCGGGACGAAATTTTGCACGGACAGGCCCGCGCAGCTGCCGACCCATGGGATTCGCACACCCCCCGCGAGGCCCTTTTCAAAAACCTCCTGCACGACCGCTTCCCGGCCTTCGAAATCAGGGACCTCTCTCCCCTTCTGGATTCGATGCGGCTGATAAAAAGCCCCCGGGAAATCGAAGTAATAAGGAAAGCCACCCAGATAGCCGGCCTGGGCATTGTGGAAGCCATGCGCTCGACGGCGCCGGGGGTGTATGAATATCAACTCGATGCGGCTGCCAAGTATATTTTCTACCAGCACGGCGCCCAGGGAGACGGGTACCCGGCCATTATCGGAGGCGGGACAAATGCCTACATGGGCCATTATTTCAGGAAAACCGACAGGCTGAAAGACGGGGACCTGGTCTTGATGGATTATGCCCCTGACTACCACAATTACACCAGTGACGTGACCCGCATCTGGCCCGTAAACGGCACCTTCGACCCTGCGCAAACGGCGTTATACGAGTACATTGTTGCCTACCGCGACGCCCTGTTCCGGCACCTGAAACCAGGTGTTACATCAGACGAAGTCCTTGACCGGGCAGCCGCTGACATGGAGGGCTACCTGAAAGGGAAGGCCTTTGCACGCCCCGCCCATCAGCAAGCCGTCGAGGAGGGTTTGAAATTCAGGGGCCACTTCCAGCACCCTGTGGGCATGGCAGTGCACGATGTGGGGGTGGTGCACCGCGTTCCCCTGCAACCCGGCATGGTCTTTACCATAGACCCCATGATCTGGATCCCCGAAGAGAGGCTCTACATCCGAATCGAAGATGTGGTCGTGATCACCGAAACCGGGGCCGAGAACCTCAGCGCCTTCGTGCCCTCCTCCATCCGGGATGTTGAGAAAACCATCCGCGAAGAAGGCCTGACCGCCTTCAGGCCGGCCATGTCGCTGCCTTTCCCCGATACAAAGGGAGATCATTAGAAATTTTGCCTTACCTTCTTCTCCATTTAATCGACCTGTCTGGCTAACCTCACATCCCAAAAAAAGAAATATGCATACCCTGATCCGGAAACCCATCGCACTCTTTTGCGCCACCCTTTTTACCTCCTTTAACGTTCTTGCCCAACAGGCAGCGACAGAAATCCATCGGGAAATGGCGAAAGGCCTTTCCCTGCGCCCCATCGGCCCGGCCCTGATGGGCGGGCGCATTGCAGACATTGCCGTAAACCCCCACGACAAGAGCAACTGGTATATTGCCGTGGGCTCAGGCGGGGTCTGGAAGACTACCAACAGCGGCACTACCTTTAAACCGGTCTTTGAAGACCAGGCCTCTTTCTCGATCGGGTGCGTCGCCCTTGACCCGGCTAACCCGAGCGTGGTGTGGGTCGGCACGGGCGAAAACGTGAGCGGCCGGCACGTGGGCTGGGGCGATGGGGTCTACAAAAGCCTCGACGGGGGGCAGACCTGGCAGAAT
>CAYWZF010000116.1:0-1079 GCA_964461555.1 uncultured Robiginitalea sp. | reverse complement strand
GCAAACCCACAGGTCGTGTACGCGACCATCGAGGCCGGGGAGAAGGAAAAGGGGTTTTACCGGTCGCTTGACAAAGGCGAAAGCTGGGAAAGGCGAAACAGCTATATCTCCGGTGGCACGGGCCCGCACTATTACCAGGAGATCGAAGCCTCCCCGGTAAACCCGGACCTGGTCTATCAGATGGACGTGTTTCTGCACGTGACCCGCGACGGGGGCAAGACCATCGACTACCTGGGCACCGGGCGTGAAAAGCACAGCGACAACCACGCCCTGTGGATTGACCCCGACAACGGGAAACACTTGCTCGCAGGGACTGATGCCGGGCTATACGAGTCGTTTGATGAGGGGATCACCTGGAGGCACTTCCCCAATCTGCCCATCTCCCAGTTTTACAAGATCTCCTTAGACAACGCAGAACCCTTCTACAACGTGGTGGCCGGGGCCCAGGACCTGGGTACGCTCATCGGCCCATCGCGAACCACCATTACAGAAGGGGTGCGCAACCAGGACTGGTACGTGCCCCTAGGCGCCGACGGGTACGATTGCGCCTTTGACCCGACCGACCCCAATACCGTCTATATGGAGATCCAGGAGGGCATGCTGTACCGCCTCAACCGGGCGACCGAAGAAACCCTCTTTATCCAGCCCCAGCCCGCCCCCGGTGAGCCGGCTGAGCGCTTCAACTGGGACAGCCCGCTGCTGATAAGCCCCCACGACCCCAAAACAATCTACTACGGCTCCCAGCGCGTCTGGCGGAGCAATAACCGGGGCGATTCCTGGACGGCCATCAGCGGCGACCTGACCACCAACCGGGTAAGGTACGAATTGAAGATGTTCGAAAATGTGCCCGGGGTAGACGCCCTCCACGACACCGGGGCCATGTCGAAGTACGCCACGCTTACCTCCATAGCAGAATCGCCCGTAAAACAAGGCTTGCTGTATACGGGCTCAGATGACGGCCTGCTCCATGTGAGCGAAGACGGCGGGCAGACCTGGAGGCGGGCGACCGGGCTGCCCAAAGTGCCGGAATTGTCGTTCATCAACGACGTGGAAGCCTCCGGCCACAACCCCAATACGGT
>CAYWZF010000115.1:0-8339 GCA_964461555.1 uncultured Robiginitalea sp. | reverse complement strand
TGATGACCCCCGAGTTCGGGGCAGCCACCCAGCTCGAGAAGATCGACATGCTCGATTTCGCCGACCTGGTTGCCATCAACAAGTTCGACAAGCGCGGGGCCCAGGATGCCCTGCGGGACGTGAAAAAGCAATACCGCCGCAACCACGGCATCTGGGAAGGTTCTGACGGGGACCTGCCCGTATACGGGACCATGGCCTCCCAGTTCAACGATCCGGGCATGAACCGCCTGTACGCTGCCGTGCTGGCGCGGTTGCAGGAGGGGGGCGCCGAATGGGCCGCAGCCGCCCGCCCGGAAACGGATGCCGAACCGGAGAAGATATACATCATTCCACCGGCCCGCACCCGGTACCTTTCTGAGATTTCCGAAACCCTTCGCGCCTACGATGCCCGGGTAGCCCGGCAGGCCGATGTGGCCGAACGGCTTTACGCCCTCTGCCTTTCGATTGGCACCCTGGCCGGGCTGCCCACAGAGAAGGCCCTTGAACTGGCCGGCCCTGAAGGCCTGTCTGCAGATGCCCTGCCGCTAAACGGTGCAGACCCCGATACCGCCCGCCTGCTGGAAGGCCTTTTGTCGGCCTTCGAGACCGGGCGCAAAAACCTGGACCCCCATTACTGGGACCTGCTGCTGGCCTGGCCCTCCCTGAAGGAGCGCTACCAGGCCCCGGTGTTTACCTATGAGGTTCGCGGGCGGGAAGTGGAGGCAACGACCCATACGGAATCCCTGTCGCGCCTGCAGATCCCCCGGGTGGTGCTGCCCCGCACCCGCAACTGGGGCGACCTGCTGCGCTGGTCGCTGCAGGAAAATGTACCCGGCAGCTTTCCCTATACCGCGGGCCTCTACCCTTTTAAGCGGGAAGGGGAAGACCCAACCCGGATGTTCGCCGGGGAAGGCGGGCCTGAGCGCACCAACCGCCGCTTTCATTACCTGAGCCTGCAGATGCCCGCCAAACGGCTTTCCACCGCCTTTGACTCGGTGACGCTGTACGGGCACGACCCGGGGATACGCCCCGACATCTACGGAAAGATCGGCAATGCGGGGGTCTCGGTCTGCTGCCTCGACGACGCCAAGAAGCTCTACAGCGGCTTTGACCTGAGCGACCCCAAGACCTCGGTGAGCATGACCATCAATGGGCCGGCCCCCATGCTGCTCGGGTTTTACCTCAACGCGGCCATCGACCAGAACTGCGAAAAGTACATTTTCGAAAACGGGCTCCGGGAAGAAACGGACCGCAAAAAGGCTGCGTATTTTCGCGAGCAGGGCATTGAGGCCCCTGCCTATGAGGGGGAACTCCCTGAGGGGAATGACGGGCTGGGGCTCTACCTGCTCGGCATTACCGGCGACCGGGTGCTCCCGGCCGGGGTCTATGAAACGATCAGGGCAGAAACCCTGCGGCAGGTACGGGGCACGGTACAGGCAGATATCCTCAAGGAAGACCAGGCCCAGAATACCTGCATCTTTTCCACCGAATTTGCCCTGAGGCTCATGGGGGATGTACAGGCGTACTTTATCGGGCAGCAGGTGCGCAATTTCTATTCGGTTTCCATTTCAGGCTACCATATCGCCGAGGCAGGGGCCAACCCCATCACCCAACTGGCATTTACCCTTTCCAACGGCTTTACCTACGTGGAGTACTACCTCAGCCGGGGCATGGAACTCAACCAGTTCGGGCCCAACCTCTCCTTTTTCTTCTCCAATGGCATAGACCCGGAATACGCCGTGATCGGACGGGTGGCCCGCCGCATCTGGGCCAAGGCGATGCGGGAGAAGTACGGGGCCGACCCCAGGGCCCAGATGCTCAAGTACCATATCCAGACCTCAGGGCGCAGCCTGCACGCCCAGGAAATCGACTTCAACGACATCCGCACCACCCTGCAGGCCCTGTATGCGATCTACGACAACTGCAATTCCCTCCATACCAACGCCTATGACGAGGCCATTACCACCCCCACCGAAGAATCGGTGCGCCGGGCCATGGCCATCCAGCTGATCATCAACAAGGAGCTCGGCCTGGCCAAGAATGAAAACCCGCTGCAGGGGTCGTTTATCATCGAGGAGCTCACCGACCTGGTAGAGGAAGCCGTCTTGCTCGAGTTTGACCGCATCACGGAGCGGGGCGGGGTGCTGGGGGCCATGGAGACCATGTACCAGCGATCGCGCATACAGGAAGAGAGCCTGCATTACGAGACCCTGAAACACACCGGGGCCTATCCCATCATCGGGGTGAATACCTTCCTGAGCTCCAAGGGCTCCCCCACCATTCTCCCGGCCGAGGTGATCCGGGCCACCGAGGCTGAAAAGCAGGCCCAGATCCAGACCCTGGAGCGGGTGCACCGGCAGCATGCCGGTCAGGCGGCTGTTTGGCTTTCACGCATGCAGCAGGCGGCAGTGCGCAATGAGAACCTGTTTGAGGTGCTGATGGAGGTTTGCAAATACGCTTCCCTGGGGCAAATCACCCAGGCACTTTTTGAGGTAGGGGGGCAGTATCGCCGGAATATGTAGGGAGGGGGCGTCTGCTTATTGGAGCAGGCTGCGCCTCCAGGCCCTGAAGGCCCGCTGGAACCCCTTCAGTTCGCTCCGCAGCAGGTCAAGGTACTCCCGTTCGCGCACCCCGTCCTTTTCCAGGCCCAGGCAGTAGGAGGTGAGGTTCTGGGTCATCACACTGATGAAGTGGATGCTTCGCTGTCGGATGGCCAGGGAGGTGGTGTTTTCGGCTTTGGCAATCTGCTGCGGGATCAGGATCGCATCCGTCAGCAGGGAATCCGCGATATGGTCGCGCAAACTGTTGGAATGGCACAAAGTGAGCAAATCCTTGTTGTAGGTGACAAAGGAGGCAATTTCCCGGCTCATGGTCCGCAGCGACACGGCTTTACGGTATACCGGCAGATCTTTGATGCGCTGATAAGACATCTTCTTTTTCCAATTTTTTATAAAGATACTTCGCATTCAACATGGTCGACTTTATTTATTAAGGGAAATAGTTTATATTTCCTAATTATTATAAATAAAAATCAAAATACGCATTGGAAATTAAGCTAGACAAGCTGCACTGGAGCATCCTCTCGGCCCTGCAGCAAAATGCCCGGGCTTCCCTGGCCGGAATAGGCCGTCAAATCGGGCTCACGCCCCCTGCGGTGGCCGACCGGGTCAAACGGCTCGAAGACCTGGGGGTGATCGAGGGATACTGGGCCAGCATCTCCCACACCAAGGCAGGATATCAGCTCAAGGCCATCATTACCCTCAGGGCCTTTATGGGCAAGCTCAAGCCCTTCCTGGAACGGGTAAAGACCCTGGATGAGGTGATTAACTGCTACCGGATCACCGGGAATGAGAACATCATCATGGAGGTGGTCTTGCGCGACCAGTACCACCTCGAGAAATTCATCGACCAGCTTATTCAGTACGGGGAAACGCGCACGCATATCATCTTGTCGGAAGTGATTTCGAATGCGCCGATCCGGCGCATCAACTAGAGTTTCGCGCCAGCTTGGGACGGAAGGCACGGAATGCGTACCTTTAAATGGGGTAATTTTGGTTTGGGCCGGTGATTGGGCCCTCTTCCATCCCTATAAACCAGATTGGTTCAAGTTATGAAGAAAAATACATGGCTCCTTTGGGCGCTCCTGGCCGTTTTGCTCATGCCTTGCCAGGCTCAGGAACTGAGGCTTCGCAAGGGAGTGGTGCTCGACAGTCTGCCCCTTCCGGATTCCCTTCCCGGCCGCACGGCCCTGTACCTGCCCACGAGTCTGGACCCGCAGGCCACCTGGCCGATCGTGTACGTGCTGGGGGCCGGAGAAGATGTGCTGCAGTCCATTCGCTACTTCCGCAATGTGGCCGAGGCCCAGGGCTATGTCGTTGCCGCCTCGGGCCTGCAGGCCGACAGCGTGAACCTGACCCGGCAGGTTATACATACGGGCCGGGTTCTCGAGCAACTGGCCAAGATGCTGCCCCTCGACCGGCAGCGGATTTCCGTAAGCGGCTTTGGGGAAGGCGGGCAACTGGCAGCCCTCATCCCCGGCCTGCTGCCCGGGGTCAAAGGGGTACTCGCCCTGGGGGCGGTCCCTCCCGACGGGGTGCTGACGGCAACAGGCTCGCCGGCTGATTTTGTAGGCATAATGGGCCGGGCCGATTTCGGGTACCCGAATATGCTCCTGACCGAAGAGCAGCTCGAGCGGAAAAAGATGCCCCACTTCCTGTTGTATCATGAGGGGGGGCACCAGTGGCCACCCGAAGACCTTCTGGGGCAGGGCCTGCATGCGCTCGACCTGCTGGCCGTGAAGTCGGGCCGGGTGAAGCCCGACACCGCCCTTATCCGTGCCCGGTACGAAACCTATGTGAATTATGTGAATGGCCTGCGCAGCCGGGAGGAGTGGATTTTGGCCTATGACCAGGCAGAGGAGGGGATTCACCTGTTCGAGGGCCTGCACGACACAGAGTCGCTTGAAGGGGTGCGGAAAGCAATCCGCAAGGCTTCTGCCTATTCCGCCCAGAGGCGCGAGGCCAACAACTTCCGCTATCAGGAAGACGTGACCCGCGAGATGCTGGCATATAACCTGGAAGAAGACCTTGCTACTTTCAACCTGAAGAACCTGGGGTGGTGGAACCATCAGATGCAGGAATTCAAAAAGCTCCAGCAGAGCACCCGGCCCGAGCAGCGGCTGATGGGGTTGAGACTGGAAGGCTTCATCAATGTGCTGGCCGACGATTACATCCGCCTGGAGCGACTCGAGCAGCGGCCCGACTTTGACGCCCTGATCCTGCTCTACATGCTCAAGACCATCACCGACCCGGAGGCTCCTGAGAACTACCTGCAGGTGGTTTCCCTCACGGCGAAATACGATGATTACGGCACAGCCCTGTTTTACCTGGAGGAATTGCTCAAGCGCGGCTATAGCGACCGGGCGGCCCTGTACGCCCTGGACCATACGGCCCTGTTGCGCATCAGCCCCGAATTCAATGCCCTGATCGCAAAATACCTGGGTGAGGCCCGGTACGAAATCCCCCCTCAGGCCCCTGAAAATCGCTGAAGTCATTTCCACGAGGGCGGCGGGCGAAGCCATGGGGGCGATTTTGGCAAAGGCTGGCGGGGCCGGGTTCAGGCGGGGTGCAAAACGCCTGTTCTTTGCGGCATATTCCCTATTTTTGATCCTGTAAAACCGTAGGGCCTGTTTCTATTGGCTACAGGGTTGTGCAAACTATCTGCTATGCGCTTACGCTTTTCATTTATCAGCCTGCTGCTCTGCCTGGGCTACTTTTCGTGCGACGGCGGCAAAAGGTACCATGCCGAAGAACCCATGCAGGCCGCTGAATCACTGGGCAGCGGGATGGCATCCATCCTGGCATTCCAGAAACGGCTCAATGCCGAATTCCGGGACCCTGACACCTCCCCCCTTCCCGACAGGTACCGCAAAGATTTTGAAAGCCTCGATTTCTTCGAGCCCGATACCACCTACCAGGTGTGGGCCCGCCTGGCCCGCAGCCCCGGGGCCCTGCCCTTCGACATGCCCACCAACACCGACCGCCTGGCCCGCGAACGGAAGTACGGCACCCTCTATTTTGAGCTCAAGGGCCAGCCGATGAGCCTGGAAGTCTACCAGAGCCCTGAACTCATCATGCAGGAGGGCTATGAAAATTACCTCTTTTTACCTTTCACCGACGCCACCAACGGCAGGGAGACCTACTCCGGGGGCCGTTATATTGACCTTCAGGTACCCCAGGGCGATTCCCTGCTGCTCGATTTCAACAGGGCCTACAACCCCTCTTGCGCCTACAACCCGAAGTATTCCTGCCCGATCGTTCCACCCGTGAACCGGCTCGAGGCAGAAATAAGGGCCGGGGTAAAGGCCTTCCGGAAATAGAAAGCCCCTGCCCGGGCCGGGCAAGGGTCTTTCCGATTAACCAAACTAAACAAAAAGGGCTTACTCTTCTAAAAGGAGTAGACCGCAGCCAGCAGGAACGATGCCAGGCTGCTGCCGATCTCCAGATCCTTATTTACGAAATAGAAGCTGTCGTCTGAGGCGCTGTCGAAGCGTACCTCGGGTTTGATGGTCAGGTGTTCGCCCACCGAGGCACTGCCGGTCAGGGTAACTGCAAATACGCTGGAGTCTTCTTCAGCCGTGCCGATGGCACCGTAGAGTCCGTTTTCCGCAAAGTACTCGCCCCTCAGGCCGACCGTGAAGGTGTCGGAGGTCTTGTACTGCGGGTAGAGGGCCACCCCGTAAAAGCCCACCCCGTCGGTATCCTGATAGGTGGCGTTGATGCCCATGAAGAGGTCTTCGGTTAGGTCAAACCCGCCGGTGTAATCGATCTGGAACAGGGCCTTCAGGTCGGTGTCGACCATTTCGCCGGCTGCGGTGTCATAGAATTCCGTAAAGCCCTGTTTGCCGTAGAGCAGGTTGAGGAACTGGCCGGAATACCCCAGCTGGGCCCCGAAGGAAAGGGTGCCGAACGGATCGTAGTCGGTCCAGTCGGTCGGGTTCAGCACGGCCAGCATGAGCGAAAAATCGTTGCCCAGGTCGAAATCGGCCTTCAGGCCGGTGTGGGAGAAGGGCCCGTATGAGAACATGTAAGAGGTGCTGTAGTTGAAGTTGCCGACCGGGGAGATTACCTCATACCCCAAAAAGGTGTTGAAATTTCCGAAGGTCAGGGTTACCTTGTCGCTGACATCCCAGTACACAAACAACTGGTTGATGATCGCGGGCGACCCGAAGGAGTTGAATACGGCATCCTCGCCCCGGGGGCCGTATACCAGGTCAACCACGGCCCCCACGTTGCCGTGTTCATAAGAGAGCACCACGTTGGCCATCCCGAGGGCGAAGCCGGTGTCGTTGGCAAAGGAAGATCCCGGGGCGGCGTTGCCCGAGAGGAAGTCGCCGTTTTCGTCAAGCACGGTCTTGTTCAGGCCGTTGAAGTTTGCGCGGTAATAGGCGTCGACCGATCCGCTCAGGGTAAAGCCGTCGGTCCAGCTGGGGGTTTCGGCTTCCTGGGCGCTCAGGGTGGACCCGAGCAGCAGGGTGGCTGCAAAAAGCAGATATTTTATGTAACTTGGGTTTGTAATCGCTTTCATAATACAATGTTTGAGTGACTCTGTCCTAGAGTGAGTTTGAGCGTTGTTAAGTGATTATGGTTGGGAGCGGAGCGTTCTGCCAAACGCTCCGACTCCCTTTTTTTGCAATTAGTGCTGATTCATCCGGAAATCGGCATAGGCATCCATGCCGTGCTCGTGCAGGTCGAGCCCTTCCATTTCCTCGTCCCTGGAAACCCTGATTCCCACAGTCTTTTTCAGGAGAAAGAGTATGACAAAGGCCGAGGCAATACAAAAGACCCCTGCCGCGGCAACCCCGGCCAGCTGGTAGAGGAACTGGTCTATGCCGGCTTTGGCGCCGAAGATGCCCACGGCCAGCGTTCCCCAGATGCCGCAGATCAGGTGCACGGCAATGGCCCCTACCGGGTCGTCGAGCCTGATGCGGTCTACCAGGGCAACGGCCCCAACGATAATGGCCCCGGCGATGATCCCGATCAGGACGGCTTCATTGGGCGACATCTGGTCGGCCCCGGCGGTGATGCCCACCAGGCCCCCCAAAATTCCGTTCAGGAACATGGTGAGGTCGTAATTTTTGTAAGCCAGGGTTGAGAGGATGAAGGCGCTGATGCCCCCTGCGGCGGCTGCCAGGCTGGTAGTGACCAGCACCAGGGAAGTGGCAGCCGGGTCGGCTGAGAGCACCGAGCCGCCGTTAAAGCCGAACCAGCCCAGCCAGAGGATCAGGACCCCGCCGGTAGCCAGGGGGATGTTGTGCCCCGGAATGGCCTTGGGCTTGCCGTCTTCGCCGAACTTCCCGATCCGGGCCCCGAGCAGCCATACAGCCACCAGGGCGGCCCAGCCCCCTACCGAGTGCACCAGGGTCGAGCCCGCGAAATCGTAGAATCCGGCCTCGTCGCCCCCGAGGGTAGACAAAAAGCCGCCTCCCCATTGCCAGGAACCGACGATCGGGTAGACCAGCCCCACATAGAGGATGGTGAAGATCATGAACGGCCCGAGCTTGATCCGTTCGGCCACCGCCCCCGAAACGATGGTGGCTGCCGTGGCGGCAAACATGCCCTGGAAGAGGAAGTCTGTCCAGTAGGTATAGCCGCCGCTGGCGTATTCGGGGGTCAGGCCCGCCTCATCGGTTCCGAGGCCAAAGCCTGAAAACCCGAGAAAGCCGTTGAATTCGCCGGGGTACATCAGGTTGAACCCGCCGACATAGTACATGAGCAGCCCCACGGTGATGATAAAAATGTTCTTGAATAAGATATTGATGGTGTTTTTCTGGCGGGTGAGCCCGATTTCCAGAAAGGCGA
>CAYWZF010000114.1:0-8386 GCA_964461555.1 uncultured Robiginitalea sp. | reverse complement strand
CATGCGCTATTTCCTCGAATTCTCCTACCTGGGCACCGCCTACCACGGGTGGCAGCGGCAGCCCAACGCCCTGAGCGTGCAGGAGGTGCTCGAAGATTGCACCGGCACCCTGCTGGGCGGGAAGCTCGAGATGGTGGCGGCCGGGCGAACCGATACCGGGGTGCATGCCCGCAAGATGGTGGCCCACTTTGACTGGGAGGCGCCCCTGCCCGATGACTACGTGCAGCGGCTCAATGCCTTTTTGCCCCGCGACATCGCCATTCGGGGGGTCAGGCCCGTAAAGCCCGATGCCCATGCCCGCTTCGACGCCCTGAGCCGTACCTACCGGTACTACGTGGTGCAGCAGAAAGACCCTTTTTCGATCGATTCGGCCCACTGGGTGCAGCGCCCCCTCGATTTCGATGCCATGAACAAGGCAGCCCGCCTGTTGCTGGGGTGCCAGGACTTCAAGTGTTTCTCGCGCTCCAATACCGATGTGAAGACCTACCTGTGCGAGGTACGCGAAGCCCGGTGGGAGCGCGAAGGGGAGGCCTGGGTGTTCGTGATAACGGCCGACCGCTTTTTGCGGAACATGGTGCGGGCCGTGGTGGGGACCCTGCTGCAGGTGGGCAAGGGAAACCTGGGCCCCGACGGTGTTAAGGCCATCATAAAAACCCGCGATCGATCCGAGGCCGGGGCCTCCGTACCGGCAAAAGGCCTATATTTGACCGAACTTGTCTACCCTGAAGGGGTTTATACCGATGGCTAAGGAATCCGGCAACGCTTTTGACCTTGACCTGTTGCGCCGCGTGCTGGCCAAGACCCGTCCGTACCGGCTCACCTATTACGGCACGGCGGTGGCTGCCATCCTGCTTACGGTCTTCTCGATCTATACCCCGATGATCCTCCGCGAAATCGTCGACAAGGCGATCAAGCTGAAAGACTCCGAATACCTGCTCACCCTCTCCCTGGCCATGCTGGGGGTGCTGATCGGGCAGGTGGTCTGCCAGCTCCTCTTTACCTACTATGCCAACTGGCTGGGCGAATCGGTCATCAAAGACATGCGGAAGGAACTCTTCGGCCGCATGCTGGGCTTTCGCATGGAATACTACAACAAGTCGTCGATCGGGGTGCTGGTCACCCGGGCTGTGGCCGACATGCAGCGCATCGGGGAGATCTTTTCCCAGGGCTTTTTCATGATCGTGGCCGACCTGCTCAAGATGCTGGCCGCCTCGGTGATCATGCTGGTGCTGAACTGGAAGTTGGCCCTGATCGTGTTTGCCATTTTGCCGCTTATCCTGTATGCCACCCGCGTCTTCCAGAAGAAGATGAAGGTGGCCTTTACCGAGGTGCGGGCCCAGGTGGCCAACCTGAACTCCTTTGTGCAGGAACGCCTCACCGGCATGAAGGTGGTGCAGCTCTTCGGGCGGGAAGGCATCGAGAGTGCCAAATTCCGGGATATCAACAAAAAACACCAGGATGCCTGGCTCAAGACGGTCTGGTACAACTCCTTCTTTTTCCCGATTGCCGAGATCGTCTCGGCCATCGCCATCGGCCTGGTGGCCTGGTACGGGGTATTGCAGGATATCACCGACCCCGCTACCCAGAACATGGGGAATATCTTCGCCTTTATCTTGCTCATCGAAATGCTCTTCAGGCCCCTGCGGCAAATCGCCGATAAATTCAATACCCTGCAGATGGGGATGGTGGCTGCCGGCCGGGTCTTCAAGATCCTCGACACCGAAAGCCGCATCGAAGATTCGGGCAGCCGGGAGGTGGGGCATATGGACGGGGCCATCGAATTCGACCAGGTACACTTCTCCTACGTGCCGGGCGAGGAGGTGCTGCACGGCATTTCCTTCTCCCTGAAACCCGGGGAAAAAGTAGCCATTGTCGGGGCCACCGGGGCCGGGAAGTCGACCATCATCAACCTGCTCAACCGTTTCTACGACATACAGGCCGGCCATATCAGGCTCGACGGCACCGATATCAAGGAATACCGCCTGGCCTCCCTGAGGCGCAATATAGCGGTAGTGCTGCAAGACGTTTTCCTCTTTGCCGATACCATCGCCAACAACATTACCCTGCAAGACCCCGAAATCCGGCAGGAAGACATCGAGACCGCGGCCCGGGCCATCGGGGTGCACGAATTCATCAGCAGCCTGCCCGGCGGCTACCAGTACAACGTAAAGGAGCGGGGCACCATGCTCTCGAGCGGGCAGCGGCAGCTCATCGCCTTTTTGCGCGCCTACATGCGCAACCCCGGCATTCTGGTGCTCGACGAGGCCACCTCTTCCGTAGACACCTATACCGAGCAGCTCATACAGCAGGCTACCGAAAAGGTGACCGAAGGGCGCACCTCCATCATCATTGCCCACCGCCTGGCTACCGTCAAAAAGGTCGACAAGATCATCGTGATGGAAAAGGGCAATATCGTGGAGAGCGGCTCACACGAGGAACTCCTGAAGAAAAAGGGCTACTACCACAAACTGTACGAGGCCCAGTTCATGGCTGAGGAAGAAACCGTTTAGCCCTTTACCGGTTTAAAATCATTGATATTCAGGTCGCCTGTCAGCAAAAGCATGATATTAATGGCAATCGACAACCCGATGTAGCCAATTGAGAACAGGATGATGTAGATAAGCGCCCTGGCGAGGGCCGGGAGCAGGGGCATGGGGTGTACCCGCAGGAAGACATAAACCGGAAAAACAAGAATGGCGGGGATCATCCAGAGCGATGCCTGCATATAAGCCTGCGGGTTGAAGAGGATCACGGCCAAAACAGGGAGAAACGTAAGAAGGGACAGGTGCGACAAGGTGTATACCGATGCCACCAGGTATTCAGGCAGGTTAAAATTCCTGCTGTTGATGGTAAGGTACCCGGCAAGGGCAATGACCGGGATATAGAGCATGTAAATGAAGCTGCTGTACTCCATCGCGGCATCCATAATTTTGGCCGAGGCCTCATTTTGCACCCCCAGCCCGAACACGTCAAAATCGATCTCCTGGCGCCCGAATTTTTTGAGGCAGTAGAACAGGAACCCGGAAAGGAACAGGCTGAGCCCAAAATAATTGAGCGGGTTCATGTATTTGCGGCGCGCCCCTGCCACATAGGCCAGAATGACCTGCTGGGGCCTGAGGGTCATGTCGCGGATCGTCCGGAATATGGTGCTGTCAATATTCAGGAAGCGCTCGTAGATATCGGCCCACAGGCTGTTGAAGGTGAGTCGCTTTTCCACTACTTTCCCCCCGCACCCGGGGCAGTAGGCGAAATCGGTGCGCAATGCGGTGTCACAATTCTTGCAGTTCATCTCAGCTCAGGTCTTTGCGGATCAGGCGGGTAAGCTCGTCCAGGTCTTTGAACAATACAAATTCCCCGTTCTTGATATAGGAGATCAGCCCGGTTTCTTCGCTTACCACCAGGGCCAGGGCGTCGCTCCGCTCGGTGATGCCCACCGCCGCCCGGTGCCTGAGGCCGAAGCGCTGGGGGATGCTGCGCTCGCGCGAAACGGGCAGGATCACCCGGGTTGCCACGATGTGGTTTCCCTTGATGATGGCAGCCCCGTCGTGGAGCGGGCTGTTCTTGTAGAAGATGCTTTCGATGATGGGCTGGTTCACCTCAATGCGCATGGGGTCGCCCGATGACTTGATGAAGTCGAGGGGGGTGTCGCGTTCGATCACCAGAATGGCACCCGTGCCGGTCTTGCCCATGTTCCGGCATGCGCCCAGCAAGGCGTCCACATCGAGGGCCAGGGAGATGCCTTCCTGTTTGATGAACTTGAAATGGCGCGCAAAGCGGCGCTTGTTGGCGAAATTGGTGGAGCCCAGTACCACCAGAAACTTGCGTATCTCTTGCTGGAATACGATGATCAGGGCAATGAGGCCCACCTGCATGAACCCGCCCACCATGCTGCTGGTCATGCGCATGTCCATAAGCTGGGTGAACTTCCAGAATGCCCAGATGATCACGATCCCGATAAAGATGTTGATGGCCACGGTGCCGCGCACCAGCCGGTAGAAGTAGAAGAGCAGCACGGCAACCAGCACGATGTCGATCAGGTCGGTTACCCCAAAATCGAGAAAGTCGAGAAAGTTCAATCCGTTCTGCTTTTTGTAAAAGTAGAAAAATTAACAGAACCCGGGGCCATGGGGGTGAATCTCCTCCCAGAGCCTGACGCACTCCGATGCTTCCCTCACATCGTGTACCCGCAAAATGTTGGCTCCCCCCTGCAGGGCCAGCATGTGCAGGGCGGTGGTGCCGTTCAGGGCCTCAGACGGGTCGATGCCGAGGGTCTTCCAGACCATGGATTTGCGGCTGATCCCCACCAGCAGGGGAGCTTCCAGCACCCGGAAATCGCGGAGGCCCGCCAGCAGCTCGAAATTCTGGGCGCGCGTCTTGGCGAAGCCAAAGCCCGGGTCGGCGATCAGGTCGGTGATCCCCAGGGCGCGGGCCGCGGCCAGGCGCTCTGAAAAATAGAAGAGGATCTCGCCGGCCAGGTCGACGTACTCCGTGAGCCCGGCCATGTCGGCCGGGGTTCCCCGCATGTGCATCATGATGAACGGCACGCGCTTTTCGGCCACCAGGGGCAGCATTTCCGCATCGCGCAGCCCGGCGGTGATGTCGTTTACCAGGGCTGCCCCGGCCTCGAGGGCCTCCCGGGCCACCCTGCTGCGGAAGGTGTCGATCGAGAGCAGGGCTTCGGGGAAGGCAGCCACCAGGGCCTCCACCAGGGGCACCACGCGCCCCAGTTCCTCTTCTTCAGGTACGTCTGCCGCCCCGGGCCGGGTGCTGTACCCGCCTATGTCGAGGAAGGTGGCCCCGTCGCGGAGCATGGCCTCGGCCCGGGCCAGGGCCTCGTCGGTGCCCGGGATGCGGCTGCCGGCGTAAAAGGAATCCGGGGTGCTGTTGAGGATCCCCATGATGCGGGGAGTTTTCAGGTCAATGAGCCGGCCACGGCAGTTCAGGGTCATCATTCGGAAAGGTTTTCGGGCGGGCCCTGCAAAAATCTATATAAAACAGTACTTTTGACTGCCCGGGCCTTTGCCCCGGCAAATTACACAAAAAACGAGCAACGCATGACGGAAACCTCCAGAGCCTACGACGCGGTGATGGCCCGCTGCCGCGAGTTGTTCCGGCGCAAGATGAACGATTACGGGGCGGCCTGGCGCATCTTGCGCCTGCCGTCGCTCACCGACCAGATCTTCATCAAGGCACAGCGCATCCGCAGCCTGCAGCAAAAGGCCGAGCGCAAGGTGGCCGAAGGGGAGCGGCCCGAGTTCATCGGCATCATCAATTACGCCATCATGGCCCTGATCCAGCTCGAAAAAGGGGTGGCCGAAATGCCCGACCTCGACCCGGAGGCGGCCCTGGCCCTCTACGATGCCGAGGCGGCCCGCACCAAAGAGCTCATGGAGGCCAAGAACCATGACTACGGCGAGGCCTGGCGCGACATGCGCGTAAGCTCCCTGACCGACCTTATCTTGCAGAAGCTGTTGCGGGTCAAGCAAATCGAGAACAATAAGGGCAAGACCGAGGTGAGCGAAGGGGTCGACGCCAACTACCGCGACATGATCAATTACGCCGTTTTTGCCCTGATCCACCTGGGGGAAGAAACCGAACCCGAACCGAAGCCATGAAATACCTGGTACATTTTGCCCGCCTCGTGGTGGGCCTGTTGTTCATTGTAAGCGGCTTTATCAAGCTGAACGACCCCGTGGGCTTTTCCTTCAAGCTGGAGGAATATTTCAGCGCCCCGGTGCTGAACCTGCCCTTTCTGGAGCCCTACGCCCTGGCCTTTGCCCTCTTTGTGGTGGTCCTCGAAGTCATGCTGGGGGTAACCCTGTTGCTGGGTTACCGGGTGAAACTGACTGTCTGGGCCCTGCTGGCAGCCATCGTCTTTTTTACCTTCCTGACCCTCTATTCAGCGGTGACGGGCAAGGTGACCGACTGCGGCTGTTTCGGGGATGCCCTCAAGCTTACCCCCTGGCAGTCGTTCTACAAGGATGTGGTGCTCCTGGTGCTGATTGTGGTATTGGTCTGGAAGCAGAAATACATCAAACCCCTCGGCAGCCCGAAGCTCGGCCTGGGGGTTACCCTGGCCGCCCTGGCCGCCTGCATCTGGTTTGCCAGCCACGTGCTCGACCATTTGCCCTGGATCGACTTCAGGCCCTATAAGATAGGGGCCAGCATCCCCGAAGGGATGGCCATCCCCGACGATGCCCCGAAACCGGTGGTCGAATACGCCTGGACTTTTGACGTGGGCGGAAAGGAGCAGACAGTTACGACCCTGGGCGACTACCCCCAGGTAGACGGGGAATTCCTGCGGGTCGATACGCGCGAGGTCAGCGCGGGGTACGAGCCCCCGATCCACGATTTTTCGCTCGAGCGCGACGGGGCCGACTACACGGCAGCCCTGCTGGCCCGCAAGCAGCTGCTTATGGTGATCTCCTACGACCTGGCCCGGAGCACCAGGCCCGTTTTCGCCGAGATCGCCAAACTGGCTGATTCGGCCAAAACACTGGGGTATACGGTCATTGGCATGTCGGCCTCTTCTTCTGAAGATGTCGACGCCCTGAAGGCCGAATACGGGCTTGACATCCCGTTCTATTTCACCGACCAGACCGCCCTGAAGACCATTGTGCGCTCCAACCCCGGGGTGCTGCGCCTCGAATCGGGGGTCATCCGCCAGAAACTCCATTACAACGACCTCTCCCAGCTGCAGCTGCGGCCCCTGTCAGATGAAGAGCGCTACGACCTGCCCCTGCGGCAGGCCCTCGACAGCATTCTGGAGCTCGACCAGAAATACCGGGCCCGGATGGACTCCGGCAACTGGGATGACTGGGGCAAACAGATGGCCATCGACAGCTCGAACATCGGCTATATCGATTCCCTGATGGCCGTGCAGGGGTACCCGGGAAAAACGCTGGTAGGGGAGCCGGCCAACAAGGCTGCCTGGTATGTGATTCAGCACTCGAACCGCATCGACCGGTTTTTGCCCCAGATTCAGGCCGCGGCCGAGGCCGGGGAGCTCCCGTACCGCCTCTACGCCATGATGCTGGATCGTTCCCTGATGCAACAGGATAAACCCCAGTTGTACGGCACCCAGGGCATGTCCTTTTTTATGGGGACGCCAAATGAGGTAAGCCTGATCTGGCCCATCGAAGATGCCGCGAACGTAGATGTGCGGCGCCGCGAAGCCGGTTTTGAGCAATCCCTGGAAGCCTATGGGAAGGACCTTTTCGGGCCCGAATTCGAATACCGGGCCTATTCCCTTGAAGAAGCCCTGGAACTCAGAGCAAAGCAAAACCAATAGTAACATACCAAGCATGAGATCAAAAATTGTAGCAGGCAACTGGAAAATGAACAAGACGGCCCGGCAGACCGGGGAGCTTCTCGCCGAGTTGTCGGCCAAACTGCCCGATACGGCGGCCGAGGTGATGGTGGCCCCGGTTTTCGTGAACCTGGCCGAGGCGGTGCGCCACCTCGAGAGCTCCAAAATCGAGGTCGTGGCCCAGAACATGCATTTTGCAGACAGTGGCGCCTATACGGGCGAGGTGGCAGCCGACATGCTCCTCGATATCGGGGTGCGTACCGTGATTTTGGGGCATTCAGAGCGCCGCGCCTATTTCGGGGAAGACGACGCCCTGCTGGCTAAAAAAGTACAGCAGGCCATGGCCAAACAGATGCGGGTCATCTTCTGCTTCGGGGAAGAGCTGCAAGACCGGAAGGCCGGCAAACATTTTGAGGTGGTCGAAAGCCAGCTCAAAAATGCCCTGTTCCAGCTGCCCGCCGATGCCTGGTCTCAGATCGTACTGGCCTATGAGCCCGTATGGGCCATCGGCACGGGCGAGACGGCCACCCCTGAGCAGGCCCAGGAGATGCACGCCTTCATCCGCAACCTGGTCTCAGACGCTTATACCAATGCCCTGGCGCAGAAGGTCTCCATCCTCTATGGCGGCAGCGTGAAGCCCGGCAATGCGGCCGAGATCTTCTCCAAGCCCGATGTCGACGGCGGCCTGATCGGGGGCGCCTCCCTGGTGGCCGACGATTTTATCGGGATCATCAAGGGCATCGGGTAGGCATGTACCGCTGTGTGACCCTGGTGCTCGACCCGCCCCAGCCCGCTTCGGAGATCTTTATCGCCGCCCTGGCCGAGCTCGGCTTTGAGAGCTTCGAGGAAACCGAAACCGGGCTTCGGGCCTATGTGCGCGAGTCTGACTGGGACCCGGAGGCCTTTGCAGCCCTACCGTACCTCGACAGCCCCACCTGGCAGGTTTCGTATACGGTGGAAGCCCTTGAAACGCAGAACTGGAATGCCGTATGGGAGGCTTCCTACCAGCCCATCCGGGTAGGGGAACAGTGTGTGGTGCGCGCCCCCTTCCACCCCGAACCGGATCCTCCCGTGCCC
>CAYWZF010000113.1:0-8566 GCA_964461555.1 uncultured Robiginitalea sp. | reverse complement strand
CCGTCGGGCCATTCCACCAGCACCGAATCGGCCTGGGTGGCTTCTCCAAGGCCAAAATGCAGAGTCGATTCGGGCTTGGAGAGGTATCCCCGCCCCGAGAGCAGGCGCAGCTTCTGCACATGCCCGCCCTGGTAGACCGATACCATACTGCCGTACCCGGCCGCATTGGCCGCAGGCCCCTTCAGGCTTATGCGCAGGTAGTGCTGTTCGGGGTGCAGCTCGGTGCTGTGGTTTTCGAGCAGCAGGGCCGGTTCGTTCAGGTTGTTGATCACCAGGTCGAGGTCGCCGTCGTGGTCGAGGTCGCCGTAGGCTGCCCCGTTCGAGAAGGTACCGAAGTTCAGGCCCCATGCCTCTGTAACATCTTCAAAGGAAAGGTTCCCGTTGTTTTTGAAGGCAAAGTTCGGGATCTTGATCTCCGGGATGGCGGCGATGAGCTGTTCCTTGCTCACCAGGCGGTTGGCGGTGACACGGAAGTCCCCGAAATCGCGGTCGGTCACGTCTTTCGGGAAGCCGTTGGTGATGATCAGGTCTTGCCACCCGTCGTTGTCGTAATCGGCAAAGAGGGGCGCCCAGCTCCAGTCGGTTTCCTGCACCCCGGCGAACATGCCGGCTTCGGAGAAGACAGGCAGCCCGGTTTCCGGGTCGGTGCCATTGGCAATTTGCAGGGTATTGCGGGCGTACTGGTACTCGTAGTCGAACTGGCGTGTAAAGATCTCCTTGTCGTAGCTGCTCGGCCCCTGGAAGAGCTTCTTCCGCTTGTTGTAGTAGGGCTGCATTTCTGTGGTAAACAGGTCGAGCTCCCCGTCGTTGTTGATATCGGCCAGGTCGCTGCCCATGGAGGAGAGGCTGAAGTGCTTGAAGATCTCCCCGGCCCGGTTGGTGAAGGTGCCATCGTGGTTGTTGATGTAGACCAGGTCGTTGCTGAAGAAGTCATTGGCCACGTAGATATCCATCCACCCGTCTTTGTTGAAGTCGTGGATCAGGGTACTGTGGCTGTACCCGTGGAAGATGATGCCCGCCTCCTGAGAGACATCGGTAAATTCTGGCCGCATCAGGGAGTCGTTCCAGTCGTTCCGGTACAGCCGGTCGCGGCTCATGGAGGTGCCGTCGTCTTCGATGGGCCTGAACTGGGACGGGTTGATGCCCTCAATGCGGTTCACCCCAATGAAGAGGTCAAGGTCCCCGTCGTTGTCGTAATCGAAAAACTGGGCGTGGGACGAGTAGCTGTCGTCGGCGATCCCATAGGCCTGAGCTTCTTCCTCAAACCGCGGAATACCGTCGTTCCCGTTCCCTTTGTTGATGTAGAGCAGGTTCCGGCGGTGCAGGGAATCGCGGTAAAAGGTATTGCAGACATACACATCGAGCCGGCCATCGAGGTTCAGGTCTACCAGGCTCACCCCCGACGACCAGAGCAGGGAATCGGGTTTGCCGATGCCCGAGGCCCGGGTGGCGTCTTCGAATTTCAGGTCGCCCCGGTTCAGGTACAGGGCATTGTCGACCTGGTTCCCGGCCAGGAAGATATCGTCGAGGCCGTCTCCGTTCAGGTCGCCCAGGGCCACCCCGCTACCGTTGTACACGAATTCGTTGTCGAGGATGTTGATGGAGTCGTTTTCGTGCAGGCGGTTTTCAAACGTGATGCCGGAGGTTTCTGCAGCAACTCTTTCAAACAGGGCAGGGGGGCTTTTTTTGCCGGTACAGGATGCGATCAGGACAGCCATTGCGGCACATCCGCAGGCAAGGTTCCATCTCATGGCAAGGTGTTTGTGTGAAAGAACAAAAATGCAGGAAATACCGGGAAGGCACAAGAAAAAAGGCCGCTGTTTAGCGGCCTTTAATCTTTTATTAATCCTTGTTAATCCCTGATTACCATCCGGGGTTCTGAGTGAGTACATCAGCTCCCTGCAGGTCGATCTGGGCCTGCGGAATGGGCTGGTATTCATGCTTGCCGGCGGTGAAGTTGGCACCTCCGAACTTGGTCACAAGATACTGGCCCTCGTAATCGAGGTAGCGGTTCATTTCCTGAGCGGCAATGCCCCAGCGTACCAGGTCGAAGAAGCGGTGTCCTTCGCCCGAAAGCTCCAGTTTCCGCTCAAACCGCACGATGTTGCGGGCAGTGGCCTGATCGGAGAAATCAGCAGCAACATATTCGCTGATCACGTAGTTGGCGGCATTCTGGGCCGGGTTGTCGTACTCTTTTACCCAGTACTGGGAGTTGGCAGCGCGGGCGCGTACCTGGTTCACCAGGTCACGGGCAGCGGCCAGGTTACCCAGTTCCACTTCAGCCTCGGCGGCCATCAGCAGTACATCGGCAAACCGGATGATGGTGTAGTTCATCAAAGCGTAGCCGCGGGTCCAGGAGCTGGCGTCGGTAAGGCTGCCTTCCTGAGAGCGGTAGTAGATGTACTTCTTGGGTGAGTAAGGGCCTGCGTAGGGGAAGCTCCTGATCCAGGCAGAACCCGGGTGCTCGATCCAGTCGAGGTAGGGGATGCCCTTGCGGCCGATTGACCAGTCGATGCGGGGGTCCAGCGGTCCGGAATCCTCAACGAAAGTACCTTCGTCCTGTCCGTCTGTAAACACGTGGCGGTAGATGTTGGCCACTTCGTTGGCCGGGTCGCTGAAGGAGTAATCGAGCAGCGGCAGGCCGGCATTGGTGGTGCGGAAGTGGTTGGCCAGGTCAATGCTGGGCTGGAAGAAGCCGCAGCAGTTTCCGGGGCCGTCAGGGCCGGTGTTGTACGGATAGTTCAGGTCGTCAAAGTAATTGGCATTCTGGGTGCTGCCGGTGTTGTTGGCAGACTCCACGTCCATCACAGCCTCAGCGTGGTTGTCATTGGCGGCGTTGTAGATCTGGGCGTAGTCTTCCAGCAGGGCGTATTTCAGCCCGTTGGAGGTTACCCCGTTGGCGATCACGTCGTCAAAAGCAGCCTTGGCGGCAGCCCATTTGCCCTGATAGAGGAGCGCCTTGCCCAGATAGGCACCGGCGGCCCACTTGTTTACCCGTCCGGCTCCTGTCACATCGGCCAGGTTGTCGTAGGCATACTGGAAGTCTGCTTCGATAAAGGCCCATAAATCCGGCGTGTTGGGAATGTTGGGCACATCCACGGCAGCCACGGTCTCATCGATCAGCGGCACGCTGTTGAAATGCTTCTTCAGGTCAAAGTAGAAGTGACCCCGCAGCATGCGGGCCTGGCCTGTAATACTGGCGTAGTCGGCAGCGGTGAGCTGGTCCTTGATGGCTTCGGCTGTAGCGATTACTTTGTTTGCACGTGATACGCCTTCAAACCTGCCGCGCCATAGGGCATCGAGGTCTCCCTGGGTGGGATCGTGCTCAAAGCGCTGTACCGGGTTGATGGTGGAGTAATCCCCCGCATCGGTTCCCTTGTTGGCGTCCCCGCCCAGGATCGATCCGGTTACCCAGTGGTTGGGTCCTTCAAAGCGGTTGCCGAACACCCCGTTCAGGGCGGCATAGGCACCGACCAGAAGACCTTCAACCCCTGCCTTGGTCTGCAACTGTGCATCCCCCAAAGCGTTGGCGGGCGGCACCTCCAGGAAGTCATCTTTACAAGCCCCCACGGTCAGCAGACCTGAGGCCAGTAAAAGGGCAATCAATCTGTTTGTTTTCATAACTTTTTTTTCAAATATATTCAAAAAACTTGATTTCATCTCTCTCATTCTTACAGATTTACAAACCAATGTTGATATTGACAAGGTAAGAAGGAGTTACCGGGTAGTTCCCTACATCGACCCCGAAGGTAATGTCGGCATCACCACCCACCACCGGATCAAGCCCACCGTATTTGGTGATGGTCCAGATGTTGTTGGCAGAAAGGCCTACCTCAAACTTGCTCAGGCCGGTAGATTGCAGGAATGAGCCATCGAAGTTGTAGAACAGGGCGATGCGCTGCAGGCGTACGTAATCCCCGCTTTCCACATACCAGCTGTTTGAAGCCCCGGAGGTAGACAGGTTGGTGGCGCTTTCCCAGATCGGAGCAGAAGCGCTGTTGCCCCGCTCGGGGGTCCAGGAGTTCAGGGCAGCAACCCCTTTGGCTGAACCTTCGAAGGTGCCGAAGAAATCCCTCCACCACTTCCCGTGGTTGAAGATATCAACCCCGGCTACCCAGTTCCAGTAGGTCTCGAAGCTGAGTTGCTTGTAACGCAGGTTGAGCACGGCTCCCCCGCTGTACTCGGGTACCGGGTCGCCCAGGTAGGTACGGTCATCCGGGGTGATAGCCCCGTCGCCATTGATATCCCTGTAGCGGAAACGGCCCACGCCGGCGCCTTCCTGTGTGGGGGCACTGGCCACTTCAGCGGCGTCATTGAAATAACCGATGACGTCATATCCAAAGAAGGAAGAAAGGGGTTTGCCAACCTGGTTCCGGGTCGGGAAGATACCCCGGTAGCCCGGGCCATCGAGGAATTCGATGCCGTCGGCAAACTTGACCACCTCGTTCTTCAGGAAGGAGTTGTTCAGGGTCAGGTTCAGGGACAGGTCTTCGGTGATGTTGCCCCTGTAGATGATCTGGAAGTCAACCCCTTTGTTGAGCATGGCGCCCACGTTCCGGGCAGGAGCAGAGGCGTAAGCACCTACAACGCCGGGAAGCGGCACGGTGAAGAGCAGGTCTTCAGTGTCCTTTTTCCACCAGTCGAGGATGATGTCGAGGTGGTTGTCAAAAAGGGTGGCGTCAAACCCGATGTTCAGGGTGGTGGATGTTTCCCACTTCGCGTCGGGGTTTCCGATCCGGGTAATGGCGAAACCTTCGTTGGCCCCGCTGTTCTGCCCTTCGATCGGGTAGATGGTGTTCCCGATGTCGATCCCGGCCAGGGAGTACTGGTTGGCAGGGTTCACGTTGTTGGAGTTACCCATTTGCCCCCATCCTCCGCGGATTTTCAGGTCGTTGAAGAGGCTCTGGTTTTCCATGAAGGGCTCGCCGATGATACGCCAGGCTCCTGATATCGCAGGGAAAGTACCGTAGCGGTTGTTTTCCCCGAATACGGAAGAACCATCGCGCCGGATTACCCCGGTGATGTAGTACCGCTCGTCAAAATTGTAGTCGATTTTCCCGAAGAGCGAGCTGAAGTTCACCCCTTTCCGGATAAAGCTCTGTACTACAGGGCTGCTCACGGTCTGCATATTCACGAAGTCGAGGTCGGTCGAGAAGGGGTTGATCCCAAATCCCTGGATCCGACGGCCGCGCGGGGCGGTGGTGGGGGTGCCGGCTCCTTCGATGGCCTCAATGCCCCCGAAGACCTTCAGGCCGTGCTTGCCGAATACCTTCTCGTAGGTGAAGGAGTTGGTCCAGATCCACTGGAAGCCATACTCAGACCCTTCGTTGAAGCTGAAGCTGGCCTGGGGCTCAGAATCCCCGAGGTAGCGGTAGTCGTAACCGACGTTATACTGGTTGTAGTAGGCTCCCCCGATGCTGGTGCGCAGGGTCAGGCCGTCAAAGGGCTTAACCAGGGCGTACAGGTTCCCGAAGGCGCTGGCCGACCAGTTCTGGTCGTTGCCGCGGTCCTGCACCAGGCGGCGCACGGGGTTCCGCGGGTTGTTGAAGCCCGCGGCCCGGGTAGAGGCATAGCTTCCGAACTCATCGAATACCGGGATGATGGTGGGCATCCGGTAGGCTGCCAGCAGTTCGGTTTCGTCGTTGGCGATACCCAGACCTCCGTTGCCCCCGGTTTGCCCGCGGATGGAGTTATAGGTAGCCTGGAAATTCTCCCCGATGGAAAGCCAGGGGAGCAGGTCGAATTCTGAGTTGAAACGGGCAGTATAACGATCCTGCTCGTTTTCGAGCAGAATACCGTCCAGTGATTGCAGGGACAGGCCAACATAATAGCGTCCGTTTTCGTTCCCCCCGTCAAAACCAAGGCTTATCCGCGTGGCCGGGGCCAGGCGGGTGATCTCCTTGTACCAGTTGGTTCCCCTCAGGTTCGGGCGGATCAGGAACACGTTTTCCGGGTTGGCCTCGTAATTGGCGCGAATCTGATCGAGGTCGATGTCAGAGGCATTCACCCCGTTCTGACCGTCGGCATGCAGGTAATCCGGAAAGGTCGGAGTGGGGTTGGAGCCGTACTGCGGGTGGGTATACTGAGGCGTGGTCCCGTTGGCAATAGCGTTGTTTTCATAGGCCAGGTGGGTGTAGTCGGCCATCTGTTGGGGGTTCAGCATTTTGGGCGATCCGGACACGTTCGGGTCGGTAACCCCGCTCTGTATGCTGATGGAAACCCGGGTCTTCCGGTCGCGGCGGCCCTGCTTGGTGGTGTAAACGATCACCCCGTTGGCAGCACGGGCCCCGTAGATGGAAGCTGCGGCAGCATCTTTCAGTACAGTGGTGGTTTCGATATCGTCCGGGTTCAGGAAGGAGATGTCGTTGATCGGCACCCCGTCTACCACGTACAGCGGCTCGTTACCGCCAAAAGCCCCGAAGCCGCGTACACGGATCTGGCTGGCAGTACCGGGCTGTCCGTTGGTTACCACGGTAACCCCGGCGACCCGTCCGGCGAGCTGTTGTTCTACGTTACCCGAGGGGATGGCTGCAAGTTCTTCGGCCTTCACAATAGAAACCGCGGCGGTGGTCTCGCGCTTGGTCTCTGTGGTGTACCCCGTTACGATCACTTCTTCAAGTGCCTGGGAGTCTTCTTCCATCGTAATGGTGATGGAAGAGCGACCATTCACAGACACGGCCTGGGTAACATACCCCAGGTAGCTGACGATCAGCACCGCATCCGAAGCGGCCTCTATGGAGAAGTTCCCGTCAAAATCTGTTTGAGTGCCACGGGTGGTTCCCTGCACCAACAGGTTGGCACCGGGCAGCGGCACGCCATAGGAATCAACTACCGTTCCTGAAACGACATTTTGTAACGGCGTCTCGCCGGCAAATTTCGTCGTTGATTCGGAATTTGCATGGAGCGCCTGCATTCCGAAACATGACATCATCATAACGAACCCAAAGAAAAGTCGCGCGAAATGTTTCATTTTCTTCAGATTCCAATCAGCGTTTCGAATCATAATGTTAAGTTGTTAAGTTAGTTAAATGTCTGATTTACACTTGTTTAATTCAAACTTGGATCGCAAACGTTTTCGGATCAAACGTTAAAAAAACCCAAAAACAGTGTTAATATTACTAAAAATCAACTTAACATACCGCAGGGTTGTTGAAAATTTTATCAAAAAACGGTTTACTTGTTAAAAATTTCCTGCCAAAACTATCAATACCTAAATTAGCCGATATTCGTACCTAACCACCAGAACTATTCCATGCAAATCAAAGAAAACCCAACCGTGTACGACGCCGTGATCGTGGGCTCCGGCGCCGGAGGCGGCATGGCTACCAAGGTGCTGGCCGACGCCGGGCTGAAAGTGGCCGTTGTGGAAGCCGGGCCTTTTTTTGACCCGAAAGACCCCGAACAACAAACCCAGCTGAAGTGGCCCTATGAATCTCCGCGCCGGGGTGCCAGCACCGTCCGCGATTTCGGGGAGTTCGATGCCGCCTACGGGGGCTGGCAGATCGAGGGGGAGCCCTATACCCATAAAGACGGCACCCAGTTTGACTGGTTCCGCTCCCATATGCTGGGGGGGCGCACCAACCACTGGGGGCGCATCTCCCTGCGCTTTGGCCCGCTCGATTTCAAGCACAAAGACATAGACGGCCTGGGAGACAACTGGCCCATTGGCTATGAAGACGTCAAACCTTATTACGACAAGGTCGATAAGCTCATCGGAATTTTTGGTTCAAAGGAGAATTTGCCCAATGAGCCAGACGGGTTCTTTTTGCCCGCCCCGAAGCCCAGGCTGCACGAGCTTTACTACATCAATGCAGCCCGCAAGCTGGGCATCACCGTAATCCCGTCGCGCCTTTCCATCCTCACCAAACGGATCAACGCCGAACGCGGGGTGTGCTTTTACTGCAGCCAGTGCAGCCGCGCCTGCCAGGTGCATGCCGACTTCTCGGCCGGTACCTGCCTGATCTTCCCGGCCCAGAAAGGGCGGGGGCAGGTAGACCTCTTTACCAACTGCGTGGTGCGCGAGGTGACTACCGATGCCGAGGGAAAGGCAACCGGCGTATCCTATATTAATAAGGAAGACCGCAAGGAATACACCCTCCGCGGCAAAGTGGTGGTGCTGGCCGCCTCGGCCTGCAGCACGGCGCGCATCCTGCTCAATTCCAAGAGCCCCCAGCACCCGAACGGGCTGGGCAACGGCAGCGACCTGGTGGGCAAATACCTGCACGACTCCACGGGCAGTAGCCGGGCCGGGTTCATCCCCGCCCTGATGAACCGCGACATTTACAACGAAGACGGGGTGGGGGGCATGCATGTCTATTCCCCCTGGTGGCTAGACAACCGGAAGCTCGATTTTCCGAGGGGCTACCATATTGAGGTATGGGGCGGCATGGGCATGCCCAACTATGGCTTTGGTTTCAACCCCAATGATTTCAACAAGTTCTTTGGCCTGCCCACCGGGGGCTACGGCGACCAGCTGCGGGCCGATGTCAAAAAATACTACGGGGCGGTCATCGGCTTTGGCGGCCGGGGCGAGCCCATCGCCCTCAAAGACAACTACTGCGAGATC
>CAYWZF010000112.1:0-8657 GCA_964461555.1 uncultured Robiginitalea sp. | reverse complement strand
TAGGACGCCAGGTTTTCATCCTGGTAACAGGGGTTCGATTCCCCTACGGGCTACAAAATAGGTCACAATTAAAGGTTCCCGGGGTGGAACCGCACAAGAGCAACGAAATATGGCAAATCATAAGTCTGCATTAAAACGCATCCGCCGGAACGAGGCTGTACGCCTGCGCAACCGCTATCAGCACAAAACCACCCGCAACGCGATCAAGAAACTGCGCAACGAGGAAGACAAGAAAAAGGCCGAGACCCTGCTGCCTTCTGTGGTGAGCATGATCGACAAGCTGGCCAAGCGCAACATCATCCACGCCAATAAGGCCTCCAACCTGAAGAGCAAACTGATGAAGCAAGTGGCTCAGCTGTAAGCTGCCGCTATCAACATATATGGAAAACCCCGGCCAAAAGGCCGGGGTTTTTTGTTGGCTGCCCGGGGGAAAGGACGCCTGCCCAATACAAATTCTTTCAGGCCTTCAGGCCTGTTTAAAGAGGATGTTTTCCCTGAAAAAATTGCTTTAGGCTTCGGGTTGGTTTCTTCATCCGCCACATCAGCAGAAAGCCGGCCAGCAGGCTGAACTGCAGGAAATATACTAGTATAAGCTGGGTGTTGCGGATCCATACAACATCTGCCCATTGATCGCTTGCCCAAAAGGACCGATGGATCTTCAAAGGGGCATACCCGGTAAAAAAGACCAGGTTCCCCAGGCTGATCCACCACAATAAATTGTGGTGGTGAATTCCCTTCCTTTCCTTTTTGCGGTTCTGCTGCACGATATATGCGGCACCAAAAAAGATCATCAGCAGGGCCCCCGCCATATAGCTGTAGAGCTGTGACTGCGTTACAAAATCCTGGATAAAAATATTGCCAAGGCTTACCAGCACATAGAAACAAACCCCGATAAGGAGCGCCTTGCGCAGTTTCTGGCTCTCGAGATAAACCAGATAGATATGGCACATGTACAGGAAAAAGACCAGGGTGTAGCTATTGTAGGCCAGCCAGGTGAGGTTGACATTGAAGTTTTCGAAAATAACACTCCCGTCTTTGCCATTTAGAATGCTCATGCCCAATATCACTGTGAGAAGGTTGAACATCAGCACAATCGGGAAGAAGCGCAGGGGAGTGTCATAGTACCGGCTATACCGGATCAGGGAGGCCGTCAGTACCAGGGCATATACGAGCAGAAAGGGCTCGGCAAACAGGATTTCAACAAGAAAATCTCGCATGGGATACGCGCTTCATCACAGCAAGATGCTCAGATCAGGCGCCGGCCAATGCAGCTTCGCAAACGCCGGGACCTGGGCCTTACTGATTCAGGTACACCCTTAAGTTACGCATTCTCAGGAATCCGACAATGATACAGCCGTACATGGCGATGATCAGCCCCTGCAGCACGATGCGGACCACCGCCGGGTCTGCAATCTGATACAGGCTGTTGTAGTTGCGGATGAGGGTTACGGGAATAAAGCCGGAATAAAAAACAGCGAGCCCAAGGCTGACCCACGAAAGCAGGTCGCGGTCCGAAAACCCCCGTCCCGAACGAGCCCTGCGGTGGATCAGGTAGAGCACCGAGGCCAGAACGAGCACAACCGACCCGGCCAGATAGGCGGCCAGTTGCATTTCGTACCGAAAACTCTGGAATAACAGGTTCAGGGCGCAGACAAAGAGGAAGCCACCGGTTGCAATCAGGATCATGCGCCGGTGGCTTGCCTTATGGATCACCTGGTAATACACATGCATGAAATACAGGGTAAACAGGATCAGGTAGATATTATAGATCAACCAGTTGTAATTGCGGAACAGGTCATTGACAAACAGGCTGATTTCGTTGTACTCGATGGTCAGTACCCCCAGAATTTCAGTGGCCAGGGTATACATGAGCAGTACCGGAAAATAGCGCATTTGGGTATCGAAATACCTGGGGTACCTCCACAGTGCCACCAGCACGGCAAACAGATAAACCGGCAGGAACGGATATTTCAGCAGCAGCGCAGGGAACCAGTTTTCCATATAAGGGCATTAAAGGGCTTTAGTTCCAGGGTGGCGGGCCCGAACCACCGAAATTCAGAATCAGGCTCTTGGTTCCCTGAAGGAACATGTGGCTGCTGATGAATCCGGCTTCGGCCTTGTTGCCCGGGTCGTTGAGCATGCCCATCCCCCGTCCCTGCCAGGGCTGTAGCTGCCAGTTCAGGTATCCGGGTTTTTCGCCATCGATGTACAGGCCGTATTGGCCGCCTTCTACCTCGACCGTTGGTATCAGGAACAGGGAATTCTGCCTGGGGTTGGTAAACCGGGCCTCGTCGGGGTTGTTGGCAAAATAGATGCGCAGGCTGGAAATATCCGTTCCCACGCGGGCGGCTTCCTGTTCGATGTAGGCCATATACTGCTTGATGACTTTGTAGTCGAATGCCACGTACCGGGCCACCGGAAAGCTGTCTTTGATGCCCCTGGCCAGGTTGACCGAGTCTTCGTACCGGGCGATCAGGGGGGCCCGGCGATCGCTGTAGTTCCGGTAATACTCCCGGGCGGTTTCAAGCGGGATAATTTGCTCAGGGGCAACTGCCTCCTGGGTCTTTTCGGGTTGCCGGGGCTGTTGGTCTTGCTGCCCGCAAGAGGCCACGGCCAACAATACCCCGCTCAGCAGCAGGGTGTACAAAAGGGTTTTCAAGCATTTCATAGTTAGAAAGTTAGGTTGTGGTTATTTGAATTGGGGGAGTCTGGATTAAAAGTACTATAAATTTCGCTCTCTTCACACCCCGTCCATCGATTCTAAGGGAGCAAAAAAAACCCGGCACAGGGCCGGGTATTTATTGAAACAAACCGCTGGGCTACTGGCTCATCGTCATGAGGAATTCCTCATTGGTACGGGTTTGCTTGATGCGTTGTTCCATGAATTCCATGGCCTCAATGGGGTTCATATCGGCCAGGTATTTGCGCATGATCCACATCCGCTGCAGGGTATTTTCGTCCAGCAGCAGGTCGTCACGGCGCGTGCTGGAGGCCACCAGGTCGATGGCCGGGAAGATCCGGCGGTTCGAGATGCGGCGGTCGAGCTGCAATTCCATGTTGCCGGTACCCTTGAACTCTTCGAAGATCACCTCGTCCATCTTGGAGCCGGTTTCGGTCAGGGCCGTGGCGATAATGGTGAGCGAGCCGCCATTTTCGATATTCCGGGCCGCCCCGAAGAAGCGCTTCGGCTTGTGCAGGGCATTTGCATCGACACCCCCTGACAACACTTTCCCGGAGGCCGGCTGTACGGTGTTGTACGCACGTGCCAGACGGGTGATGGAATCGAGCAATATCACCACGTCGTGGCCGCACTCCACCAGGCGCTTGGCCTTGTCGAGCACGATGTTGGCCACGCGCACGTGTTCGGATGCTTCCTTGTCGAAGGTAGAGGCCACCACCTCGCCGCGCACGTTGCGCTGCATGTCGGTAACCTCCTCGGGCCGCTCGTCGATGAGCAGGATAATCTGGTACACCTCGGGGTGGTTGGCCGAAATGGCGTTGGCGATGTCTTTCAGCAGCATGGTCTTACCGGTCTTCGGCTGGGAAACGATCATGCCCCGCTGCCCTTTCCCGATGGGGGAGAACAGGTCGATGATGCGGGTTGAAATGTTGCTCTGCTTTTCGGCCAGGCGGAATTTCTCGCGCGGGAAAAGCGGGGTCAGGTGCTCAAACGATACCCGGTCGCGCACCACGGCAGGGTCGAGGCCGTTGATCTTGGTCACCTTGATCAGCGGGAAGTATTTTTCACCTTCCTTCGGGGGCCTTACGGCACCCAGTACGGTATCTCCGCTTTTCAGCCCGAACAGGCGAATCTGGGACTGGGATACATAGATGTCGTCGGGGGAGGAGAGGTAGTTGTAATCGGAGGAACGCAAAAACCCATACCCGTCAGACATGATGTCGAGCACCCCTTCGCTCTCGATGATGCTGTCGAATTCGTATTCGGGCTGCTTGTATTTGTTGCGCTGGTCTTTGTCGAAGTTCCCGTTCTTGCGGTCGACGTACTCGGCTGCTTCACGGGGTTCCTTGGGGCCTTTGCGGTCTTTGTGGGCCTCTTTGCGCTCTTTGTGTTCTTTTTGCTCTTTGTGTTCTTTCGGCTCTTTGCGCTCCTGGCGCTCCTGGCGTTCCGGCTGCTCTTTGCGCTCGGGGTGTTCCTTTTGCCCGCGCTGCGGCCGGTTTTGTTTGCGGGCCTCCTGGCCTTCCCGGCGCTGGTGCGGCTGGCGGTCTTCCTGCTTTTGCTGGGGGCGGTCTTCTGCAGCCTGGGGTTGTCCTTCCCCGGTATTCCGGGGTGCCTCTTCTTCGGCTACTGCCGTATCGGCCGATGACTCCCCTGTTTGCTGATGGCGCTGGCGTTTGCCACCTTCGCGTCGGTCACGGCCCCTTTGGGGGCGATCGCCGCGTTCCGGAGCAGCCTCAACGGCCTCCGGCTTGTGTTCGCGCACCGCGGCCGGGTTGCTGGCCTGCAGGTCGAGGATCTGGTAAACCAGGTCCAGCTTTTTCATGGTGCGGTACTTGGGAACGTTTAAATCTTTGGCAATGTCTTGAAGCTCAGGCAGCTTCATATCCTTCAATTCGGAAATCTCAAACATGAAATGAGGTCAAAAAAAGTTATACGATGAATCTAAAATTCAATACGGTAAATCAGTACAGTTGAAGAAATGTTATTCGGATAGAGCCTGGGAATGAACTCCCTTTTGGTGAGTGCTATAACTAATAACTGTGCAATATTACGAATAATTTTCCAAATTTGAATCGGGCAGGTTGTTAATTCTGCGGGCAGCCTGCGGCTGAACCCCCTTAAAATAAGAGGCTTGCACCCGATGACCGGCGTGGTCTGAACTTTCGGCAGAAAGGTTTCGCCAAAATCGCGAAACGCTGTATTTTTGTGCTCCGGTCAGGGCTTCCATTTTCAACCTTGAATGTTGAACCTTGAACCTGATACGTTAGAAGTAACCCTATGCTCCAACGCATCCAAACGGTTTATATGTTGCTTGTGGCCCTGGCTGCAGGCCTTTTGCCGTTTTGGCTGGCCCTCTGGACCGACGCGGCCGGAAATCCGGTCTACGCCAAAGGGGAAATGTGGATTTCCCTGGCGTTTTACGCCTCGGCCTTTTTGGCCCTGGTTGCGATCGTTCGCTTCAAAAAACGGCAACAACAGTTCGTGCTGAACCGGCTGAATATCTTGCTTAACCTTTTTTTACTAGGATCTTTCGTGGTCCGGACCCTAAACCTATCCGGAGAGGCTTCGGTCTCGGAGAAGGGTATTGGGTTGCTCATCCCCGTGTTTTCTATCGTTTTCCTGGCCCTTGCCAACAAGGCCATCAAACGGGATGAGGAGCTCGTAAAATCTGTGGACCGGCTGCGCTAAGCCTTTTATCTTAGTAGTATTAGTGCGTTGACCCTGGCAGAAGTGCCGGGGTCTTTGCATTTGGTTGGTAGGCAGTTCTTAATTAGCGAATTTGGCAATTAGCGAATTTGGCAATTAGCGAATTTGGCGATTAGCGAATTTGGCAATGGGTTAATAATTCAGGGTTCAAGGCTTAATGGGTGGAACCTTCTGCAAGCAGGTACCTTCCCATTTTCAAATCGGCAAATTTTCAAATCTTCAAATTCATAAGGGGAAATCCCCAAAACCCCCGGGAACAAGGTAGCATTTCCCCCTGCAACTTCCGATCAGCGTACACCGCGACCCTCTTACTCTTACTCTATCAGTTTGCGGAAGGCATCAATGCCCGGGTTGCTGCCCGTCACATACAACAGGTCGCTGCGAAGGATTTTCTCGGAAGGCGCAATGTTGCTGATCAGCTCCCCTTTGCGTGAGATGCCCAGCACATTGACCCCGAATCGGTTGCGCAGTTGCAGCTCGCCCAGTGTCTGGCCAACGACCACACTGCGATCGGTACCCACCCTGAGGCACGAAATGCTGAACTCAGGGTAGTTGGCCGGGCAAAAGGTGAGGGGGAGGGGCTTTCGGCTCTGCAGCAGGCTGTAATTGTCAGAGCGCATGCGTTGCACCAGCGATTCGATATCGTCTGCCGGGACCAGGAAATTATGCAGTGTACGAGAGAATATCTCAATGGAGGTTTCGAATTCCTCCGGTATCACGTCGTCTGCGCCAAGGGCGATGAGCTCCTGGGTCTCCTTGATATAGCGGGTGCGCACTATTACGTGCACTGACTGGCTGACCGCCCGAATCTTCCGGATGATGACCTTGGTGGCCACCGGGTCTGATATGGCGATGACCACCACCCGGGCCTGCCTCAGGTTGGCCAGTTCCAGGATGTGGTCCTGGGCCGCGTCGCCAAAGACCACCGGTACCCTGTTCTTGCGCCCCTGTTGCACCAGTTCGGCGTTGAGCTCCATCACCACGTAGGGGATCTTGCCGAATTCGGCCGCCCGGGCGAGGTTGCTGCCGTTGATGCCGTAGCCCACGATGATCAGGTGGTTGTTCAATGCCCCGGCCCCACCTTCGGCGGGCAGCTCACCGGCGGTGGCCATCCTGATCTCCATGTCGCGGATAGGCCTGAGCCGCATCATGCCAAAGGCGATGTTTTCCGAAAAAATGATCACAAAGGGGGTAAGGAGCATCGAAATGATGGAAACAGCCAGGAAATACTGGTTTGTTTCAGGGCTTAGCAGGCCGTATTCGATTCCTGTCCTGGAAAGGATGAAGGCAAACTCCCCCACCTGGAACAGGGCCAGGCCGGTAAGAAGGAAGATCCGGGGCGGGTAGCGCAGCACCGCAACGGCCAGTGCGCCGAGCAGGGATTTGCCCAGAAACAGCGCCAGCACGATCAGCAAAATGGGGCCCAGGTGCCCGGCGAAGAAGGCCAGGTTCAGCAGCATGCCAACCGAGATAAAGAAGAAGCTGGTAAACAGCTCCCGGAAGGGCAGGATGATGCTGGTTGCCTGGTGGCTGTACTCCGATTCGGAGATGATGAGCCCCGCAAGGAACGCCCCGAGGGCCAGGGAAAGCCCAGCTTCAGAGGTCAGGAAGGCCACCGCGAAGCACAGGGTGATGGTCGTGATCAGAAAGAGCTCCTTGCTGCCCGTGCGGGCCACCAGGTGCATGAGCCGGGGAACCAGGAAACGGGCGCCGACCAGGGTGATGGCGATCACGACGGCCGTTTTGCCGAGCAGGCCGAGCACACTGGCGCCCACCTCGTCTGACTGTCCGGCCAGCATGGGGGTAAAGAGCATCATGGGCACCACGATGATGTCCTGGAAGATCAGGATGGCCAGGGCGTTGCGCCCGTGGGGGGTAGCCATCTCGTCACGGTCTTGCAGCACTTTCAGCACGATGGCCGTGCTGGAAAGGGAAAAGAGGAACCCCACAAAAAGGGCTTCGTTCCAGGGGTTGCCGAGGAGGTAGTAGCACAGGGCTGCCACCAGCACGGTTAGTCCTACCTGCAGGGTGCCCCCGATAAAGACGGTCTTCTTGATGGAGATCAGATGCTTGATGGAAAGCTCCATGCCGATCACGAACAGCAGCAGGATGACCCCGATCTCAGAGATGATCTCGATCTCCTCCGTCTCCCGCACCAACCCCAGCCCGTAGGGCCCGATCAGGATGCCCGTAAGGAGGAAACCCAGAATGGAAGGCAGCCTGAGCCGCTGCAGGGCGAATACCACCCCGGCTGAACAGCCCATGATAATCAGGAAGTCCTGTAACAGCGGTAGGTGCATGCCTTAGGTGTATATTCCGGGACCAGCCTGTCTTGGGCTCGCGGACGTTTTGGTAAAGATAGAGAAAGCGGAAATGACCCCGCAAGTAATGTCGTGAATTGCTATTTGCTGCCAAAAGCCCATCCCTTTTGCCAGCAGGAGCATATCCCTTCGTGAGGATTAAGCAACGAGGGCCTTTATGGGCGCAGGGTTACAAGTTCGAGTCGGATGTCTGTGATCAGGCCCTTGAGTTCTTCAATAACCTGGGAATACAGCATCACCCCCCTTCTGCGGTTTTGGATCAACTGCGAGAGCATGTTGACAAATTGCCCGTCTGCCTTCATGGCCTCGAAATCGACCGGGGCCACCCGCACCTCCCCCTGTATGAAAATGGGGTCGAGTGGGTCGATCCGACCCGAAATCTCCTCTTCACCTGAATCCAGTTCTTCGTACTGAATGTATTTGTTCAGAAGGCGGGTCTTGACACTGGCTGCAAAGTCCCATTCCATCCTGTCGTAATCATCCGTCAGGAACACAAACGACCTTTCGTAAACGGAGATGATCCGCTCTTTCAGGCTGTCGTTCCGGATGATTTCAAGGCCTATGATCTTGAGGCTTTCGTACGCCGTATGCGTAAAGTACGGGCTGTGCCAGTTTTCAAGGTGCAGGCAGAGGCTGTCGATGGCCGGGGAGGCGGGCTGGTCTTCCTTAATGGCGCGCATCAGGGCCCGATATTCACTGAGCAATCGGCTATTCATGACAAGACCGAAATCCAGTTCCCGGAGGTTGGCCTCCAGGTCTTTTGTGAGGTCGGTCAGCAACCCGGCCTGCTGGGCGCGGAACTTGCGCTCTTCGTTCCAGTTGTTCACCTGCAGGGCCAGCAAAATGCCGATGACCACCAGCAGTATTTCCCCCAGGGCGTAAAGCAGGTACCGGGTCATCCGGTTTTCGGCGAGCAGGCTTTTACGGAGTTTCCTGAAAAAGGGGAGCAT
>CAYWZF010000111.1:0-8663 GCA_964461555.1 uncultured Robiginitalea sp. | reverse complement strand
GGCGCAAAGACGGCGGCCCTGTTGCAGGGCCTGGGGCACCGGGTGCTCGAAGTGCGCGATTCTGCCAAGTTATTGGCAGATGAAATCGTTAAAAAATATTCCGGGCGGTCTTTTATCTTTTTTTGCGGCGACCGCCGCCTCGGGACGCTCCCGAAACGCCTGAAGGCTGCCGGTATTGCCCTCGAAGAGCGGGTGGTCTATCATACCCGGCTGCAGGTGGAAAATTTCGACACCCGTTTTGATGCCGTGTTCTTTTTCAGCCCGAGTGGCGTGAAGAGCTTTACCGCCGCCAACGACCTGTCGCAGACCACGGCCATCTGCATCGGGCCGACTACGGCCAAAGCGGCCCGAAAATATACTGAACAGATTATTACTGCCGCCTTTCCCAGTGTGGAAGCCGTGTTGACGGCGGCCGGCAACCTCCTAAAAACGACCTATGAGCCAAACCCTGAAAAATGACCTGTTCCTGAGGGCCCTGCGGGGCGAGGATGTATCGCGCCCCCCGGTCTGGATGATGCGGCAGGCAGGCCGCTACCTGCCCGAGTTCCGGGCCCTGCGCGATCAGTACGACTTCTTTACCCGCTGCCAGACCCCCGAGCTCGCCTCGGAGATCACCGTACAGCCCATCAGGCGCTACGGCATGGACGCCGCCATTTTGTTCAGCGATATTCTGGTGGTGCCCCAGGCCATGGATATCGAGGTGCAGATGAAAAACGGGGTGGGGCCGTGGCTGCCCGAGCCGGTTCGGTCCGCCGCCGATGTAGACCGGGTGGTGGTGCCCGACGTGCACGAGAGCCTGGGCTATGTGCTCGAAGCCATCCGCATGACCAACGAAAAGCTCGACGGGGCGGTGCCCCTGATCGGCTTTGCCGGGGCCCCCTGGACCATCTTCTGCTATTGCGTGCAGGGGCAGGGGAGCAAAAGCTTTGACAAGGCAAAGGCCTTCTGCTTTACGCACCCCGAAGCCGCCCATGCGCTGCTGCGCAAGATTACCGATACCACCATTGCCTACCTGAAGGCGAAGGTGGCTGCCGGGGTGCATGCCGTACAGCTTTTTGATTCGTGGGGGGGCATGCTTTCCCCCGAAGATTACCAGGAATTTTCATGGCAGTATATCCAGCAGATCGTGGATGCGCTCAAGCCGCACGCCCCCGTGATCGTTTTTGCGAAGGGGTGCTGGTTTGCCCTGGAAAGCATGGCGCAAAGCGGGGCTTCTGCCCTTGGGGTAGACTGGACGGTTTCGCCCCAGATGGCGCGCCGGCTGACCGGGGGGCAAATCACCCTGCAGGGGAATATGGACCCGGCCCGCCTGTTGTCGCCCCCTGATACCATCCGAAAGATGGTGCATGAGATGATCCGCGGCTTTGGCAAAAATCGCTACATTGTGAATCTCGGCCATGGGATCTTGCCCGAGGTGCCCCTTGAAAATGCCGGCGCCTTCATCCAGGCCGTGAAAGACTATGAAGGATAGGTTCTACAGCTATATCGAAGCCCTCCAAGACCGCATTACCGGGGCCCTGGAGGCCGAAGACGGCAAGGCCCGCTTCCGCGAAGACCTGTGGCAGCGCCCCGAAGGCGGGGGCGGCCGTACCCGGGTCATCGAAGACGGGGCCGTCTTTGAAAAGGGCGGGGTGAACATCTCGGCCGTGCACGGGCCCCTGCCGGTTTCCATGCAGCAGTATTTCGGGGTGGGCCAGGCCGACTTCTTTGCCTGCGGGCTGAGCCTGGTGCTTCACCCGCGCAACCCGATGGTGCCCACGGTACACGCCAACTGGCGGTACTTTGAGCTCTACGGGGAGCAGGGCAGGCTGGCCGACCAGTGGTTCGGCGGGGGGCAAGACCTGACCCCTTATTACCTCTTTGAAGAAGACGCCCGGCATTTCCACGCCGTCTGCAAGAAGGCCTGCGATGCCCATGACCCGGATTTTTACCCGGAGTACAAACAGAAATGCGACGCCTATTTCCACAACCACCACCGGGGCGAAGCGCGGGGGGTAGGCGGCCTGTTCTTCGACTACCTGCGGCCCGGGCCCGGGCGTGATGCCACGGGCTGGTACGACTTTGTGACCGGGGTGGGCGATTCCTTCCTGGAGGCCTACCTGCCCATCGTTCAAAAGCGCAAGGCGCTGCCGTACGGCAAGGCGCAGCGCGACTGGCAGGAGATACGCCGGGGGCGGTATGTGGAATTCAACCTGGTGCACGACAAAGGCACCCTGTTTGGCCTGCGTACCAATGGCCGCATCGAGAGCATTTTGATGAGCCTGCCCCCAGCAGTGCAGTGGCGCTACGACCACCACCCTGAGCCCGGCTCGGAGGAAGAAAAACTTCTGGATGTTTTGAAAAACCCGCGGGTATGGACCTGAGACTGACCGGCCTGGCCATCTTCCTGGTATTCGGGCTGCATGCACAGGAGGCTTACATTGATACCGTTCGGTTTGTAAAAAAATACCCCACCCGCCTTTCATGGCGGAACTCCCTGATTTCCACTGGCAACAGCTTTGTGATCCGCAATACGGAGTTGGGCTCCAATCTGACCCTCAACCCGGCACACAGCCTCCACTTTCAGACCTCCCTGCAATTCCGGGCCCTGGGAGTCGGCTTCGGGTTTTCGCCTGCCTGGCTCAACCCCGATCGCGACCTGGAGGGGGCACGGCAGTTTAACCTCCATCTCCGCCTGTATACAGGTCGGTGGATGCATGCCTTCATGTACCTCGACCAGGTCGGGTTCCGGGCCGATTTCAACGGCATTGACCTGGCTTTCCCCGATTTTGCCAGCAGGAAGGTGGGCGGCACGACTACTTTCGTGCTGAACCGGCGCTTTTCATTCCGCGCCATCCACGCCCAGAACGAATGGCAAACCAGCAGTGCCGGCAGCTTTGCACCGCGTGTGCTGGCGTACTACACGCGGTACCAGTTGCAGACCGGGGAAGGGAGCGATACCCAGCACTCTTTCGACCTGGGGGTCGGGCCGGGCTATCATTACAACTGGGTTTTGGGGAAACATTGGCTGCTTTCGGCCGGTAATACCACCGGCCTGGGCATCAATATTTTAGAGCTGGAGCAGGGCACAAATACCTATTGGCTCTGGGAAACCCAGTTCCGGGCTACCCTGGCCTACAATTCAGACACCCTGTTTGCTGGGGTGGTGGGGCAGTACACTTTTTATGAGCACGGGGCCGGCGCCCAGACCCGCCTCGATGACCGCATCCACTACGTGCAATTTTACCTTGGGTACCGGTTTAAGGCGCCTGAGTCGTGGAACCGGGCGGCCGAACGAATAAATCGTAAATTTGGGTGGGATTGAAACACTATGAGAAAGCAGGAGCTGTATCAGGTAGACGCCTTTTCGCCGGAACTCTTTAAGGGGAACCCGGCCGCGGTCTGCATTTTGGAAAGCTGGCTGCCGGAATGGCTCATGCAGGCCATTGCAGGCGAGAACAACCTCTCCGAAACCGCCTTTGCGGTGCCGGTGCGAAACGGGTATGAAATCCGCTGGTTTACCCCGGTTATCGAAGTGGCCCTTTGCGGGCATGCCACCCTGGCCACGGCCCATGTGCTTTTTACCACCCGTGAGCAGCAGGCAGACCACCTTCGGTTCTACAGCCGCGAGCGTGGGGTTTTGACCGTTTCAAGCGAGGGCGACTGGCTGGTCTTAGATTTTCCGGCCGACCCGCCCAAACCGGTTCCCATGCCCGACGGCCTGCGCGAAGCCATGGGTGCCGAACCCCTTGAATGCCTGCAGGGGAGCACCGATTACCTGCTGGTGTATCCCGATCAGGAAACCATTGACGCCCTAAGCCCCGATTTTACGCGCCTGCGCGGCATTGAGGCCCGCGGGGTGATCGCCAGCGCGCCCGGGCGCGAGGTTGACTTTGTCTCCCGCTTTTTTGCCCCCCAGTCGGGGGTAGACGAAGACCCGGTAACGGGTTCGGCCCATACCCTGCTGACCCCTTTCTGGGCCGGGAGACTGGGCAAGGATTCCCTGTCGGCCCAACAACGCTCCCGTCGCGGAGGGGTCCTGAAATGTGAAATCAGGGGCGACCGCGTCCGGATTGCCGGACAGGCCGTTACCTACAAGAAAGCTGAAATTTATCTCCCGGAAGCCTAACCCTCTGACTATGGATTTACTGCGCAGAAACCGACGCCTCCGCACCTCCCCGGCCATTCGGGACCTGGTGCGCGAAACCCGCCTGAGCCCGGATGATTTTCTGGTGCCCCTGTTTGTGACCGAAGGCAAGGAGGTGCGAGACGAGATCCCTTCCATGCCGGGGTACTTTCGCCTGAGCCTCGATGGCCTGGAAAAGGAAGTGAAAGAACTTTGGGCCCTGGGCCTGAAAGCGGTGTTGCTGTTTGTGAAGGTGCCCGATAACCTGAAAGACAACCGGGGTACCGAGGCCCTGAATGCCGATGGCCTGATGCAGCGGGCCGTGCGCTGCGTTAAGGATGCCTGCCCGCACATGATGGTGATGACCGACGTGGCCCTCGACCCCTATTCCTCGTTCGGCCACGACGGGATTGTCGAAGGAGGCCAGATCGCAAATGACCCTACCGTGGAGGTACTTGCCAGAATGGCGGTCTCCCACGCCGGGGCCGGGGCCGATTGGGTGGCGCCCAGCGACATGATGGACGGCCGCATCCGCGCCATCAGGCAGGCGCTCGACCAGGCCGGGAAGACCGGCACTGCCATCATGAGCTACAGCGCCAAATATGCCAGCGCCTTTTACGGGCCCTTCCGGGATGCCCTCGATTCGGCCCCGGTGGCCGCCCAGGAAGTGCCCGCCGACAAGAAGACCTACCAGATGGACCCCGCCAACCGGCTCGAAGCCCTGCGGGAGGCCCGCATGGACGTAGAGGAAGGGGCCGATATCGTGATGGTCAAGCCTGGCCTGTGCTACCTCGACATCGTACGGGAAGTGCGCAATGCGGTGGAAGTACCCGTGGCTGTGTACCAGGTGTCAGGCGAATACGCCATGGTGAAGGCGGCTGCCATGAAGGGCTGGCTCGACCACGACGCCGTGGTGCTGGAGCAGCTCACCGCCATCAAACGGGCCGGGGCCGACCTGATCGCCTCGTATTTTGCCCGCGACGCGGTGCGTTTGCTTTCCTAAGGCAGGCAATACCCCTGTGGCCGATCCATAAAGAATAAGTTTCGAAAGATGCGCAATGTGCTGGCCCTGAAGGCGTTTATTATTGTACTCTTCGGTATTTATGCCCGGGTTTACGGGCAAGCCATGCCGTCTGGCGACCCCCCAACAACCCTGACGGGCAGCCTGCCTATCGGAAGCCTGGCCGAACTGGGCGTCGATTCGGCCGCCCTGTACCGGAGGGTCGATTCCCTCATGGATTTTGGGATCCGGGAGCAGGCCTTCCCGGGAGCCCAGGTGCTGGTAGCTTACCGGGGTCATACCATCTTCCACCGGTCGTACGGGTACCATACCTACGACAGCCTGCGGCCTGTACGAAATGAGGACCTTTTTGACCTGGCCTCGGTCACCAAGGTCACAGCAGCCCTGCCGGCCCTCATGAAGCTGGTCGAATCGGGCCAGCTCGACCTCGATGCCCCCTTCAGCCGGTACTGGAAACCCTGGCGCCGCCACAAGGACAAAAGGGACCTCACCCTGCGCGAGATTCTCGCCCACCAGGCCGGCCTGGTGCCCTATATCGTCTTTTTGAATGAGGTGCGCACCAAAACGGGCCTCAAATCGCGCTTTGTGCAGCGTGCGCCTTCAAGGCGGTTCTCTCACCAGGCGTATGAAGACTTGTATGTGAAAGACCGTTTTGTGCGCAAGATCTATCGGCAGGCCAACCGTTCTGAAGTCGCGGCAGCCAAGGAATACCGCTATTCGGGCCTGGCCTTCCTGCTTTTCCCGAAAGTGGTGGAAGACCTCGGCGGTATGCCTTTTGAGACCTACCTGCAACGCAACTTTTACAGCCCGCTGGGGTGCGATTCCCTGTTGTTCCGCCCGGCCCTGCGCTATTCCCGTGAAGCCACGGTGCCCACTGAACTCGACACCCTCTTCCGCCACGACCTGACCCAGGGCTGGGTGCACGACGAAAATGCATCCCTGATGGGGGGCATATCGGGCAATGCAGGCCTGTTTGGCACGGCCGAAGACCTGGGGGTGCTCATGCAGCTCTACGCTAACTACGGTACCCTTGGGGGCCGGCGGTTGCTCGATTCTGCCACCGTACGCGAATTTGCGCGGGTGCAGTACCCCGAAAATGGCAACCGGCGCGGCCTGGGGTTTGACAAACCCCTTCCGGGGAATGCCGACATGCCTGTGGAGGAGGCCTACCCGGCCCCCATGGCCAGCCCGGGGAGCTTCGGGCACAGTGGTTTTACAGGGACTTTCGTGTGGGCAGACCCTGAGAACCAATTGGTATATATTTTTCTTTCCAACCGGGTTTACCCCTCCCGAGAACACCAGGCACTCTACACCCTGGGCCTGCGCACCCGCGTGCAACAGGTCTTTTATGAGGCCTTGCTTTCGGGCGGTTAACCCCCGGGCCCTCGGGCAAAATGTTGTATCTTACGATCCAGATTGCACGTCTATGGGCCTGTTACTGTTCTACGCTTTCCTTTCCATTTTCTTCTCCTTTCTCTGTTCCATCCTGGAAGCGGTGCTCCTCTCGGTGACTCCTACCTTCCTGAATGTCAATAAGAAGGCCGGCAAGCACTTCGCCACTACCCTCGAAGCCCTCAAGAAGGATGTAGACAAGCCCCTGATCGCTATCCTGACCCTGAATACCGTGGCACATACGGTCGGGGCCATTTTGGTAGGGGTGCAGGCCAAGGCGGCTTATGCCGAGAGCTATGGCAGCCAGGCCCATACCCTGTTCGGCATCCCCTTTACGGAAGACCTCATGGTGGGGGTCGTCTCAACCCTGATGACCCTGCTGATCCTGATTACCTCTGAAATCATCCCGAAAACGATCGGGGCCACCTACTGGAAGCAGCTGGCGCCCCCGGCCGCACCCATCCTGGGGGCCATGGTCTGGGTGATGCGCGTCACTGGCCTGTTGTGGGTCTTGCAGCTCTTTACCCGCCTGGTCGGCAAAGGCCATGCCCACAGCGTGCTGAGCCGGGAAGACTTCTCGGCCATGGCCGAAGTGGCCCGCGAAGAGGGGGAACTTGAAGAATCGGAATCAAAAGTCATCCGCAACCTGCTCAAGTTTGACGAAATCAAGGTCAAAGACGTGATGACCCCCCGGGCGGTCATGCTCATTGCCCCCGAATCGCAACCCATCCGGGAGTTTTTTGCCAAACATCCGTCCCTGCGCTTTTCCCGCATCCCGGTTTTCGGGGAGCGCGAAGACCTGATTACGGGTTTTGTCCTCAAAGACAATGTGCTGGAAGAGTTGATCCGCGAGAACGGAGACAAGCCCCTGGCTGAAATCCGGCGCGATATCGTGGTAACCCGGCGCGAAACACCCATCCCCCAGCTGTTCGACACCCTCATCCGCAAGCGGGAGCACATTGCCCTGGTCGTGGATGAATACGGCTCGGTCAGCGGCCTGGTTACCATGGAAGATATGATCGAAACCCTGCTGGGGCTCGAGATCATGGATGAAAGCGACAATGTGGAAGACCTGCAGCAATACGCCCGCAACAAATGGGAAGAACGGGCCAAACGCACCGGCATCATCGAATAGGCATGGAGGAAGCCATCTTGCATACCCCCCTCGGAACGGCGCGCCTGCAGGGCGGGCCGAACGGGGTGCGCTCCATTTCCATTTCGGACCGGGAAGACGTGCCCGAAAGCGTCTCGCCCGTGCTGGAGCAGGCCTGCCAACAGCTCCGGGAGTACTTCGAAGGCCGTCGCACCGGCTTTGAGCTGGTCCTCGACCCCCAGGGGACTGAATTCCAGCAGACGGTTTGGAAAGCCCTGCTTGAAATCCCATACGGCCAAACCATTTCCTATATGGACCTGGCCAAACGCCTGGGCGACCCGCTGGCCATACGGGCCGTGGCTGCAGCCAACGGGCAAAACCCGCTTTGGGTGGTGGTTCCCTGCCACCGGGTAGTGGGTTCTGACGGCTCCCTGACTGGTTATGCCGGGGGGCTTCATCGGAAAAAATGGCTGTTGAACCATGAGAGCCCCCATCCGCAGCAATCCCTCTTCTGAGCCTGACCGACTACCGGGTCGGTTTCCCTGAAAAACAGACGTTGCGATGGCGCATTTCGTGCCGTTGGCCGATGCCGCAAGGTTAGATAACCGTGACAGGGACGGGATACGCCCTCAAAATCCCCCCTCAAAACCGACTACCCGGTCGGGAAGCCCCTTTTTTCCTTCCTTGCAAGGCCCGTGCAGATATTTCGTATTTTTTAGCTCCTAAAATAGCAGCATGCTCGAGCGCATCCCTCTGGAAAATATCCTCTTCCTCGACCTGGAAACCGTCCCGGAAAAGGCCTCTTATGCCGAATTGAGTGAAGAGGCCCGGGAGCTCTGGGAGCTCAAGACCCGCTATCAGCGCAAGGAAGAAATCAGCCCGGAAGATTTTTATGAGCGGGCGGGTATCTGGGCCGAGTTCGGCAAGGTCATCTGCATCTCGGCCGGCTTCTTTCAGGGTGAAGGGACCCAACGGCGGTTCAGGCTGCGCAGCTTTGCAGGGCGGGAACGGGATATCCTCGAGGCATTGAGCCAGCTGCTCAACGACCATTA
>CAYWZF010000110.1:0-8840 GCA_964461555.1 uncultured Robiginitalea sp. | reverse complement strand
ACGTGCTGGCCAATGACGGCAACGTACCCACCACAGGCACCCTGACGGTGACCGACGCCGCCAACGGTACAGTGGTAGTGAACGACAACGGCACCCCGGATGACCCGAGCGACGACACGGTAACCTACACCCCGGATGCTGATTTTATCGGGGAAGACAGCTTCGAGTATACCCTCTGCAGCGCCGGAGGCGCCTGCGATACGGCCACGGTGATGGTCACGGTGACCGAGGCAGCCATGGACCCGGATGCCGAGGACGACACGGCTTCGACCGAGGTGAATACCCCCGTGGAGATCGACGTGCTGGCCAATGACAGCAACGTACCTACCACAGGCACTCTGACAGTTACTGAGGCCGCTGATGGCACGGTGGCGGTGAACGACAACGGCACGCCCGACGACCCTAGCGACGACACGGTGACCTATACGCCTGATACCGACTTTACCGGCACCGACAGCTTTGACTATACGATCTGCACGGCATCCGGAAGATGCGATACGGCCACGGTAACCGTTGAGGTGACTTCAGAAGAAGACGATTCCATTGTCGTCTTTGAGCTGATTACCCCCAACCAGGACGGCAGGAATGATTTCCTCTTCATCCAGAATGTGGACAAAGCCCGCAACAATACCCTGAAAATCTATAACCGCTGGGGAATTGCAGTCTATGAGGGTATTAATTACAACAACCAGAATAATGTATTTGACGGAAGATCGCGGGGCCGTTCCACACTGAATACCTCCGATTACCTGCCCTCGGGTGTATATTTCTATATCTTTGAATTCGAATTGAACCAACAGAAGGCCGTGAAAAGCGGGTACCTTTACATCGGCAACAAATAGTGAAAATGCGCGCAATAAATCGCCTGTTTATCTGGTGTTTCTTCGGCCTGGGATCGACTTTGGCCCTTGCCCAGCAAGACGCCCAGTATACCCAGTACATGTATAATACCATGAGCGTGAACCCCGCCTATGCGGGTTCGCGCGGGCAGCTGAGCCTGGCGGCCCTGTATCGCTCGCAGTGGGTCGGGCTCGAAGGTGCCCCCAAGACCTTTACCCTGAACCTGCATTCCCCGATCCGGGATTCGCGTGTCGGGTATGGGATATCAGTGGTGAATGACAACATCGGCGACGGAGTGGTTCAGGAAACCTACATTGACGCGGTAGTCTCCTATACCATCGATGTTTCGCGGGATGCCAAGCTCTCCTTCGGGCTGAAGGGGGGCGGGAATTTGCTGAGCCTCGACTTTTCAGGGTTGCAGAAATACCAGGAGGAATTTGTGGATATTGACAACATCGACAACCGGTTCACTCCCAATTTCGGCCTGGGCGTTTATTACCACACCGATCGCTTCTATGCCGGATTTTCGGCTCCCAACCTGTTGGAATCCAAACATTTCGACAACTCGGCGGGAAGCGAAAACAGCTTCCTGTCGGTAGACCGCATCAACTTTTACCTGATCACCGGCTATGTTTTTGACCTGAATGCCAACCTGAAGTTCAAGCCGGCCCTGCTCACCAAGGTTGTCAGCGGAGCACCCCTGCAGCTCGATCTTTCCGGTACCTTCCTGTTCAACGAGAAATTCTCATTCGGGGCCGCGTACCGCTGGGATGCAGCCGTGAGCGGCCTGCTGGGCTTCCAGCTTAACGAACAGCTCATGATCGGCCTGGCCTATGACCGGGAGACCACTGATCTGGGCGGCACCCGGTTCAACGACGGTTCGGTGGAGATCCTGCTTCGCTGGGAACTGGTGAGATCGTACAGACGCCTTGTTTCACCCCGCTTTTTCTAAACCCTCCCATCGATGAAGAAAACCAGCATCCTCCTTTTCGTTTTGCTTCTGGGTAGCGGCCTGCTTTCTGCCCAGCAGCAGCAGATAAACCGGGCCAACCGCGCCTATTCGGAGTACTCCTTCAGGCTGGCCCAGGACATTTACGAGAAGTTGGTGGAGGATGGCGTCAGGGATGCCGACATCTACAAACGGCTCGGGAACACCTATTACTTCAACGCCGACTATCCCAATGCTGCCAAATGGTACGGGGAGCTGGTGAACCAGTTCGAATCGGAGGCCGGGGCCGATTACTACTTCCGTTACGCCCAGTCCCTGCGCAGCACCGGGAATTACCAGCTTGCCGACCAGATGATGGAACGGTTTACAACTATGAGCCGTGCCATGGCCGATGCCCGGGCGAGCCTCTATGAGGCCGGCCGCGATTACATGGCCGAGATCGAGGCAAATTCGGGGCGGTACGATACCACTGCCTTCGGGTACAATTCCCGGTATTCTGATTTTGCCCCGGCGTTCTACAAATCGGGATTGTTGTTTTCTTCCGACCGGGATACGGGGAACCTGGCGCGCTACCGGCATACCTGGAACCAGCGCGATTTTCTGGACCTGTACGAAGTAAATGCAGACAGCACCTCAAGGCCGCAGCCTGCGAAGGTATCAGGGGTCAATACGCGCTACCACGAATCGACCTCGGCCGTAAGCCCCGATGGCACCACCCTGTACTTCACCCGCACCAACCTGGTAGACGACAAACGCGCCGCTGATGCAGAAGGCATGACGCGGCTCAAGATCTACCGGGCCCGGCTGATCGACGGGGTCTGGGGCGACATCGAGGAACTGCCCTTTAACGACGACAGCTATTCGGTGGCCCACCCGGCCCTCAGCCCGGACGGGCGCGTGCTCTATTTTGCCTCCGATATGAAGGGCACCAAAGGCCAGTCAGACCTCTGGAGGGTGCAGATCAACGAAGACGGCGGCTTTGGCTCGCCTGAGAACCTCGGCCCTAAGATCAACACCGAGGCCCGGGAAACCTTCCCCTTCGTGACCTCCGAGAACATCCTGTATTTTTCTTCCGACGGGCATCCCGGCCTGGGGGGGCTCGATGTCTTTGCCACCAAGCTGGCCTACCTGCCGTACGGGGGCAAGGTGCTCAATGTGGGCAGGCCCATCAATTCGGAGATGGACGATTTCACCTACATCATTTCGGAGCAGACCCGCAAAGGCTATTATGCCTCGAACCGGGCCGGTGGCCAGGGCGATGACGACATTTATGCCTTTACGGAAACACGCCCGCTCCCGTTTGACTGCATCCAGACGATTACGGGAACGGTGCGCGACAAGATCACCAATGATGTCCTGGCAGGGGCTACCGTTCGTGTCATCGACGAAGACAACAACGAGATCGGCTCGAGCATTACCGATGCAAACGGCGATTACGAAATCACCTTAGATTGCAACCAGGGGAATTTTGTGCGGGCTTCCCGGGAAGGATACATCCCTTCCGAAGAGTACCTGTCGCCCTCCGACGGCAAGCCCCGCATCATGGATTTCTACCTCGAGCCTGAGACCATCACGGCCGGATTCGGGGACGACCTGGCCAAATTGCTGCAACTCAGCACCATCTATTTTGATTTTGACAAATGGAATATCCGCCCCGATGCGGAAATCGAAATACAGAAGGTGGTCGCCGCCATGGAGAAATACCCCAGCCTGAAGGTCAAGGTAAACTCCCATACCGACAGCCGCGGCCCCGACGCCTACAACCTCTGGTTGTCGCAAAAGCGGGCCGATGCCACCGTCAGGTATATGATCTCCAAGGGAATCGCCCCTGAAAGGCTTACGGGCGAAGGTTTCGGCGAAACCCGCCTGATCAACCAATGTGCCAACGGGGTTCGCTGCTCCGACACCGACCATGAACTCAACCGGCGGTCTGAGTTCATCATCATGGAGTAGCCCTTCTTTTTACGGGCCTGAAACGGCTGAATCCAGTGGCCTGATCGACCAAATGCAGGGCCTGGAACAGCTCATTTCCAATCGGTAAACTGCATTTTTCGGGGGGTTGACACGGCTGGGCCGGTACTTCACAACAAAAGTTTACCCCCGCCCGGGTTCCCGGCTATATTTGTTCGCGTGGATTACTATGGCGTAATACGTCCACCCGCAAACAGCCGATCATGAAGCACTTCATAGCCAATCTCTTACTGCGCCTCTGTTTCCTGTTCCTGCTTCTTCCGTGGGCCGGGGAGGCTCAGGAAACTTTTTATGATCAGTTCGGCAGTACCTCATATAGCATTAACAATGGCACCCAGAACTTCAGTTCGAATTGGATTGAATACGGGGATAATAACTCACCTAACTCCGGAACCATAAGTATCAGCGGAGGGAGACTGGTTCTCAATGATATTGATAATGATTGGATAGAACGTTCCCTGAACCTTTCCGGGGCCAGCACGGTCACCCTTACCCTTGATTACGACGCGACCAGCCGGGGTAACGAATCCCTGGGGGTATACTTATGGAACGGGGCCAGCTACACGATGATTGCCAATATCAATAGCAGCAATACCGGAACCATTAGCTATAACCTGAATCCGACTTTTATACGTTCCGATGCGGCAATATCATTCAGCTCCTCAAGTGGAAACTGGGGTACCGGCGAAGTGATCCGCGTTGACAACGTACAATTCTCTGCCACATATGCGCCTTTTCTCTCCATAGACGATGTTACGGTCAATGAAGCAGACGGCACGGCTACCTTTACGGTTACCCATATTGGCATCAATGCCTCCGGCCCCTTCACGGTAAATTTCAACACCAGCGATGGCACGGCCACGGCGGGGGCCGATTATACCGCGGTGAGCGGCACCCTGAGTTTTAACGGTACCGTTGGCGATACGGAACAGATTGTGGTCCCGATCCTGAATGATTCAAATTTCGAGTCATCGGAAACCTTTACGATCCAGTTTTCGGGGGTCTCTGATCCGGGGGTCAACATAAACGATACTGCGACCGGTACCATCGACGACGATGAGATCGTGCTGGGGAATACCCCCCTGACCCTCTTCCGGGGGTTCGACGGCTATATGGATTACACCTCCGCTGCCGGAACGCTCCGCACGCAACCCAACAGTGTGGACCCCTGTGCCATTACCACTGCTTCTTCGGGCACCCTGACGGCCCCCATCCCGGCCGGGGCGACCATCGAGGCAGCCTATCTCTACTGGGCGCACTCCAACGCTAACATGGATACCCAGGTGACTTTCGAGGGGACTGCGGTCAACGCCGATATGGTATACACCACGAGCTTTGCCGGACGAAGCTTTTATGGCATGTTCAGCGATGTGACCAGCCTGGTGACCAGCCTGCCCGATCCTTCCTCAAACGTATACGATTTTACCGACCTCGATGTAGACAACTCCGCCACCTATTGCGGCAGCACGGTGGTGTTGGGGGGCTGGTCGCTGATGATCTTTTATACCCATCCGAGCCTGCCGGCCGCTTCCATCAACCTCTATCAGGGGTTTGACGGGAACCAGAACTCTTCATCTACCTTTACCCTGAGCGGGTTTTACGCCATCGGCTCGATAGGTGCCAAGACCTCGGCCCTTTCCTGGGAAGGCGACCCGAACCTGGCCAACAGCGAGTCCCTGCAGTTTACCACCCCCCTGTCTGGGACGCGCAACCTGACGGGAGATGGCGACAATGACGGCATTTCGGTCAACAACCCCTTTAACTCCACCAACTTCGACAATACGGTGGTGCCCAATGTCAACAACACTGCATCGCACGGGGTAGACCTGGATACGTACGACGTTTCGGCCTACATCCTGCCGGGCGAGAACTCAGCGACCACCCAGGTGAATGTGGGGCAGGATTACGTGATCATGAATGCCGTGGTATTGAAAGTGCCCTCCAACCTGATTACCGGCCGCGTTTTTGAAGACCTGAGCTATGGGGGCGGGGCGGGGCGCAGCTATGCTGCCTCCTCAGGGGTTGGCATCCCCGGGGCAACCGTGGAATTGTACGATAACCTTGGTGCCCTGGTAGACACGCAAACCACCGATAATGCCGGTATCTATGTATTTGCCGGAATGATCGACGGCTCCTATTCAGTGCGGGTGGTCAATGAGAGTGTACGCTCTACCCGGGGTGGGGGCAGCGGGTGCAGCTCCTGCCTGCCGGTGCAGACCTTCAAGGCCGATTACGCGGCCAGTACGGTGTTGCCGAACACAAACCTGGTGGGGGGCACAGACCCAACGGCCACAGACCCCGGGGCCGGTACCCTTACCGGGGCCCAGAGCGTGGCTGCGGTCACCATAGTCAGCGAAGGGGCAGCCGGGATCGATTTCGGTTTCAACTTCAACACCATCGTCAACACGAACGAGGATGGACAGGGCTCCCTGGAACAGTTCATCGTCAATGCCAACAACCTGGATCAGGCAGGCCTTGACATCGAAGCCAACAGTATATTTGACCCGGCGTCGGGGGAAGATGTCTCCATCTTCATGATCCCGCCCACGGGCGATGCCCTGGGCCGCACGGCCGATCCAAACTATGGCCCGGGCTATTTCAGTATTGACCTCACCTCCGCCTTGTCTGACATTACAGGCACCAACACCCATATCGACGGCAGGACGCAAACCGCCTACAGCGGCGATACCAATGCCGGAAACACAGGGGCCGGGGGGGCGACTGTTGGAGTCGCCTCAAACCTCCTTCCCGACTTTGAACTCCCTGAAATACAGCTTTACCGGGCAGCAGGCGACGTGCTCGTCAATGATGGCACGGGAACGGTCATCCGAAACCTGGCCGTGTATGCCGATGCCAATAGCGGAATCAGGCTTTCCGGTGGCACCGCTACCGTGATGGCCAACCTGCTCGGCACCAATGCCCTGGGGGCCAATGGGGGGAATATCGAATCCGGGGTTGAGGTAAACGGCGGCAATGGGACCCTGATGGAGAATTACATCGCCACCAATACCGAGGAAGGCATATGGGTGCAAAACACCTCCAGCCTTGATATCACTGATAACCACCTGACCGCAAACGGTACCGCTACGTGCGGTAGCAACATTCGGGTAGAAGGGGGAACGGGGGTCTCGATTGCCCGAAACCTGATCGAAAATGCCGGGGCGGTGGGCATCGAAGCCGATGCCAGCCCGGGAGGGCTAACCCTTGACCAGAACAGCATTACCGGCTCCGGGCAGGATACAGGCTGCTTTTCAGGGGTAGGCGGGGTAGCCATCCGTTTGGGGGGCGGCAATTCGACCCTGAGCGGGAATGTCATTTTTTCCAACGGGAATGCAGGGATCGTGGTAAACGATGCCTCTGGCAGTGGCAACCGGATCACCCAGAACTCCATTTACGCCAACGGGACCACGGCCGACGCCCTGGGTATTGACCTGGACGGCAGTGGAAATTATGGCAACGGGGTTACCCTGAACGACGCGGCAGACAGCGACTCCGGCCCCAATGGCCTTTTGAATTTCCCCCTGATTGAATCTTCCTATATATCAGGAAATGAAATAGTTATAAAGGGATGGACGCGGCCGGGCACCACCCTGGAGTTCTTCCTTACCGATTTTAGCGAGGGCACCGCGGCCCAGGGCGATAACCAGCTCGGGAACAACCTCGACTACGGGGAAGGACAGGTGTATATCGGCACAGCCGTGGAAGGATCAGGCGCTGACCTTGACGGCAGCAGTACCAATTACCTGGATGTGGATGGGAACACCGATACCACCACCCGGTTTGAATTCCACCTCGCGCTGCCCCCGGGGATCATGTCGGGCGAGTGGGTTACGGCCACCGCCACCCTGGCCAACGCTACTTCTGAGTTCGGGCCGATCACCCAGATCAAGGTGAGAAGCGTGATCACCAACCGACGGATCACCTACCGGGTGAACCCGAATTAAGGCAGAAGGGGGTGCAGGCAAGGTCGGTTGCCGACCCTGCCCCAAAGGGGGTGTCAGGCCATGGCACCTTGCGAAAAATCTCACAATTCGTTCATCGATCAGGGCCCTGTTTTCAGGGCCTCATCGATTAAAGACAGGCTCCAAAACGAGGCAGATCCACTCCGGTTACCTCACAAAAGAGCACCTATACTGTGCATTTATGCCAGTACACAACAAATATTTTCCCCCCCTGAGCATCGGTATAATTTTGTAGGGTGTTAAAATACTGTAAATGAAGCAGTATTGATTTTAAACCGCTACGAAGACCTAAAACTGAATTCGATGAACGGCATAGAAGGTTCGACCAACGGCAAAGCCAGCCCCTCAAAAGTTACCCCCAACTTTCGGAGGGAAGTTGCGATCGCTTTGATTGACGAAGCCTGTGCATCCATTCAGGATAAACCAAACCATCTTTTGAGAAGAACATCCGAAATGACCTGTTTCCAAACTTCTTCAGTAAAACCAAGTACCATGAAAAAATACGGTGTACTGCTCCTTTTCATGCTGGTCTCGGCCCTGGGTTTTGCCCAGACTACCGTCAACCTCGCTGACCAGTGTAATTGCGAAGTGCTGAGCGGAACAGCCGTTTCCGCTCCGGGGGCCACCACCCCTTCGGGAGCTGATACGGGGGATATTTATGTCAATACCAACACAGGTACTATTTACTTCTGGGACGGGAATTCCTGGGAACTCACCTCCTCAGACAGCAATACCACCAACACCTCCATGGCCGTGGTGGGCCCCAACCTGGTGCTGACTGACAGCGACGGGAACACGGTAAGCGTCCCGGTGGCCGATATTGTCGCTTCTGCGACCGACACCAACACGACCAACGTGAGCCTGACCGAAGACGGTACCAACCTGAACCTGACCGACAGCGACGGCAACACGGTGAGCATTTTGCTGTCAGACCTGGCAGCAGCTCTCGATACCAACACGACCAACGCGAGTTTTGATGTGGTCGGGACCGATCTGGTAATCACCGATTCTGACGGGAATACGGTAAGCGTACCCCTGGCCGATATCGCCGCCCTGGTAGACACAGACGACCAAACGGCCTCAGAGGTCGCCTATAACAATACCACCAGCGGCCTGGC
>CAYWZF010000109.1:0-8851 GCA_964461555.1 uncultured Robiginitalea sp. | reverse complement strand
GCCGGGCCGCAAGGGCCGCAGGGCGAAAAAGGAGACAAAGGTGATAAGGGTGATCCGGGTGATCCTGCAACCAATATCACGACCAACCTGTCCCAAAATACCGGTACAGGCACCATTACCTATACCAATGAAGAAGGCACCAACCAAACAGCCCAGACCGTTGGCGCTGAAGCCAACAACAGCATCACCGTGGGTGCCAATGGCGGGGCCTTCTATGAAAGTCCCGTGAAAGCCTTCGGCAAGATCGCCGGCAATGGATCCATACTCAAAGCCACGCCCGGGGTGAGCATCACCAAGCTCTCCGGAAACGGCCATTACCGGGTGACCCTGCCTGCCGGCTCGGTGTCAGATGCCAACTATATCATCCAATTGACCCAACCGGGCCGCAATGGCGCCGGCAATGATGACCCGGGCATTTCATATTCCAACCAGACCAGCACGAGCTTTGAAGTAATCATAGGCGATAATGACAACGGAGCAACAGACCGGGCCCGCTTTGATTCGGAATTCATGTTCACCATCTTAGATCTGTAAGAGGAATGATACGAATGAGATTGACCTATATAGCCTTGTTTGCCTGCCTGGGTGTAAGCGCCCAGATAGACCCCAACCTGGTCCTGGGGCTGACCCAGGCAACTACCGCCGAAATGAACGGTATTGTTGGTCCCTACGAAGGCTCGCTGCTTTATAATACTGACGACAAGAACGTGTACGTCTACAATGGCGCCGCCTGGGTAAAGTCGAGCAATGACAACTGGCTGCTGACCGGGAACGCGGCCACGGCCGGGACAAGCTTCCTGGGTACCACAAATGACGTTGCCATGGACATCCGGTCGAACAATACAAGTATGCTGCAGTTCGGAAGAAGGCAGACCCTGGGCCTCGTCCAGGGCTATCCAGACTACACCGACGGCAATCAGTATCTTACCTATGTCAGGGGAAACAACGGGGTTTCTGCCCTGCAGTTCCAGGCCGATGCGGCAGGTTTTTACAAACCGATGTTCTATACCAATTCGGACGGTAATTTCCGGTTGAAGGGAAGTGCCGCCGGGACGGATTTGTTTGAAATAGGATCTACGGGGACGGCCAACAACGGCCAGGTTGAATTTATTATCGGCGATGATGGCCTGGAGCCCTTTATCTTTAAAAGATATGACTACCGCGACCAGTTGCTCAAAGAACTGATGCGGATACAGGGTAGTTCGGATGCACAGGATGCAAAACCCCGCGTGGGCATCGCCACAAGCGCCCTTGCCAATTCCACGTTGCAGATAAACGGATCGTTGTCTACCGCCACCACCACCGCCGGCAGCAACCTAACGCTCGACGAAAGCCACCATACCGTTATCATCAATTCAGGCATCAGTATCACCCTCCCGGCTGCCAGCGGCGCCTCCGGCAGGATGTATGTCATTAAAAACACCACCAGTTCACCAAGGACCATCAGTACCTACGTCGACCATACAGGCAGCAACTCCACCCAGATCGCCGCCCAAAGCACGCTCTGGCTGCAAAGCAACGGCAGCAGCTGGAATTCCATTTCATCGTCTTCACCCCAGGCCGCCACCATTGTGTCGGCAGATGCCAATAACATTCTGTCGGCAGGAAGCGACGGGGGGGCCTATCTGAAAATCAATTACGGGGGCCGGTGGACCAATACCAACACTTCCACCAACCTCAACAGCAACAATACAACTGCTCCGATATTCGGCAGCCAGGACTATAAAGACGACGGCAACAACCTCTACGAGGTAAGCGGCAACACCAGCCTGACCGTAAAGGAGAGCGGCCGGTATGACATACGGGCCAACCTTTCCCTGGAAGGCATCAACAGCGGTGGCAGCTCAGAACAGCGCACCAACGTAAACGCCAGGCTTTACGTGAACGGCAGCCCCGTGGGCGCTATTGCCGCCTCCGGTTTTATCCGCTGGAGCAATGGCCACGACCATTCCAGCATACACATCAATGAGATCCTGCAGCTGAATGCCAATGACATCATCACAGTCCGGACCTTCGAGGAGGCAAATTCGGGCGAGGTGCGGTTCAGCGGCTCCGGCGAATCGAGCTTTATGATAAACAAACTCCGGTAACCAATGAGGCTATTGAGCTGCATAGGGATCATTTTGCTTGGGCTGGTTGCCAGGGCCCAGGAAGGCATTGCCAACCACGGGGCCATGCAGCTGCACGGCGAAGGAGTGGCCGGCTTCCATGCCGACTTCCGCAACGACGGCCCCTTCGACAGCCCGCAGGGGCTGGTGGGCTTTTACGGCGATTCGGGCTCCCTCCTGGTAAGCGGCACGCAGGCGCCCAACCTGTACGACGTGGAGTTCTCATCCGTGAAGGGCATCTGGCTGCAAACCCCGCTGCAGATCGCCAACAACGGCAACCTGATACAGGGAGACGTGCTCACTTCCCGAAAGGAAGATACCAGCTATCCGCTGTTTTCCTTTGATTCGTTTTATACAGGCGAAAGCAGTGTTTCGAAGGTAGACGGGTATGCCGCCATGCAGCACAAGCAGGATTTCACTTTCCCGGTGGGAGACGAATCACGGCTGCGCTGGCTGCGCATCGAATCGCAGGCCCTGAACTCCCGGGTGCGCTGTGCCTATTTCTTTGAAGACCCGGCCGACTCCCCCACCCTTGGCATAGGCTTTAAATCGGATCCTGAGGTGACCAAGCTCCGGGTGAGCCAGTCGGAGTTCTGGAAACTCGACGGCGATATCCCCTCGCGGGTGACCCTTAGCTGGGATGAACACAGCAATGTAGCCGGCCTGGCCCGGTTTTTGGCCGACCTGCGCGTGGTGGGCTACAACCGCACCACCGGGGCCTGGGAAGACCTGGGCAACACGCATTTCGATGGCGGGCGCGACTACGGCACCCTTACCTCTGACAATTTCGTCCCCGGGCAGTACGAGGTCATCACCTTCGGCGGCAGCACCGAGTCGGAGTCGTTCGAGGTGGTCGAACTCGATAATTATTACCTCTCCCCCAACGGGGACGGGCGCAACGAGACCCTGGAGATACCGGCGGCACAGGAATACACCGACAACATCATCCAGATCTACAACCGGTATGGCCAGCTCGTCTTCCAGCAAGACCACTATACCGGCGGCTTTGACGGGCAGGCCAACGTAGAGTTGACCGTGGCCCGTGAAAAAGGCCTGGAGCCCGGCATCTATTTTTACATCATCACCTTCAACGAGCTGCGCCAGCAGCACCAGGGATATTTCTACCTCTCCGATTAAGGGGGGTCGAATTGCACACTTTTTCATACCTTCGAAACGTAGCATCGCCTCAAATGGAAAGAAGATCGTTTATCAGCAGAACCGGATTGGCCGGGCTGTCGCTGGGGTTGCCCCACTGGGCCTTCACAGCCCAGCAGGACGAATACAGCATTGAAGAACTCATGGGCAAGGCAGAGATCGAGCTGGTGGGGGAAAACATCAACCTGCGCCCCGAAGCCCACGAGGCTTTTGTGCGCATGAAACGGGCCGCCTACCAGGACGGCATCGACATTCAGGTGGTGAGCAGCTACCGCAGCTTCGACCGCCAACTGGCCATCTTCGAGCGGAAATACATCGAGTATACCGACCAGGGCATGGAACCCCTTCAGGCCATCGACAAGATCATCGAATACTCTACCATTCCGGGCACCAGCCGCCACCACTGGGGCACCGACGCCGACCTGATCGACGCCTCCAAGCCGGCTGAGGGCGATGTGCTGGATCCTGATAAGTTTCTGGAGGGCGGCCCTTTCCACGATTTCAAAAAGTGGATGGAGGCCCACAGTGAAGACTATGGCTTCTATCTGGTCTATAACGACCACCCGCGCCGGCGGGGCTTTAAATATGAACCCTGGCACTATTCCTATGCCCCTCTTTCGCGCCCCATGCTCAAGGAATTCAGGAGCCTCAACCTGATCCGCCTGCTCGAGAAGGAAGACTTCATGGGGGCCGAGCACTTTACCACCGGCTTTCTGAGGACCTACATCACCGACAACATCCTCGATATCAACCCCGATTTGTTATAGGGATTTTGCCCCTCTTCCCTGAAAGCCCGACCCGATCGCGGCAACCCTGTTAACTAAATCCGTTCGGCCGTCGAGAAATACCGCCGTTGGTCGAATTGCGGCCCCAGCCACGGGAAGGCCCGCCATTTTTTGTATATTTGAGTATTCCCAAATTCTTGCTGAGCTTATTTTCTTTGATTGGCATACCTCTCTAAAGTAAGCTCATAGCCTAACCCTTATAGCTGTGTTTTAACTCGATTAGAACAACTATATGGGAACACTGTTACACTTCAGAAATCTGTACGTGCACGCTTTTGACGATTGCCACCCCTCCTATGTGGTGGTGCTGCTGAAGGCGTACTCGGTCTTTTGCGCCCTGATGCTGGGCATGGCGGTTTACGCCTTTCTTTATCGGGCCTTTACCGGCTTCGAATTCTGATCGGCAAGCCCCGGGTGCCTCTTTTGCGAGAACACTGGAAAGCCCCCTGGAAAATGAAAAAACCCCGGCCATGCGCCGGGGTTTTTCTTGATTGATGAGTAAACTCCTTTGATATCAGGCTTTCATAGCATTTTTCAAGAGGGTGGCGGCTTCGCAGGCATCCGAGCGCTCGGCATATTCCAGGGCCGTTTGCCCCCGGTCGCAACGCAGCTGAGGATCGGCCCCGCTTTCGAGCAAAAGGGCAATGATTTCAGTTCGGTTGTAACGGGCCGCAAAGATCAGGGGCGTCTTGCCAAGGGATTTGCCGTTTACATTTTCTCCCCGGGCTATCATCCACTTCACGGCGGCGGCATCGCCCTGTACAATTGCCTGGCAAAATCGGCTGATGGTCACTGATGCCCGGTTTTCAGCTTCCCGGACAGGGCTCGCGGGAGGGGAATCACTCAAGGTCGTAGCGGGAAAGGCCAGCCATAAAGCCAGGGCCGCCGGGAAAAGGATGCTGATTTTCATAACACGACGAGGTTAGACAGAAGGCACACAAGAGGGATCACCCTGCCCTTATAGACTGGGTTTGACAGGTAAGTGTTTCAGGATGAACCGTTAAATAAGAAAACTTTAACAGCCTGCCCCCGGGGCCCACTTTCCAAAAAGAGTCCCAAAAGTGTGGCAAGCTCCGTATTTCCTGTTAATTTTGTAGTCTTAATGCCGAAAGGACCCATGAACCACAAAGCAATCCTGATGATCCTGGACGGATGGGGCATCTCCCCCGACCCCGAGGTATCGGCAATCGCCCAGGCAAAGACCCCATTTGTCGACGCCCTCTACAAGAAATACCCCAACGCCACTCTGCTCACCGACGGGATGAACGTGGGCCTGCCCGAAGGCCAGATGGGGAATTCGGAAGTCGGGCATATGAACCTCGGGGCCGGGCGCATCGTGTATCAGGACCTGGCCAGGATCAACCTGGCCGTTCAGAACAACACCCTGAAAAACGAGCCCGCCCTGCAAGAAGCCTTCACCTATGCACGCACCCAGGGCAAGCCCGTCCATTTTCTGGGCCTGCTGAGCGACGGGGGCGTGCACAGCCATATCGACCACCTGAAAGGCCTGGTAAGGGCGGCCGCCGAAGCCGGGGTGCCGGCCTCCTACGTTCACGCCTTCACTGACGGACGCGATGTCGACCCCAAGAGCGGGGTGGGCTTTGTGCGCGACCTGCTGGCTACCCTGAAAGGGAGCCCCACCAGGCTCGCCTCCATCGTAGGCCGCTACTACGCCATGGACCGCGACAAGCGCTGGGAACGGGTGAAAGAGGCCTACGACCTGCTGGTGCACGGCACGGGAACCCCCTCTCATGACGCAGTGGCCTCCCTCGAGGCGAGCTATGCCCAGGGGGTGACCGACGAATTCATAAAACCCATCGTGATGACCGATGCCCAGGGCGACCCGGTGGCCACCCTGGCCGACGGGGATGTGGTGGTCTTCTTCAATTTCCGCACCGACCGGGGGCGCGAACTCACCCAGGCCCTGAGCCAGGAAGCCTTCCACGAGCAGAATATGCACCCGCTAAAACTCTATTATGTGACCCTGACCAATTACGACGATACCTTCAAGGGGGTGCATGTGGTCTATGACAAAGACAATATTCGCGACACCCTGGGCGAGGTGCTGGCCCGGGCCGGGAAGAAGCAGATCCGCATTGCCGAGACCGAGAAATACCCACACGTTACCTTTTTCTTCAACGGGGGGCGCGAAAAGCCCTTCGAGGGGGAACAACGCATCCTCTGCCCCTCCCCCAAAGTGGCCACCTACGACCTCAAACCAGAGATGAGCGCCTATGAGATTCGCGACGCCATTATCCCGGAACTGAAGAAAGGGGAAGCCGACTTTGTGTGCCTGAATTTCGCCAACCCTGACATGGTAGGCCATACAGGCGACATGAAGGCTGCCATCAAAGCCTGTGAAACCGTAGACAGCTGCGCCCGCGAGGTCATCACCGCCGGGCTTGAGAACGGGTACTCCACCCTGGTCATTGCCGACCACGGCAACTGCGATACCATGATCAACCCCGATGGCAGCCCCAACACAGCCCATACCACCAACCCGGTACCCCTGATTCTGGTCGATCCGGACCGCAAACAAATACATTCCGGGGTTTTGGGCGATGTGGCCCCTACCCTGCTGGAGATCCTGGGGGTACCCCAACCCGCCCTTATGACCCAAAAATCGCTACTTTCCGATGCCTAGGCCTTTGAGAATCCTGATACTTGCCCTGATGCTGGCCGCGTGCAAGGCCAATCCCCCGCATACGGCAGAGCGGGTGGCCGACGAAGGCACCGTTATGCTGGTGGGCACGGCTGCCCTCGATTCGCTTCAGACCGAGCCCTTCATTTCCTGGTACGAAGCCAACCGCAACGAGTACCGGCCGAATCCGGAAACCATCGAGAAGCTCAGGCCCCTGCTGAAAGACGTGCATGTGACACTCCTGTTGGGCACCTGGTGCAAAGACAGCCGGCGCGAGGTTCCCCGCTTTGTGAAGGTCCTCGAAGAAGCGGGCTATTCCCCGCAAACCGTGGAAGTCATCGCTGTCGACCGTGAGAAAACCACCCCGGAGCAATTTGAAAGCGGCCTGGAGCTGCTGCAGGTGCCCACCTTTATCTTTTACCGGAGCGGGAAAGAGCTGGGCCGCATCGTCGAATTCCCCATAGATGACCTCGAATCAGACATGCTGAAAATACTGAGCGGGCAGCCCTACCGCCATGCCTACGACTGGGACTGACGGGGCTCCCGGCCCTTTCGGGCAAACTGTATTATCTTTGCACCCATGATTCACGCCAAGACCAACGAAGAAATTGAGCTGATGCGCGAAAGCGCCCTGGTAGTGTCACGTACCCTGGGGATGCTCGCAGCCGAAATCAAGCCGGGGGTTACGGGCCTCCAACTTGACCGGCTCGCTGAGGCCTTCATCCGCGAGCAGGGGGCAGAACCCGGGTTCCTGGGCATGTACGGTTTCCCGAACACCCTGAACATCAGCCCAAACGCCCAGGTGGTTCATGGCATACCCACGAACGAGCCCTTTCAGGAGGGCGATATCGTCTCGGTCGACTGCGGCGCCCTGAAAAACGGCTTTTACGGCGACCACGCCTACACCTTCGAAGTGGGGGAGGTGGCGCCCGAAACCCGGAAGCAGCTGCAGGTCACCAAAGAGTCGCTCTACATGGGCATCAGGCAGTTCAGGGTTGGCAACCGGGTGGGAGATGTGGCCTACGCCATACAACACCATTGCGAGAGCAACGGGTACGGAGTGGTGCGCGAACTGGTGGGCCATGGCCTGGGCCGCAAGCTGCACGAAGCCCCCGAAATGCCGAATTACGGAAAGCGGGGGCGGGGCAAAAAATTCGTGGAAGGCATGGTGGTGGCCATCGAGCCGATGATCAACATGGGCACCCACCGCATCCGCCAACTGAAAGACGGGTGGACCATCCTGACCGCTGACGGCAAGCCCAGCGCCCATTTCGAGCACGACGTGGCCCTGGTCAACGGCAAGCCCGAACTTCTTTCCACCTTCTCCTACATCTACCAGGCCCTGGGCATTGAGTCGGAAGAGGAAACAGAATTCCGCAGCAGCCCGTTAGCAAGCAACGTCCCTTGAAAAGGCTTTTCAAATGGGTTTTGAGGCGCCTGCCGCGCACGGTGCTGATCCGACTGAGCTATGCGGCCCGCCCGGTGCTGGCCCTCTGGCTGAAGGGCAACCGCTATACCGACCCGATTGACGGCAAAAAATTCCGAACCTTTTTGCCTTACGGGTACGAAAAGCCCCGGGAAAACGTCCTCTCCCCCTCTACCCTTTCCCTGGAACGACACCGGCTGCTCTGGCTCTATCTCCAGAATGAGACCGACTTTTTCAGCCAGCCTGCCCGCCTGCTGCACTTTGCTCCGGAACAGGCCTTTTACAGGCGGTTTAAAAAGCAAGGCCACCTCGAATACGTGACCACCGACCTGAACTCCCCCCTGGCCGAGGTGAAGGCCGATATATGTAACCTGCCCTTTGCGGCTGACAGTTTTGACATCATTTTGTGCAATCACGTACTGGAACACATCCCAGACCACCACAAGGCCCTTTCGGAATTGTACCGGGTTATGAAACCGGGGGGCTGGGGCGTTTTTCAGGTACCCCAGGATTTAAAGCGGGAGACCACCTTTGAAGACCCGACGATTACCGACCCGGAGCAGCGCCGTCGCATCTTCGGACAATACGACCACGTGCGGGTCTACGGGCAGGACTACTTTGACCTGTTGCGACAGGCTGGCTTCGAAGTGGAGGCGGTCGACTACACGAAACGATTCACGCCCGAAATGGTCGACCGCTACCGGCTGGCCGCCGGGGAGCTGATTCCGGTGGTGCG
>CAYWZF010000108.1:0-9171 GCA_964461555.1 uncultured Robiginitalea sp. | reverse complement strand
GGCAACGGCTGGTACCGCGACTACCTGGCCTGGGCCGACAGCCGCGACCATTACGGCAATGACGTTTCCCTGTTGCTGCAGCTCGACATTACTTTTGCCGATGGCACGACCGGGCGCGTGGTCAGCGACGGGAGTTGGATGACCCGCACGGGCCCCATCCTGAATTCGGAGATCTACGACGGGGAGACCTACGATTCAACCTTGGAGCTCGTCGGGTGGGATAGCCCCGGCTACGACGCCGGCTCCTGGCGCCCCGTGCAGGTGGAATCCTTTACCAAAGCCAACCTGATCGCCACCGAGAACGAGCCGGTGCGCAAGCATGAAACGTTTAAACCCGTGGAAGTGCTGACCACCCCGGAAGGGGATGTGGTGGTCGATTTCGGGCAGAACCTGGTAGGGTGGGTACAGCTGCGGCTTACGGGCACCCGCGGGCAAAAGGTGACCCTCCACCATGCCGAGGTGCTCACCAAAGAAGGCAATTTCTACACCGAGAACCTGCGGGCAGCCGACCAGCAGGCTACCTACATCCTCGACGGGGGGTCCGACCAGGTACTCGAACCCCACTTTACCTTTTTTGGGTTCCGCTATGTAAAGGTGGAGGGCTTTGTGCCCGATGCCTCCAACATGACGGCCATCGCCCTGTATTCCGATATGGAGCAGACAGGCTCCTTTACCAGCTCGAACCCCCTGCTCAACCAGCTGCAGCACAACATCCAGTGGGGGCAGCGGGGGAACTTCCTCGACGTGCCCACCGACTGCCCGCAGCGTGACGAGCGCCTGGGCTGGACCGGGGATGCCCAGGCCTTTTTCCGCACTGCCGCCTACAACCGGAATGTGAACCCCTTCTTTTCCAAATGGCTGAAAGACCTCGCCGCTGACCAGCTCGAGAACGGTTCCGTGCCCTTTGTGGTTCCGAACGTGCTGGGGCCCAATGCCTCGGGCAGCGCCGGATGGGCCGATGTATCGACCATCATCCCCTGGGAAAGCTACCTGCTCTACGGCGACCGGCAGTTGCTCGAAACCCAGTACCCGAGCATGAAGGCCTGGGTGGAATACATCCGCTCCAAAAGCACCGACCACCTCTGGAACACGGGCTTCCACTTTGGCGACTGGCTCTTCTACCGCCCCCACGACGACAACGACGGGCGCTCGGCGGTTACCGACAAGTACCTCATTGCCCAGAGCTTCTATGCCTACTCCACGGAACTGTTGCTGAAAGCGGCCCGGGTGCTTGGCAAATCGGATGATGTCCAGGCCTATGCAAAACTCCTGGAAGAGGTGAAAGCGGCCTACAGGCGCGAATACCTCACGGCAACCGGGCGCCTGGTCTCGGGCACCCAGACCGCCTATGTGCTGGCCCTGCAGTTCGACCTGCTCCCCGAAAACCTGCGAGAGCAGGCCGCCGCCCGTTTGGTAACCAACATCAAAGACTATGGCTACCACCTCACCACGGGCTTTTTGGGCACCCCCTACCTGGCCCATGTGCTGAGCCGGTACGGCCATGACGAGTTGGCCTACCGCCTGCTCATGCAGCAATCTTACCCCTCCTGGCTCTACCCGGTCACCATGGGGGCCACCACCATCTGGGAGCGGTGGGACGGCATCAAGCCCGACGGCAGCTTTCAGGTGCCCTCCATGAATTCGTACAACCACTATGCCTACGGGGCCATCGGCGACTGGATGTACCAGCACATCGCCGGCATTCAGGCCCTGGAAGACGGGCCGGGTTACCGGCATTTCCGGGTGGCCGCCACCCCGGGGGCCGGCCTTGAGCGTGGCGAAGGGCGGCTGAAGACCTACTATGGCGAAATTCAGAGCTCCTGGGCGTTTGAGAACGGCCAATACGTGCAGCGGGTGCAGGTGCCGGTGGGCACAACGGCCGAATTCGTGATGCCCTATGGTACTTACCAGTCCATCCTCGAAAGCGGGCGCCCTTTGGTCCAGGCGAAAGGGGTGAGGCGGCTGGCAGACCAGGCCGGAAAGGTGGCCCTGGAACTGCAACCGGGCACCTATTCCTTTGAAACCCCTGCCGCGATCAGCCACCTCGGGGAGGAAAAGCAGGGGTAGGCTGCATGCCCCCGCTGGAATCGAACAGAACGTTTTACAATTAATAAGCACTATGAAAGATTTACTTTGGAAACGGACCGCCCTTATGGCCTGCATGTTGTGTCTGACGGGTACCCTCTGGGGACAAACCGGGGCCGGAAGGGTGATCGCCCTGCCTTCCAGACCCAACAGACCCGAAATGGCCTGGGAAGGAGGCGAACGCACGCAGGCGAGCCCGCAGGACGGCATGCGCATTGTTTCCAACGTTTCGGAGCCGACCCTCGCCGTTTTCCTACCAGAGGCAGGCAAAGCGAACGGGGCGGCCCTGGTCATCGCCCCCGGGGGCGGGTTCCACCTGCTGGCCATTGACCATGAGGGCAACGATGTGGCGGCCTGGTGCACCGAAAATGGCATTGCAGCCTTTGTGCTGCGGTACCGCCTGGTGCCCACGGGCGAGAACCCCGGGCAGGAGTTTGCAGAAAAATTGCAGCGCGACCAGCAGGAAATGGACCGGCAGATGGCCCCCTACATCGACCTGGCCAAGGCCGACGGCCTGGCGGCCATCGCCTGGGTGCGGGCCCATGCCGAAGAATTCGGCATTCATCCCGACCGGGTCGGCATCGCCGGCTTTTCGGCCGGGGGCACCGTAGCCGCCGCGGCTGCCCTCGAATATACCTCTTCGGCCGACCGGCCCGACTTTGCGGCCCCCATCTACGGGGCCCTGCACGTGCTTGACCTGCAAAAAATCCCGGAAAACCCTATGCCTGTCTTCATGGCTGTTTCAGGCGACGATTTTTTCGGGTTCCAGAAGCAGTCCATCGAGCTCTTCCAGGCCTGGAATGCCGCCAGGCTCCCCGTGGAACTGCTGATCTATGAGCAGGGCGGGCACGGCTTTGGCATGCGTAAACAGGGCCTGCCCAGCGATGGCTGGATCGACGCCTTCGGCACCTGGCTCGCCTCCCACGGGTTTCTGGCAGACTGACCGGGCAGCCTGATTTCCGAAACAAAATGAGCGAGGTTTGTGAAAAATGGACAAAGATTGGCCCGGTTCGTCTCCAGTGATTAATTTGAAGGGGATTTCGGTTGCAAACCGGAACAGCAAACATCCTTCCATTACCTTTTGTTTTTGATCTGCCGGCCCGGGCCGGCCGAGTTAGCGCAGAAAAAGGCCCGCTTCGGGGCCTTTTTCGGTTTCCCGACCCTTTCCGGCGCAATTCAGACCCCCGTGGGCTTCTAAAATTCCCCCGGATGGCGTACCTTAGGGAGCCTATGCGAGCTGTATTTTCCCTCCTGCTTTTGGGGCTGGCCGGGGCAGGCCTGTCTGCCCAGCCCCACGACCCGTATGTACAACGCCTTGAGGGCAGTACCCTGGAGATTCCGATGGTGGCCATCCCCGCCGGTACCTTTGCCATGGGGAGCCCTGCCGGGGAGGCCGGGGCAGGCCCGGATGAGGGCCCCCAGCGAACCCTGGAGGTAGACCACTTCTGGATGTCTGAGACGGAGGTCACCTGGGAGCTGTACCAGCTGTACCTGAACCGCTCCCGACCGCAGGGGTATGCAGGGACGGCAGGCGATTCCCTTGAAACGGACGCCTATTCTGGCGAAACCGTAAAGCTCGAAACCGACGCGGTGTCGGGGGCCACCATGCCCTATGTCGACATGAGCCTGGGGATGGGCACCGGCCCGGGCCTGCCCGTGGGGAATGTGACCCGCAAGGCGGCGGCCCGCTTCTGCCAGTGGCTTTCGGCCAAAACCGGCCACTTTTACCGCCTCCCCACCGAAGCCGAATGGGAATACGCCGCCCGGGCCGGGTCTTCGACCCCCTATTTTTTCGGGGCGGAGCCCGACTCCCTGGAGGCCTATGCCTGGCATGCCGGAAACAGCGGCGGCAAGTACCAGCCGGTCGGCCAGAAAAGGCCGAACCCCTGGGGGCTGTACGACATCCTCGGCAACGTGGCCGAGTGGACCCTCGACGGCTACGACCCGGCCGGTTATGACCCTGAGGCCGGGGCCTGGGTGCCGGCCGTGAAAGAATACCCGGGCGTCTTGCGCGGGGGCAGCTACAAAGCCCCGAAAGAGGCCCTGCGCAGTGCGGCCCGCCTGGCCTCGGGCCCTGCCTGGAAGGAGCGCGACCCCCAGTTCCCGCGCAGCCAGTGGTGGTTTACCGACGCCCCCTTTGCCGGGTTCCGCATCGTGCGGCCCCTGCACCCCCCCGACCCCGAAGACTATGCCAAATACTGGGATATCCCCTGAATGCAATAACCCTCAAAACAAAACGCGACATGAAACCGACTGAATCGCCCCATGCCTCCCGAAGAACCTTTATCCGAAATTCCGGCCTGGCCGCCTCGACCCTGATGCTGCCCTCCCTCGAACTGGGGGCCATGGCCCGGGTCTTTCAAGACCGAAAGCTGAAACTGGCCCTGGTGGGCTGCGGGGGCCGTGGCACCGGGGCTGCCAACCAGGCCCTGGAAGCCGACCCTCAGGTTGAGCTGGTAGCCATGCACGACTTGTTTGAAGACAGGGTTGCTTCGAGCTACGCCAACCTGATGGAAAAATACCAGGACACCGGCAGGGTGAATGTTCCCGAGGCAAACAAGTTTGTGGGCTTCGACGGCTATCGCAGGGCCATCGACCTGGCCGATGTGGTGATCCTCGCAACCCCCCCGGGGTTTCGCCCCTACCATTTTGAATACGCCATCGGGCAGGGGAAACATGTCTTCATGGAAAAGCCCCTGGCCACCGATTCACCCGGCATCCGCAAGGTGCTCGAAACCGCCCGCCTGGCCGACCAGAAAGGGCTGAACGTGGTAGTGGGCCTGCAGCGGCGCTATCAGGAAAACTACCTGAAAACCCTGGAACAGCTCCAAGCAGGGGCCATCGGGAAGATCCGCTCCGGGCAGGTGTACTGGAACAGCGCCGGGGTGTGGGTTCGCCCCCGCGAAGCCGGGCAGTCTGAGCTCGAATACCAGATGCGGAACTGGTATTACTTCAACTGGGTATGCGGCGACCACATATTGGAGCAGCACATCCACAACATAGACGTGGCCAACTGGTTTATCGGGGAATACCCGGTCACAGCCCAGGGGATGGGCGGCCGGCAGGTGCGCACCGGCCCCGACCACGGAGAGATCTACGACCACCATTTCGTGGAGTTCACCTACCCCGGGGGGGCGGTGGTGGCCAGCCAGTGCCGGCACCAGCCGAATACGATGAACCGGGTGGGCGAGCAATTCCAGGGTACCACCGGAACAGTAGAGACCAATGATGCCGGGGTGGCCCGCCTGCTTGACCTTGAAGGGCGCGAGAAGGCCACCATCAGCAACCCGGAAGGGCACAACCCCTACCAGGAAGAACACAACCGCCTGTTTGCCTCGATCCGGGCCGGGGGGCAGATCAACGATGCCTACCACGGGGCCTACAGCACCCTGACCGCCATCATGGGCCGCATGGCCACCTACAGCGGGCAGGTCGTAACCTGGGAAGAAGCCCTGAATTCCGAATTGCGGATCATGCCCGAATCGGTCGACTGGAACACGGTGCCCCCCAGCCTGCCCGACGCCAACGGCAACTACCCGATCCCCACCCCAGGGGTTACCAAGGCCCTTTAAGGCGTAATGCGGATCGGGTTCACCCCCGCCTGCAGGGGGTAGGAGCGGCCACCCCATTCCAGGGTGCCGTCCAGGCCCTCGGGCAAAACAACCTGCCCCTTAAGGACGGAATCTCCCTCGGCTTCCCAGAGCACCTCAATGGTGCCCAGGGGGTGGGGGATGCTGGCGTTGACGGTTTGCAGCCCGCTGAGGTGGGGTGCGATGCGCACGCGGCTGAAGCCCGGTGCCCCGGGTTTTACCCCGCAGACCAGTGCCAGGAAATGGTACAGGGGCGAGGCGCTCCAGGCATGGCAGTCTGAACGGGTAGGGTCGGGCTCTTCGGCAAAGGTGGTCAGGCCATTGCTGAGCATGGTCTGCCAGGGGGCCAGGGTTTCCAGGTACCGGTCTGCCAGGCCTGCCTGTTCCATGGCTTCGGTGCGGTAGAAGGAGAAATAGTAGGTGGTATGCGCCATCCCGCTCCCTTCCAGCACCCGGCCCATGATGCCGGCCTGCTGTTCAGGGGGGGCGGTGCCGGTCAGAACGGCCAGGGAATTCGTGTGCTGGCTGAAAAGGCGTTTATCAGGGGTATCGGCAAACAAGCCCCTTCCGGCATCCCAGCACCGGGTGCGCACCGCTTCCTGCAGGGCAGTGGCGCGCTCCCGGAATCGCCGGGCCTGCCCGTCGTACCCGAAATGCTCCAGCAGGGGCGCAGCTTTTTGAAGGGTGTAGAGGTATTGCAGGGTCAGCATGGCGGAATTTCCGTCGCGGACCCCCGGGGGCACCCCGCCCTGCCATCCCTCGGCTTCCACCCAGTCCACGAAATTCCACCATTCCATGGGGCCGAGCAGGCCCGTGGCGTCGAGGTGGCCCTCGTACCATTCCAGCACGCTCAGCACCTCAGGCACCAGGGCCCTGACGGTTTCCGGGTCGGGGGTGAGCATCCAGTAATCGTGCAGCATGGTGATCCACACCAGCGAAAAGGGCGGGATCAGCTGGGGGTCGTAGCTGGGGTAGCGGCTCTGGGTCAGGCCGAAGGGCAGCTTTGAATCGCGGTACGAAAGCAGGGCATTTTTGAACAGGCGGGTATCGCCCGATACATAGGTGGAGATCAGGCACTGGATGCGCGTATCCCCGGCGTATTGCAGCTGCTCGTAATAGGGGCAGTCAAAGTAGTTTTCGCCGGCGCAAAGGCGCTGGGTGCGCCAGCCTACCTCCCAGATCGGGCCGAGCTCCTGCCGGTCTGATTGGAACGATGCTTTCTCCTTCAGGGGGTAGCCGGTAAAGCGCGACCGGAAATCGTGCAGCACCAGGGGTTGCCCGCCGGTCTGCACCTCGAGCTGCACGTAGCGGAAGGTCCGCCACCAGAGGGTCTCGAAGCTGCGGTCGTTGCCCCCGTCGGGGTGGATCAGGTCCATGCCCCCTTTGATGGTCTTGCCCTCTACCTCGTCGCGATTGTACTTCTGCCCGTCTTCGGCAAAGAGGCTTTCGGCATAGGTGATGCGGATCTTTCCCCCGGCCCCCCCCGAGTAGGCGAGCTCGGGGTAGGCAGTGGTCAGGTGCCCCTGGTCGAGCAGCAGGGTCAGGGTGGTGTTGGCCGGCACCTCCACGGGGGCCTGCCCCTGCAAAAAGGCGTCATCGACCCCCGGCCCTACCTGCCTCCGGATGGCCTTGAAGCGCTGGGGCCGCTCTTCCATCAGGGGAATGGTGCGGGGCACCAGAACATGATCGGCGATGCCGCCGTAGCGCTCCAGGCTCAGGGTGGGCCGGCCCGTTTCGCCTTCCCGGGCGGGTACAAACCGGGTCTCATAGGCCCCGGGTTGCATCCAGTTCCAGAGGTGGGCGTAGGCGTTGAATTCTTCCCCGGGCCCCACCACGTAGTAGGCGTTCAGGTCGGTGGTCAGGGGGGTGTACGCATCGTCTTTGAGGACCTTCCACCCGCTGTTGGTATCGGCCACCCGTTCCGCCCCGGTATTCCCCTGCAAAATAAAGCCGGTCTTAACGGAATGCTGGGCCACCGGGCGGTAGCCTGCAAAATTCCAGACAGTAGCTGCCACCACATTCTCGCCCGGTTGCAGGTAAGGGGCCAGGTCGAGGGTTTCGTACCGCCAGTTGAGCCGGTCGCCCCGGGCCGGGCCAAAGGTGATGTACTTCCCGTTCACGTACAGCTTGTAGCGGTTGTCGGCCGAGACGTGCACCACAAAGGTCTGGGGCGACTGATCCAGGCGGAATTCCTTCCGGAAGTGGTAGACCCCGAATTCCCGCCCCGGGTCGTCGGGGTGGGAGATCCATTTGGCGGTCCACTGCTGGTACAGTTCGGGGTTGATCCAGTCAAAGGCCTGGGCATTTGTGGCCTGCGGCAGCAGCATCAGCAGGCAGGCAAAGAGGGAAAGAAGGTTTTTCATGACAAACAGGTTGGCAGGCTGAAATTCGGCCCCTTTAAAATAGCTTTTTTGTTTAACTTTCAGGGACTTTGGCGGCCAGAACTTGAAAAGGTTCCCGCCCACCCGTGCAAAACCATCTAAACCACACCGATATGAGACTTTTTCAAAACCAGGCGCTGAGGCTCCTGGCCTTTTTACTTACCGGCATTGCCACGCTGGCGGCCCAGGAATTGAAACGGGCCGACCCGCAGGCCGTGGGCTTCTCGCCCGAGCGCCTGCAGCGCCTTGATGCGGTTTTCGCAGCCTATGTGGAACAGGGGGAGCTCCCGGGCGGGGTGATCCTCGTGGCCCGCAAAGACCGGGTGGCCTATTACAAGCCCTACGGCTATTCAGACCCCGCAGCCCACACCCCCATGGCGGCCGATGCCCTCTTCCGGATTGCCTCCCAGACCAAGGCCCTGGTCAGCACCGCCATCCTGATGCTGCAGGAAGAAGGCAAACTGCACATAGGGGATGCGCTTTCGAAGTACCTCCCCGAGTTTAAGAATACAACAGTGGCGGTGGCCCGGGAAGGCGGGGGCTATGAGGTGGCACCGGCCGAGCGGGCCATTACCCTGCGCCACCTGCTCACCCATACCTCCGGCATCGGGTATGGCTACGGGGTGGCGGCGGAGGCCTGGCAGGCCGCCGGTATACAGGGCTGGTACTTCGCCGACCGAAACGAACCCATCCGCGAGACGGTTCGCCGCATGGCTGCCCTGCCCATGGACGCCCAGCCGGGCACCCAATACGTGTACGGCTATTCCACCGACATCCTGGGGGCCGTGGTCGAGGTAGCCTCGGGCCAGCCGCTGGATGCGTTCCTGGAGGAGCGGCTTTTCGGCCCCCTGGGGATGCATGACACCTATTTCTACCTCCCCCCCGGCAAGGCATCGCGCCTGGCCAGCGTCTACAACCCCAAAGAGGGCGGGGGCCTGAAGCGCGCCCCGGAGGGCCCGGGCCAGCGCGGTGGAGGGCGCGGGACCCGCCGGGGGCGGCACGGGCGTCACACCACCGAGAGCAGGCGCGCGCAGCGCGCCCGCCGCCGGCGCCGCCACATGACCCCCTCGCCGCCGAGGGCGGCAGCGGCGCGGCCGCGGGCGCCCGCGCCGGGC
>CAYWZF010000107.1:0-9289 GCA_964461555.1 uncultured Robiginitalea sp. | reverse complement strand
ATGAATCGTTCCATATCCTGGGTGGATAGGTTCCGGGAGGTCGTGATGACCTGCACCTGGTTGTTGGTGACATCGGGTACCGCCCCGATAGGGATATTCCCCAGGGAGTACAGACCAAAACCGACTACCAATACGGTAAACAGGAGAATGATCAGTTTATTTCGAAGGCTGAATCGAATGATACGGTGAAGCATGGGCGACAGGCTTGTGTATTGAAAAACGGGCTGGCAGGGACTCAAGGTCCGGGCAGCGGGTTACAGGAAAATCAAATTACAGGCTATGCCTGTCTGGGGGGTTGGAAGACCCCTGACCGGAACCCGGCGGAGCCCGGGCGTAAATAGAAGAAGTCGGGTTGTGGATCTCCTGAATAATCGGGAGGGAATGCAAGCTCTGGCAGGGGCTGGCGGAGCGTAAAGGCGTAAGCGCCCATCATGTGGGCCAGCTGTTGGAATGGAAGTTGCTCGTGCTGGGGTTTTTCTTCCCGGTGTTTCTGGGAATGGTCTTCTTTCTGGGAACCGTAATGCTTCGACAGGAAGGTGAGGAAGTTGTCGCCGAACTGCTGCTGGTGATAGCGGGCGTGCTCTATGAGTTCATCCAGCTGAACGATATCTGCAAAGGAAATACGTGCACCCTGCAGGAGCAGCAACAGCGAAAGAAACAAGGAAATAGCACGCGTCATTCGATAAAGATACAAAATCACCGTAAAACCCTTCCCACATCATACATGCGGGCCTCTTCCCCTTTGACTGCAAAAGCGCCTTCAGGTTTAATCGGCGAGCTGCCGGTCGATCAACCCCTGAAGGGATCCGATCTCGGAAAGGGCCTTTCTGTATATGGAATCTTTGATCTTGGTCAGATAAATACTTTCGACCACGATGTTTTGCAGTTCCAGGGCGAATAATCGCCCCGGCCGCGCAGCCTTCAGGGTATTGTAATCGACCACCGACCGCAATTCGGGAGACAATTCATTGATGATTATATCCCAGTGCAGGTCTTCCAGTTTGTTGATCAGGGTATAGGTCATTTCGAGCTGTTGCAGACCCCTGGGGATTTCCTGGTTCTGCAGGAGGCCCAACTGACCGCTCACCGCCAGGTTGCCGTAAATGCGGGCATCGCGGTGAAAATCGGAGTATTGCGACAAGAGCATGGCCATGACCGCCAGGGAATCGGTCTTGGAGGTGTCGCGCGCGCTGATGATCGCATTGGCCCGTTCGTGCGTTCGGGTCAGGTACCTGTTGAAAGCCGCGACCCCTTCCAGTTCGCGCCGGTCTTCACTAACCTGTTGACGAATGGATCGGTACACATCGGCTTCCTGCTGGCGTCGGGTTTGCGCTTCATTGAGGTTGTTTATTTTTAGGGCGATCAGGATGCCTATGACCACCAGCACAATTTCGCCAAGGGCATAGGGAATGTAATGGCGGAGCCTTAGGTTAGCCAGTAGATTGCGCCGTATGTTCCTGAGCAGGGATCCCATGCTTCGGGTTGAATGTTGATTTCAGGATTTCCGCGGGGCAGAAAGAAGGGATGCCAGCACCAGGCCCGCCCCGATGCCGATCAGGAGGGAGGCGACCATCCAGAGCACGTTGGTCTGTAGGTACACCAGACCCACTCCGAGCCCGATCAATGTACAGCCCCCAATAGCCCATGACCCTTTGTCTTTCGATTCGGATGCCATTTTTTATGGATACAATTTGGTGTAAAGATAGGGGGGGTGCCTCTGCGCGCCTATGATAAATATCAGAGGTTGCCAATGCCATCCCGGGCCGTCACGCCCCAGGCAAAAACATCCTCAGGCACCTTGGGAAAGGCCCTGTCGGAAATCCTGAAGAAAGTCCGGTGCCTGTCACCGCGGGGTTTATTTCTCGCGGGCCTTGTTCAGGATCTCAGACTGGAATTTGGCGGGGTCATCCAATACGGTGAAAAAGCTCACCACATAATTGCGGGCTTCCTCATACTGCTTCTCATTGCGGAAACTGCTTTTTAGGGCCTCAACCCGGCGCATGATCTCGCCCCGCTGGTCGCGGTATTGCTGACGCACCTGTTCAAATAAGGCGGGATCGCGCTTGAAGCCCCGGAACAGGCGCTCCGTTACGCTGTTCAGGGCAAGAACTTCGCCCTGTATTTCGGAAACCACCGCATAATTGGCATTCACCAGCCCGCACATGTCAAAATCGTACGGGATGGGAATGGCCTGCCGGCCTTTCACAAAGAGGAGCTTTTCGTTGTGCTGGTAGGCCGAGGAGAAATCGGTGTTCCCGATCAGGTACTGGAAAAAGTCGTTTTGTACACTGGTCAGGTCATCCTGTTGCAGCGGATGTACGTTGCGTTTCATTTTATTGGCCTCAAAGCGACCGGCTATCTCATCAATGTCCTCAATCAGGAATCCCTCTACCTGGTATGTTTTGGACTTGTTGCCTTTTTCGTCGGTCATCTCGATGGCCAACCGGCGGGTCTTGAAATGGAAGGGGCTTATCGGCTCATAGATCTTGTAAGCCATGTATTCCTTGATGACATAATCCTGCCCCAGGTCGTTGTTGCGGCAGGGCAGCACCAGCTTCATTTCCTTCTGGCCCTCGAATACGGTGCCCTCCACATCTTTCTTCTTGAATTTGACCATGACCGGGGTCAGGAAACAATTCTCCCGACGCCAGTTTCCGCGGGCGTGGGCCCGGATTTCCAGCGAATCCCAGGAACCGTCAGGCTTCTGGTAGCCCATCGTGCTCATGATGTAGGTGCTGTCGTTGGTGTCTTTGCGCATGTCTTTGTCGGAGTACCTCAGCCGAACCGGGAGGGGCTCTTCGCTCTGGAACAGAGGGGCTACCTTTGCGGATTCTCCCGATTCAGGGGCCTGCTGGCCATAAATTGTTCCCGCCGCAACGAAAAACAACAGGGAGATTTTTATTAAAGTTTGATTTTTCACTATCTTCAGGGTTAGGTTGACTTTCAATTTTTATAGATTGGTATTAAAATAACAAATTTCTGCTTATCAAGATCTACACCTCCATATTAAACAAGAAAACAGTTGCCGTGCTTGCGATCTCAATCGTGGCAACCTATATTTCCATTCATTACGATCTGGGGTACAACGTTGACCTGACCTTGCTGAGCATCGCGATTATCTTCCCCTTGGTATTCAACATCCGCGGGGCTTTCAAAAGGCGCGAAAAGGCCCTGGAACACCTGAGCCAGTTCCGAACTTCGCTGGTCACGATTCTGCACTATATCCAAATGAGCAGCAACCTGCCCGCGGAAGACAAAGCGAAGCTGGAACGTTCCATCCACCACATCAGCGATGAAGCCATCAAATTCCTGAAAAATGGCGGAACAGACTCCACAAAAGTGGACGAAAGCTTCAAAGAGCTTCACACCACCGTGCTGGGGTTGGATGACTATATTCCCGGAAAGATCAAAGACCGCATCTTTCGGTTCATGAACAACATGCAGGAAGGATTTGAAAATGTCTACGCCATCAACACCCACCGGACCCCCCAGGCCCTGAAAGCCTACTGCCTGGTCTTTATCTACATCTTCCCCATCATTTATGCCCCGAATATCGTCTACAATATCGGGGTCGAAGACGTCTGGTGGATTGAATACTCCGTTGTGGTCATTACCGAATTCATTCTGATCTCCCTTTACAACATCCAGGACCAGATGGAGTACCCCTTCGATGAGTATGGCCTGGACGACATCAAACTGGATAACTTTAAGTTGAGCCGATAGGGCAGCGGTATCCGCTAAAGATCGAGGATCATCATGTAATCGTCCATGATGTAGCCTCCCCCGATGTCTTGTTGTATGGCCGGGCCCTGTCGGAACCCCATCCGGAGGTAGGCAGCGATGGATGCTGCGTTGTATTTATTCACGGTCAGGGTAATTTGCCGGCATTTTTCCTGACGGGCCTGTTCGACTACGAATTTCATGGCAGCCTTCCCCAACCCCTGGCCCCGGAGCGACTTCAAGACGTAGATCTTGCTCAGGAACAGTTCCTCCCCCCGTTTTTCATAGGCGCAATAGCCCGCAGGCTGGCCCTGCTGCCACAATACATAATAGCGCATGCCCGATGCGGCCTGCCGGCTGACCGCCCCGGCCGATTGAAAGCGCTCCAGCATATAGGATACCTGCCCTTCCCCGATAATAGGGGTGTAGTGCTCCCGCCAGATGGTATCGGCCAGCCGGGCAATCAGCTCGTAGTCTTCGGCGCGGGTTGCTTCGCGGATTTGCAGCACGTCGGGACCCTTTTAAAAAGCCTAAAGTACGAATTTGTGGCTAAGCCCGGCCCTGGCTTCAGGTGGCTTGAAACAGATTATTGGCTATTTTTACCAGTAGCCATTAAAATCATCTGGACATGAAAAAATACATTGGAAGTAATCTGGCGGGACTATTGCTGCTGGCCTTCGGGTCGGCTGCAGCCCAGGAGGCCAATTCCCTGGTGGGCCGTTGGGACCTTGAAGTACAATACGGGGAGCACTGGCTTCCTTCCTGGCTTGAGGTCGAGCAGTCAGGCAACAAGGCCCTGGTCGGACATTTCGTGAGCATCGCGGGCAGTGCCCGCCCGATTGCCGAAGTGCATCAGAAGGACGGGCTCTTTTCCTTTGCCATTCCGCCCCAATGGATGGGTTCCCAGTACATGCAGCTCACCGGCGCGGTGAAGGAGGATGGGGTGGAAGGCACCATCCTCGACCATAGCGGGCAACCCCATGCCTTTAAGGGCACACGGGCCCCCCGCCTGCTGCACGAGGCGCCCCGGGCGTGGTCTGAACCCCGTTCGCTGCTGGCGGCCAACAGCCTGGAAGGCTGGGCCGCGGCCCCCGGCCGAGGCGAAAATCAGTGGGTTGTAAAGGACGGGGTATTGAGCAGCCCCAGGTCTGGGGTGAACCTCATGACCTCAGAGCGATTCGAAGATTTCAAACTGCATATTGAATTCCGGATCCCGGAGGGCTCCAACTCCGGAATTTACCTGAGGGGCCGTTATGAGGTTCAGGTCGAAGACAGCCGTGGCAAGGAACCGAATTCACACTATCTGGGGGGCATCTACGGCTTTCTGACCCCGAATGAAAATGTCGCGGGCAACCCGGGAGAATGGCAGGTGTACGACATAACCCTGGTGGGCCGGCGCGTCACGGTCGAAGCCAACGGCAAGACCATCATCTACAACCAGATCATCCCCGGCATTACCGGCGGGGCCCTCGACAGCCGGGAAGGCGAACCCGGCCCGATTTTGCTGCAGGGTGACCACGGGCCGGTGGAGTACCGGAACATCACCGTCTCCACTCCGGTGCGGTAAAAGGATCAGGGTTCAGCGTACCTCCACGAAGACGGGTGCCTGCTGGAATTTGTAGGTGGTGTCGGTCAGAATTTGGAGCTCCCGGCTTTCCCAGTCCATCAGGCCGATGTGGAACTGTGATTCATCCACATCAAAAATATCCAGGGCGAGCCATGTCCCGTCAGGGCTCCAGCAGTGCCACCCCTCCGATTGGGGGTTTTGGGTTAGCTTCCACTCCTGGCTGCCGTCGGGCCTGGCAGCGTACAGGCTGTATTTACCGTTCCGCTTGCTTTGGTACGAGATGAATTCCCCGCTGGGGTGCCAGCGGGGTGGCCCGGCTTTGTAAGCGTACCATTCGGCGGTGGTATCCTGTGCGGGATAGTTGGAGATGCGGGTGAGCCCGCTGCCATCGAGCCGGGCGACATAGATCGCTTCTTCATATCCGACTTCGCGTTTCGAACGCTTGTTCTGGCCGCGGAAGGCGATTTGCTCCCCATCAGGGCTGAAAGCGGGATCAGAAACATAGGGAACCGGGACCTGAATTTTCCGGAGTAAACGCCCGTCCCCTGAAATCAGGTAGAAAACCGAATCGACACTGGGGTGGGGCATTACGATGAGTTCTGTCCCTTCTTTCCGCACGTCCATCCAGCTGTCTTGCAGGCGGATGTCGCTCACTTTTCGAACGCCCGACCCGTCGTACTGCATCTCGTACAAAAAATAATGCCGGGCGGCCGTATCCCGGTCGCTGATAAAAAAGATCCGGTTGTCATGGGCCAGGTAGGTCCAGGCCACGTCGGGGTGTTCGGTCACATTTTGTTTGTCTGACCCGTCCGGTTCCATGGTGAAAATCTCGTAATCGTCGGGGCGCAGGCTGTCGGGAACCGAAACGTTGTAGGCGATGCGGTAGTGGGGCGCAGGGGTGTCATTTACAGGCGGGGTATCCCTCCCGCCGCAGGAATCCAGCCCCAGCAAGGGTATCAGGCAAAGCAGTCCGCATACAGATTTCAATGTTGTTTTCATACATGCCGGTTTATTCCGCGGATTTGACAAAGGTTTTTCCCAGTGCCTCGAACTGGCGTGCCGTCCCGTCCGTTCCAAAATTGAAGTTGACCATCAGGCGCATCAGGTAGCGGTTGCGGGTGTCGGAGCGGAAGGTGTCGTAATGCCAGTGCTGCAGGCGAAAGGCCGCAAAATCGTTGAAAATGAGGTCAAGGCCAGCGTCGGTCGCTGTGACGCGGGCCTCCCCGAGCATGGGGTGCCGGTAGGTTCCCGCATAGGCTGACAGGGGCAACCGGGATGAAGTCCCCGCCTGGCGCTTGGCTTTCAGGTCGGCCTCCTGTTGCAGCGCTTGCTGGCGAAGGCCTTCGTACAGGGAGAAGACCTCCTGTTGCCAGTTGCGATTGGGGTCATCAAAGGCCCAGAGGTCCAGGGCCTGGTACAGGATGGCATGCCTCAGCTCGGCATGGTCGAGGTTGGCCATCACATAGACGGCGGTGTTCCGGTCGTGCATGATGCCGGCAATGGCAATAAGGCCGGTAATGCTGCCGGTGTGGAAGTCGAGTTTGTGCCCGCGGTAATCGTGCTGGAACCAGCCCAGGCCATAGCTGCGCCAGTTGGGTCGTGTCAATTCCCGGGTAGGGTAGAAGGCCTCTGCCCCGATCAGGGCACGGGGTTCGAAAAGGAAGGCAAAGGTCTCAGGGGATACCAGGGTCTTTCCCTTGTACACCCCGCCCTGCTCGAGCATGAGCAGGTAGTGTTCCACATCTTCGAGGCAGGTGTAGATCATGCCCGCGGCCCCTATTTGGTCAGAAAGCGTATACGGGGCCTGGAGGATCCCCTTTTCGGGGTCTGCCAGGTAGGGCGTGGCCCGGTTCGGCACCTTTGCCATTTCAGCGGCCAGGGCGACCGTATGTGTCATTTCCAGGGGCCGGAAGACCTCCTCTTCCACAAACTGCGACCAGGGCCTGCCCGAGGCGGCGCGTATGACCTCGCCAGCCGCGGCGTACATCAGGTTGTTGTACACAAAGCCCCCGCGCACCGGAAAGGTTTTTTCGGCTTGTGCAAAGTTGAGGAGGGTTTCTTTGGTGGAAGTGCTGTCGACCAACCAGAGCAGGTCAGCCTCGTCTATGCCCAGGTTGTGGGTGAGCAGGTCCATGACCCGGGCCTCTTCACGGATATAGGGGTCCGACAGGTGGAATTCGGGCAGGTGCATATACACCTTGTCTTCCCATTTGAGCTTCCCCCGGTCGACCAAAATACCCAGGGCGAGGCTCACCACCGCTTTGGTGGTGGAGCCCATGTTGAAGAGGGTCTGGCGGTCTACCCGGGCCCCCGTTTGCAGGTTTCGCACCCCGTAGGCTTTTTCGAAGACGACCTCCCCGTCATGTACCACGGTTGCCACCAGGCCCGGGATTTTCCATTGTTCCATGCCTTCCCTGATCATGGCGTCGAGTGCTTCGGCTTTATCCTGGGCTCCCAGGGGGATGAAGACCCAGGTGAACAGGAGGGTCAGGAGGAATGAGACGGATCTGGATTTCATACGTGTGGCGGGTTGCGGCCGGGTTTCCTTTCTTGGGGCAGACCCGGCCAATTTTTCTAAAATGTACAAAAAAATCACTACGGGAATTTGTGCCCCGGGGGTTTTCTAAATGCGCAGTATCCGTTACATTTAGGCAATCGAAAATCCAACCTGATGAAAAGACTATTCCTGCTGCCCGTGATCTGCTGCGTGGCCTTCCCAAGCCTCGCCCAAGATCTCAACACCTACATGGAACCGGTGCATTTGCGCAACATCGGCCCGTTCCGCGGCGGCCGTTCTACCGGATCGTCGGGCGTGGTGGGCGACCCGCTCACCTATTATATGGGCACCACAGGGGGAGGCCTCTGGAAGACCGCCGATGCCGGCAATACCTGGAACAACATCTCTGACGGCTTCTTCAAAACAGGCTCGGTCGGAACGGTTGCGGTGTCTGAGAGCCATCCGAACGTGGTGTATGTGGGAATGGGCGAACACGCCCCCCGGGGGGTGATGACCTCTTACGGAGACGGGGTTTACAAATCCACCGACGCGGGCAAGACCTGGCAGCATATGGGCCTGGAACAGACGCGGCATATCGCCCGCATCATCGTCCACCCCGGGAACCCTGACATCCTCTGGGTGGCCGCCCAGGGCGCCCTTCACGGGCCCAACAAGGAACGGGGCATCTACAAATCCACCGACGGGGGCAAGACCTGGAAACAGGTCTTGTTCGTGAATGAACGCACCGGCTGCAACGACCTGTCGATCGACTTTCACAACCCCATGGTGCTCTACGCCTCCATGTGGGACCACATGCGCACCCCCTGGCAGGTGATCAGCGGAGGGCCGGGCAGCGGGCTCTACAAATCGACAGACGGGGGCGAGACCTGGTCGAAGATCCACACCGGGCTGCCCGAGGAGAAGGGGAAAATGGCCATCGCGGTTTCGCGCGCCAACCCGGATCGGGTTTACGCCCTGATTGAAAGCGACTCGAAGCTCGAAAAAGGAGGGCTATTCACCTCTCAGAACGGGGGTGAAAGCTGGAGCCGGGTCAGCGGCGACCACCGGCTGTTGCAGCGGGCCTGGTACTACATTGAAATTACCCCCGACCCGGTCGATGAAAACACCATTTACGTGTTGAGCGCCGGCACCTACCGCTCCATTGACGGGGGAAGGTCGTGGGAGGAAATCAATTCGAACCACGGCGACTACCACGATTTGTGGATCAACCCGGCCAATCCGAAGAACATGGTCATTTCCGACGACGGCGGGGCCGAGATCACCTTTGACGGGGGCGCTACCTGGACCGCCCAGGACAACATGCCCACCGCCCAGTTCTACCGCATCTCCACCGACAGCCTCTTTCCGTACAACATCTACGGAGGGCAGCAAGACAATACTTCGGTGAAAATTTCCAGCATCGGGATGGGCAGCTACGGGATTGGCCCCGAGCACTGGGAGGCCTCTGCCGGGGGCGAGAGCGCCTTCCTGGCTTTTGACCCCAA
>CAYWZF010000106.1:0-9556 GCA_964461555.1 uncultured Robiginitalea sp. | reverse complement strand
ACCAGGCCAACGCGTTGGCACCGGTACCTGTTCGATTCTTAGGTTTCGGGGGCACTACCTAGATTGACGACCGATGGCATTACAACATCACGCGCCCCGGGGCCGTACAGTTTGACAATTACCGGGCGCCCGGGAATAAACCGAACAGCGAGTCTTCGTACTCCCGTTCGGTTTGTTTTTTTTGCGGTATAGCCGTGTGCTTTACGGCAGCATGCACCCGAAATATGGTTTGGGCAAACTCCCTTGGGCAGTTGGTTCAGGAGGAATGAGAATATTGGGTTCTGTGCCCGGAGAGCAAATGGCTTCAATTCGGTCAGAACCGGGAAGAGGCTATTCAGTCTTTGAGCAAGGGCTTGACCACGCTTCTGAAGATCAGAAACATAGCAGCGTATACAAGAAGGGAGGCCATATAATAATCCATGCTCGTAATGCTTGATCTACAAGAATATACGAGAACGGCACCCTTTTCGGATGCCGTCTTGAATCAGAAAATATGTTAAAAGATAAAGCCTGTTTGGGCGCCGCACACAGAACCTAGGCATTGCGCTGGTCTGAAAGGCGGCTTCTGAATCTGAGATATACAAATTGGACCAGGGTGAAGACCAGGACATAGCTCAGCAGTACGTAGAGGTAAGAATCGATCGGGGGCATTTGAATTCGATTTTTAGGTTATTACACGATTAACAGTACTTAAACTTATCGATGAAATGTACAATATATCGGTTGAAATACCTAATTCGAATCCGAATTATTCGATGAAATGCAGCCCGACCGAGCGCTTTTCGACGAATTGCCTAAAGGTCTACGCTCCGGTAGGCTTCGATGACCCGTAGTTCCCCTTCCGCCCCGGGTAGGGAATTGCCGTGTTCCATGCCCAAAATGCCGGTATAGCCCTTCCCTGCGATGTGCCTGAACACGTTGGCATAGTTGATCTCACCCGTGGTGGGCTCTTTTCGCCCCGGGTTGTCGCCAATCTGGAAATAGGCAATCTCATCCCAGCAGGCCTCGATATTGGGGATCAGGTTACCCTCCTGTATCTGTTGGTGGTAGATATCGAACAGGATTTTGCAGGCAGGTGACCCGACTGCCTTGCAGATTTCGTACGCCTGGGCTGAGCCGCTCAGGAACATGCCCGGGTGGTTGTGGAAGTTGAGGGGCTCCAGCACCATCACCAGGCCGTGGGGCTCCAGAATCGCAGCGGCCTGTCTCAGGCTTTCCACGACATGGGCGGTTTGGTAGCCCATATTCAGGCGCAGGTCGAGGTGCCCGGGCACCACGGTCATCCAGGTGGCATTGACCCGTTTGGCGACAGGCACGGCCGCCCTGATTTCGTCCAGGAATTGCTTGCGCAGTTCGGCATCGCCCGATGCCAGGTTGGGCTCGTTCCAATAGATGGTGTGGGCCACGAAGACGCCCATGCGCATGCCGCGTTCGGACATGACCCCGGCCATGGCCGACTGAACTGCCTCTGGCCGGTTGCGCATGTCGTTGTCTTCAAAGGCCCGGAACCCGGCATCGGCCATAAAGCGGAGCTGGTCTAGGGGGTCTTCCCCGGCACTGTTGCGGAACATGCCCAGGTGGGGGGCAAAATCCATACGGAAGGGATCCGGTGTTATCGGACGAGCTTCCTGTGCAAACGAGAAAGGGCCCGCCCCGGCCAGTGCCGTGGCAAGCCCCGCATTCCGTACAAATTGCCTGCGCTTCATGACATCGAATTAAATCGACCAGGCCTTTCCGCCGGTCAGTTCGTCAAGGTCCCCGCAAGGGGTATATCCGCCGGGCACGGGCAAATAGGCCAGCACTTTTTCCCCGACATATTCGGAGGTCTTATAGGCCCAGATGACCGCTCCCCGCAGGTTGTTGGCAAACATATAGCGCGAGATGGCTTCATCCAGGGTTATTTCCTCTCCTGCCGCCATGGCCTGCTGATACGATGTGATCTCGCCAAAAATACGGGCTTCCTCTTCAGCCTCCCTTTTGGCCAGGGCCTCTGCAAGCACGGGCTCCAGGTCTTCTGCCGACAAGCCGGCGGGGTCAGAATTGCCCGAATCGGCCAGGGCCTTGTTGATAAAAGCGGTAAAGGCCATGCGCATCAGTTCCTGTTCCCAGGGCTCAGATACTTCATTCACATAGCCATCAATGAAGGCATGTACCTGCACTTCCGAGGCTGAAGGGGTATCGGTCTTCGGAATGATCAGGTCTACCAGCCTGATCAGCACGGCGCCCTGCTCAGGCGAGAAAAATTTCGGGGTCCAGGTCACCGCGGCTTCGCGCTGGCAACTTTGCAGGATGCTGACCAAGGCAGGGGTGGCTACGGTCAGCCCCATGGCCATGCCCATATTTTTTAAGGCTACTCTTCGCTCCATTATATGTTTCCTTTTTTGAGTTCTTCTACTGCGTGATTGGCTGCCCGGGCTGTAAAAGCCATGTAGGTCAGGGAGGGGTTGACACATGAGGCAGAGGTCATAAAGGCCCCGTCGGTCACATAGACATTTTTCACGGCATGCACCTGGTTGTATCCGTTGAGCACCGAGGTTTTGGGGTCGCGCCCCATGCGGGCGGTCCCCATTTCATGGATGCCCAGCCCCGGGGCACTGCCGTTGTCGAAAGGCTGCACGTCGCGCAGGCCGGCTTTGGTAAGCATTTCAGCCGCCTGCTCCATCATGTCTTTGCGCATGTTCAGTTCATTCTCCTTGTACCCGGCATCAAAGGTGACCGTTGGCAGGCCCCACTGGTCTTTCTGCTCGTAGTCGAGGGTCATGCGGTTGTCTTCATACGGGAGCATCTCGCCAAACCCGCCCATGCCGAAGGTCCAGCCTCCCGGTTTGAGGATGGCGTCTTTGAGGTCCTTGCCGTGCGAGAGTTCTGCGATCACGTCATCCCAATTGCCACGGCTCGCTCCTCCCTGGTAGCCGTATCCCCGCACGAAGGAATCGACATCGGTGTCGCCTCCCAGGTTCCTGAAACGGGGCAGGTAAATACCAGCCGCCTTGCGCCCTTTATAATATTTGTCCTCAAAACCGTCGAATTTTCCGTAAGCACCAATGTCGAGGTGATGGTCCATGATATTGCGGCCCAGTTGGTCGCTGTCGTTCCCAAGGCCGTTGGGGAAGCGGTCTGATTTTGACTGCATCATGATGGCCGTGGAGGCGATGGCCGAGGCGCAGAGGAAGATTACCCTGGCCTTAAATTCATAGGTTTCGCGGGTTTCCCGGTCAATCACTTTTACGCCTGTGGCCTTCCGGGTATCAGGGTCGTAAATGATTTCGTGCACGATGGAGTCGGGCCGCAGGGTGAGGTTGCCCGTGCGCTCGGCAGCCGGCAGGGTCGAGGAAAGGCTGCTGAAATAGGCCCCGAAAGGGCAGCCCCGGATGCACCGGTCTCGAAACTGGCAACGGATTCTTCCTTCGAAATGCTTGTCGCTGTTGATGTGGGCCACCCGGCCCGGGGTCATGATTCGGTTGTCATAGTGTTCCAGCAGCTTTTCGCGGACGTGCTGCTCCAGGCAATTGAGTTCCATCATGGGCTCAAAGATGCCGTCGGGCAGTTGCGGAAGCCCCAGGAGCTCACCGGTAACGCCTATATAGGCTTCCACCTTGTCATACCAAGGTGCTATGTCTTTGTAGCGAACCGGCCAGTCGACCCCGTAACCGTCGAGCTTATTGGCCTCGAAGTCGAGCTCGCTGAAGCGGTAGCTGTGGCGGCCCCACATGATGGAGCGCCCCCCCACGTGATACCCCCGCATCCAGTCGAACCGCTTCACCTCGTTGTAGGGGTGTTCCAGGTCGTTTACAAACCAGAAGTTATGCTGGGCGCGCACCGTGTAGCCGGTTCGGGCCTGTTTGAATTGTTTGGCCTTTTCTTCAGGGGGGAGCTCCCCTCCGTTGGGGAAATCCCAGTCATCCATATTCGCGGTGGGATAGTCTTCGATGTGTTTCACCATCCGACCCCGTTCCAGGACCAGGGTCTTAAGGCCTGCCTCGCAGAGTTCCTTGGCGGCCCAGCCTCCGCTGATCCCGCTTCCGACTACGATGGCATCGTAAGATTCCTGCTCTTGGTTGTAATGGAATTTGCTCATGTACGAATTTGTTTAATTGCTAAAAGTATTAAATATTAAATTAATTTTCTACATTTAAACGCCTAGAAAACCTGGGGGTTTGCACGAATTTGGCGTAGAAAGTGAAGATAATGCAATGAAGCCTAAAGGCTTAGTCTTTTCCTGCACCAGGCCGGTTTTTTAGGTATCCGGAATCCATAACCAATTAACCATTAAGAGCATCTAATGAAGAGAAGAACATTTATCCATCAGGGCGGCAAGGCCGGGGCGGCACTTTCCCTTTTGGGGATGATGGCGTGCAAGGGGAAAGAGGAAAAGGCGGCCCCTGAAGAAAGCGCTGCCGGGCAGGCCGAAATGGCCGCGGCTCCCTTTTTTAAGTTGTCACTGGCCCAGTGGTCGATCCACCGGATGATCCGCAATGAAGGGCTCGACCCGTACACCTTTGCAGAAAAGGCAAAGCAGTGGGGTTTCACCGGCCTGGAGTACGTAAGCCAATTGTACAACAATACCCTCGAGCCCGCGGGCTATTCTGCCGAGGCCATGCAGGCGTTTGTGGATAAATGCAATGCAGAGGCCGCCAAACACGGTGTGCAAAACGTGTTGATCATGATTGACGGGCAGGGCAATTTGGCCGTTTCGGATGAGAAGGAACGCATCGCTGCTGTCGAGAACCACTATAAATGGGTAGATGCCGCCGCTGCCATGGGCTGCCATGCCATTCGGGTCAACCTGGCCGGAAGCGACGACCCTGCCCAGTGGATACCCAATTCCATAGACGGGCTGACCCGCCTGGGCACCTATGCCGCCGGGAAGGGGATCAACATACTGGTCGAAAACCACGGCGGCCTGTCTTCCAACGGCCAACTGATGGCCGAGGTAATGTCAAAGGTCGGCATGGACAATTGCGGGACCCTGCCCGATTTCGGGAATTTCTGCATTCGGCGCAAGGATCCGAGGGATTATAGCGCAGGCTGCGCCGAGAGTTACGACATCTACCAGGGGGTAACAGAGCTGATGCCCTTTGCCAAGGCCGTCAGCGCCAAGTCGCACGATTTTGACCAGGCCGGCAACGAGAAGAACATCGACTACGTGAAAATGCTCCAGATCGTCAAAGACGCCGGGTATACCGGTTATATCGGGGTGGAGTATGAGGGAGACGAACTCGGCGAAGAAGCGGGGATCATCGCCACCCGCGACCTGCTGCTGAAGGCGGCGGCCAGCGTGTCATAAGCGTTCTGCTCCCATGAAGGCTTTTTTCCATCAGCTTTTCGATTACAACTTCTATTGTAACAAAAGGTTCATCGAAACCTGCGCCCAGCTTCAGCAGATTCCGGAGCAAAGCCAGCGCCTGTTCAGCCATGTGCTGAATGCCCACCATATCTGGAATGCCCGCATTTCGGGGCAGGCCCCGGCCCTTGCCGTTTGGGATGTACACCAGGTCGCTGCGTGGGGAGACCTTCATTACCAAAACCAGCGCGATTCTTTCGAGATCATCACCAATGCCGATCCGCTCGACAGGCGCATCACCTATGAAAGCACCGAAGGGCGTACCTTTACCAATACCCTGCAAGACATCCTCTTCCACGTCATCAATCACTCCACCCACCACCGGGCCCAGATTGCGGCCGATTTCAGGGCAAACGGCCTGGAGCCACTCGCCCTCGACTATATTTTCTACAAACGATAGCGAGGCACTATGAAAGGCAGTATCCGGCTCCAATTATCGGTCATGATGTTCCTGGAATTCTTTGTCTGGGGCAGCTGGTTCGTGACCATGGGCACCTATCTCGGGCGAACCCTGGGTACCGATGCCGAAGCCGTGGGCACCGCCTACATGACCCAGGCCTGGGGGGCCATTGTGGCCCCGTTTGTCGTGGGGCTGATCGCCGACCGTTACTTTGCAGCCCAGCGGTTGCTGGGGGCCATTCACCTGGTCGGGGCGGTCTTGATGTACGGGATCGGGAATGCCGCCGATTTTGAAGGCTTCTATCCGCTTCTGCTCGTGTATATGATCCTGTATATGCCCACCCTGGCCCTGGCCAACAGCGTGGCATTCAACCAGATGAAAGACCCTTCAAGGCAGTTTGCCCGTGTGCGCCTCTGGGGCACCATGGGCTGGATCGCGGCTGGGATGCTCATCGGGTACGTCCTGAAGTGGGAAGCCCGGGAACTGCTGAGCTATACATTTATCCTGGCCTCGGCTTCGTCCCTGGGTCTCGGACTGTTTTGTTTTACGTTGCCCAACACACCTCCCGGGGCGAAGGGTAGCAAAATCTCCCTGGGCGATGTGCTGGGCCTGGAGGCCCTTAAGTTGCTGAAAAGCCGGAATTACCTGATCTTTTTTATGTCGAGTATCCTGATCTGCATTCCACTGGCCTTTTACTTCAGTTTTACCAACCCATTCCTGAACGAAATTGGCATGGAAGACGCTGCGGGGAATATGACCTTTGGCCAGATTTCCGAGGTGCTCTTCATGTTGCTGCTGCCCGTTTTTTTGAATCGGTACGGCCTGAAATGGACGCTTATCGTAGGCATGCTGGCCTGGGGCATTCGTTATACGCTTTTTGCCTTCGGCGATACCGGGGCAGGTGCCTGGATGCTTTTCGCCGGTATTGTGCTGCACGGGATCTGTTACGACTTTTTCTTTGTTTCGGGGCAGATTTTCACAGACGTGAAGGCCGGCGAAAAGATCCGCAGCTCAGCCCAGGGGCTCATCACCCTGGCCACCTATGGGGTCGGCATGCTGATCGGGTATAAGGTTTCGGGTATCATCGTAGACCAGTACGTTTCGGCAGGGGGCCACTTATGGAAGGAGATCTGGCTGTATCCGGCGGGCTTTTCCTACCTGGTGCTACTGTTTTTTGTCCTGTTCTTCAAGAACGAGAAAGTCAGCTATCAAGCATAATTTTAATATCTTCATAACCCAACAACTAAACTAAAGCAATCCACTATGAAAGACATCGATACCAAAAGGCTGTTCCTGGCGAGCTGCGTGGCCCTGGTGGTAACCGCCATGACCTTTGCCCTGCGCGCAGGAATCATGGAAGAACTGATCGTTGATTTCGGTTTCAACGATACCCAGTTGGGTTGGATGAACTCCATGGCATTTTACGGGTTTCCCGTTTCCATGATCATCGGCGGGCTCATCTATCCGAAAATCGGGCCAAAACCCATCCTTTGGGTGGCCTTCGTATGCCACCTTTTGGGGCTGGTTCTGACCATCGTGGCCAAGAGCTTTGTGCCCCTGCTGGTTTCGACCTTCCTGGTCGGCCTGGCCAACGGGGCCGTAGAGGCGGCCTGTAACCCGCTCATTGCAGATATGTTCACCCGCAACCGCACCACCATGCTCAACCGGTTCCACGTCTGGTTCCCCGGGGGTATTGTGATCGGGGCCCTCCTCGGCCAGCTCATGGGGAACATGGGGGTTACCTGGCAGGTACAGATTGCGATCATGATCATCCCGACCCTGCTGTACGGCTACCTGATATTTGGGCAGAAATTCCCGAAGGCCGAAAACATCGAGGCCAACCTCTCCGAGAACATCAAATCGATGTTTGCACCCCTGTTCATTTTCATGCTGATATGCATGGGCCTTACCGCAACCACCGAACTGGGCACCGGCCAGTTTATCGAGCGGTTGCTGGGAGCTGCAGGGGCACCCCCCCTGATCATTCTGGCGATCGTTACCGGACTGATGGCCGTGGGGCGCTATTTCGCCGGGCCGGTCATCCACCGGCTGAACCCCATCGGGGTGCTCTTTTCGTCAGCCATCATTGCCTCCCTGGCCCTGTTCCTGCTGTCGCAGGCCACAGGCCCCATGGTATATGTTTCTGCCATCCTGTTCTCTTTCGGGGTCATGTATTTCTGGCCGACCATGGTTGGGTTCGTGAGCGAATACACCCATAAGACCGGGGCCCTGGGCATGTCGATCATCGGCGGCTTCGGGATGCTGATCACCGGGGTGTCGCTCCCCATGATCGGGCAGATGCTCGACGACGAACGGCAGGAGGCCCTCGCTTCAGGGGTAACGGATCAGGCGGCCGACCTGGTTGCCGGGCAGGCCACCCTGGGCAACATCATGTGGCTCCCGGTAATCCTGATCGGCCTGTTCGGCATCCTGTTCCTGATGCGGAACAAGCTGGAGGAGCGCCGCATTAAGCACGATTAATTCGAATAAATCAAAATAACACCATGCCAAAGAAGTTAAGACTGGGCGTCTTAGGAGGCGGGGGCGATTCCCTCATCGGGGTCTTGCACCGCGTCGCAGCCCATATGTACGACAGTTATGAGATTGTAGGAGCCGTTTTTAACCCGGACCTGAACCAGAGCCAGGAGTTTGCCCGCCACATCGGGATTTCCACCGACCGGATCTATCCCGATTTCGACACCCTGGTCGAAAAGGAGATGCAGCTGCCGGCTGAGCAGCGCATGCAGGTGGTTTCGATCCAGACCCCGAATTTCCTGCATTTCCCCATGGCCAAAAAGCTCCTCGAAAACGGGTTTCATGTCATTTGCGAAAAGCCGATGACCACTACCTACGAAGAGGCCAAGACATTGCGGGAGACCCATAAAAAGGCCGGGACGGTTTTCGCCGTTACCCATACCTATACGGGCTACCCCATGGTCAGGCAGATGCGGGAAATGATCAAGTCCGGTGAACTGGGGCGCATCCACAAGGTAGACGCCCGGTACTACCAGGGGTGGATCAACCCCATTATCCACGACAAGGAAAAGCGCAGCAAGGTCTGGCGCCTCGACCCCAAAAAGGCGGGGATCAGCTCGTGCATGGGCGATATAGGCGTACACGCCTTCAACATGATCGAATTCACCACCGGCCTGCGCATCAAGTCTTTGCTCTGCGATTTCAACTACCTCTATGACGACAACGTGATGGACGTAGACGGCACGGTGCTGATCCGCATGGACAAGCACGTGAAAGGGGTCATCCGCGCGAGCCAGGTGGCCACCGGGGAAGAAAACGGCCTGGCTATCACCATCTACGGCGAAAAAGGAGGCTTCCGGTGGGAACAGGAACGCCCGAACTTCCTCTACAAGCTCAGCGATACCGACCCGGTAGAAGTGTACAAACCCGGGCACGCCTACAATTCGAAGCTCTCCCTCGACGGCACCAAGCTTCCCCCCGGCCACCCCGAAGGCATCTTTGACGCCATGGGCAACATCTACCGGGGCGTGGCGCGGGCCATACGGGGCGAGGCATACAACGACGGGGAGTTCCCGACCATGACCGACGGGGTGCGCGGGCTTAATTTTATCGAAGCCACCGTGGCCTCCCACAAAGGCGGCAATGTCTGGGTAGACCTCGATTGAGATTCAAAGCCTGCGTTGGAATGAAAAATGAGCCCGGAATGATCCGGGCTTTTTCAATTAGCGAATTAGCGAATTAGCGAATTGGCGAATTGGCGAATTAGCACATTAACACATTAACACATTAGCACATTAGCAAATTAGCACATTAACTAAGAGCCATCATACACTTTG
>CAYWZF010000105.1:0-9597 GCA_964461555.1 uncultured Robiginitalea sp. | reverse complement strand
CGCGCATCTTGCGCTGGAAGCGGTTCTCTTTGCGCGGCTTCTTTTTCTGCTCCTGGATCTGGGCGTGGATCTTGTCCTCGTCCAGTATCAGGTATTTGATCACCAGCATGATGCCGATGGTGATCAGGTTGGAGACAAAATAATAGAGGCTGAGCCCGCTGGCGTAGTTGTTGAAGAAAAACAGCATCATCAGGGGCGAGAGGTACATGATGAACTTCATGTTCGGCATGCCCGGCTGGGTCTGCATCTGCTGCCCGGTAGTCATCAGCATGTAGAAGAAAATGGCCACCGAGGCCAGGATCGGGAACAGGCTGATGTGGTCGCCGTAGAACGGGATGCTGAAAGGCAGCTGGGCCACGGTATCGTACGAAGAGAGGTCTTCTGCCCAGAGGAACGACTTTTGCCGCAGGGCAAAGCTGGTCGGGAAGAACATGAACAGGGCATAGAAAATGGGCAGCTGCAGCAGGGCGGGCACGCATCCGCTCAGGGGGCTTACCCCTGCCTTGTTGTACAGGGCCATGGTTTCCTGCTGGCGTTTCATGGCATTGTCAGCAAACTTTTCGTTGATCTCGGTGATCTCGGGCTTGAGCACGCGCATCTTGGCCTGGGACAGGTAGGATTTGTACGTCACCGGCGACATCACGATGCGCACGATGATGGTCATCACCACAATCGCGATCCCGAATGGCAAAAATGAGGTCAGAAAGCCGTAGAACGGGGTGAAGATATACCGGTTGATCCAGCCGAAGATCCCCCATCCGAAGGGGATGGAATCGGCCAGGGCCAGGTCTTCGTACTGCGCCAGGGTATCGAGGTCGGTGGGGCCGAAGTACCAGTGCAGCGACCGGCTGAGTTCCCCGCCCGTCAGGGGCAGTTCGGTACGCGTCCCGAAGGTCTTTACAGACCGGACCCCGGGGCTTTCTTCGGTAACCAGGTCTTTGGAGGTGAGCACGGCTGAATCGAAGGGCTGGTCGGCTGCCAGGATGGAGCTGAAGAAATGCTGCCGGTACGAGATCCAGCGCACCCCGCTTTCGGTTTCGTCGTCTTCGCCCGTGGCCCCCAGCTTGCTGATGGTGCTCCCCTCATGCCTGTAGGTCAGGCGGGTATAGCGGTTTTCGTACTCCACGCTCTTGCTGTGGCGGATGCCGGTCAGGTCCCAGGCCAGGGGCACGCCCTCGCCCGAGAGGATGCCCGAAAGCCCCTGCGAACGGATGTCGAACCCGACCATATATTCGCCCGGGCGCATGGTGTACAAGAATTCAAGATAGCTGTCGGGGCCGGCCATGGCCTTCATGGATAGCTTCTGTACCTCCCCCTCCCGTTTGAGGCTGGGTTGAAAATAGAGGTCGCGGGTGTGGAGCACCCGGTTGTCGGAGGTGGTGAGCAACAGGTCAAAGCTCGCATTCTTGTCTTTGATCAGGTAAACGGGCACCGAATCGAAGGTCACATACGACTTCAGGCGGGCCAGGGAGATCTGCCCGCCACGGTTCGCCACCTGCAGCTCGAGCAATTCGTTTTCAAGGGTGGTAACGCCTTCACGGGGTTCGCTGTAGCCAAAGGCCCCGGCCTGCTGTCCGTAGGCCTGCCGTGCCACCGAATCTGAGGGAAAGGTTATTTCCGCAGAAGGGGCTTCGGCCTGCTGCAGGCGCGCCAGGGAGTCCTGCACCTGCTCGGCGGCCTGCCTGCGGGCTTCGACTTCTTCTGCGCTGGGCTGGTTGGCGTAGAACCAGTAAATAAGGATTCCGAAAATGAGGACGAATCCGATAATGGAATTGATATCCAGCTTTTTTTCTTCCATGAATGCGAATTTAACCGGAATTAGGCCCGGGGGTGCCCAGCATTAGGGCAAAGCAGTTGCAAATATAGGTCCAATTGCTGAGTTTATGCCATACTGGCATTGGTCTGCTGCCGGTGGTGTTTGACCACGGCCTTCACAAAGCCTACAAAGAGCGGATGCGGACTGGCCACGGTGCTTTTGTACTCCGGGTGGTATTGCACCCCGATAAACCAGGGATGGGTGGGTATCTCCACGATTTCGGCCAGGCCCGTATCGGCGTTGATCCCCGAGAAAACCAGGCCCGAGTCTTCCATGACCGCCTTGTAGTCGTTGTTGAATTCATAACGGTGCCGGTGCCTTTCCGAGATGGTGCCGGCCCCCCCGTAGGTCTTGTAAGCCAGGGTGTCTTCGGTGAGTTCGCAGTCCCAGGCCCCCAGGCGCATGGTGCCCCCCTTGTTGACGATGGTCTTCTGCGTTTCCATCAGGTCGATGACCGGGTGGGGCGTGCGCAGGTTCATCTCGGTCGAATTGGCGTCTTCGAGCCCGAGCACGTTGCGGGCGAACTCAATGACGGCCATCTGCATGCCCAGGCAGATCCCCAGAAAGGGGATGCCGTGTTCCCTGGCGTACTCCACCGCCTTGATCTTCCCCTCTATGCCGCGCTCCCCGAAACCGGGGGCCACGATCACCCCGTCGAGGCCTTTCATCTTGCGCTCCACGTTGTTGGCGCTGATGTGCTCTGAATGGATGGATTCGACCCGCACCTTCACCTCGTTGGCAGCCCCCGCGTGGATGATGGCCTCCTGAATGCTCTTGTACGAATCCTGCAATTCAACGTATTTGCCGATCAGCCCCACCCGAACTTCCCCTTTGGGGTTTTTGAGGCGGTTGAGGAACTCCATCCACTGGGTGAGGTCCGGTTCGGGTTGCACCGGAAGGGCCAGCCGCTGCAGGGCAACCCGGTCAAGGCCCTCTTCGTGCATCATGACGGGCACATCGTAAATGGTGCTGGCGTCAATGGATTGTATGACCGCCTCCTTCTTGACGTTGCAGAACAGGGCCAGCTTTTGCTTGATCTCATCTGAAAGCTGGTGCTCGGTGCGGCAGACCAGGATGTCGGCCTTGATCCCGCTCTCCATGAGGGTCTTCACCGAGTGCTGGGTAGGCTTTGTCTTGAGTTCCCCGGCTGCCGACAGGTAGGGCACCAGGGTCAGGTGGATCACAATGGCATTGTTTTCGCCCAGCTCCCAGAGCAGCTGCCGCACCGCTTCGATGTAGGGCAGCGACTCGATGTCGCCCACGGTGCCTCCGATCTCGGTGATGACCACGTCGTAGTCGCCGCTGTTGCCGAGGATCTGGATGCGCTCCTTGATCTCATTGGTGATATGGGGCACTACCTGCACGGTCTTGCCCAGGAATTCTCCCCGGCGCTCCTTTTCGATAACGCTCTGGTAGATGCGGCCGGTGGTCACGTTGTTCGCCTGGGAGGTGCGCACGTTCAGAAAGCGCTCGTAATGCCCCAGGTCGAGGTCGGTCTCAGCCCCGTCGTCTGTCACATAGCATTCTCCGTGTTCGTAGGGGTTGAGGGTGCCGGGGTCTACGTTTATGTAGGGATCCAGTTTCTGGATGGTGGTCCTCAGGCCGCGGGCTTGCAGGAGCTTGGCCAGCGATGCCGCGATGATCCCTTTACCCAGGGATGAGGTAACCCCGCCCGTAACGAAGATGTATTTGGTAGCTGCCATGTGGGGAGTGTTTGTTACGGGATTCAAAGATACGAATTGCCGCAGGAAATCACGGGTTCTGCGGGGGAAATTCTTTGCGGATGCGCGAAATCAGCCCCTCCAGCCCGTTCTCTTTGAGCGCCAGGGCGCTTTCGAGCAGCCGGCCCAGTTTCCCGGGCGGAAAACCCTTTTGGCGGAACCAGACCAGGTAGGGCAGCGGCAGCTCGGTGAGGTAGCTTCCCTGGTACCGGCCGAAAGGCATCCGGTAGTGGGCGAGTTCGAGCAGGGCTTCCCGTGAAAATTCGGCAGGCATCATCGAAGCGCTAAAATATGTATCTTTAAAAACATCTGAAAACCCACCTTATGAAGCGCAGGAATTTCATGCGGCAGAGCGCTGCAGCCTCGGCCGCCCTGTTGGGGCCTGTCGCCCTGTCGGGGGCTGCCTCAGCAGCAGATCTGAAGGCCCCGCTCAAGGGGCGCATCAACCACAGCGCCTGTTACTGGTGCTACGGCAGCATCCCCCTCGACACCTTTTTGGGCAACCTGGCAGAGCTTGGCATTCCGGCCATCGACCTGGTGGGGCCCGAGGATTTCCCCCTGCTCAAAAAGCACGGCATCCACGCCTCCATGTGCTGGGGGGCCGGCAAGGGCATTACCGACGGCTGGAACGACCCCAAGCTTCACGATGAACTGGTGCGCGACTATACCGAAAAGATCCCCCTGATCGCCGAGGCGGGCTACACCAACCTGATCTGCTTCAGCGGCAACCGCCACGGCATGGACGACCTGGTGGGCCTGCAGCATTGCGTGGAAGGGCTTTCTCGCATTATGCCCGTGGCCGAGAAATACGGGGTGGTCATCCAGATGGAACTGCTCAACTCCAGGGTAGACCACAAGGATTATATGTGCGACCATACCCTTTGGGGCGTGGAGCTCTGCCGCCGCCTGGGCACCGCGCACTTCAAGCTGCTCTACGACATCTACCACATGCAGATCATGGAGGGGGATGTGATCCGGACCATCCAGCAGTACCATCAGTATTTCGGGCATTACCATACCGGCGGGAACCCGGGCCGGCACGAAATCGACGAGACGCAGGAGCTGAACTACCCGGCCATCATGCGCGCCATAGCCGATACGGGCTTTACCGGCCATGTGGCCCAGGAGTTCATCCCCACCTGGGAAGACAAGATCGCCGCCCTGAAACAGGGGGTGGGCATCTGCGATATCTGATCAGCGCTCCGGGGTTTCTGCAAGCAGCTTTTCCAGGGCGCTGTTCCAGGCGAGCTGGGCCTGCGGGTTCCGCGAAAAGTCGGTCTCCCGGTCGTAGCGGTCCTGGAATTCAGACAATTCCCGGTTTACCTCGTTGAATATCTGCCGAACCTCTGCCTTGACCCTACTGCTAAAGCGGGTTTGCCGCAGGCGGGTGCGCAGGCGCCTGGCGAAGAGTTCGGAGATGTCGAAATGCAGCTGTTCATGGCTCAGCACCCGGGCATCGCAGAGTTCGGGGTGGTACCACGATTTTTCCGGGTAAAAGAAGGTGCCAACCACAAATTCGAGATCATACCCGTCGGCACTGCCCCGGGCAGTGTAGCTGTAGCTGATCCCGCTTGCGGTGGTGGCCGCGATCCGCCTGCCGGCCGGAGGTTGGCCCCGGAAGTCGGACCAGCCCAGGCGAAGGCCCGGTTCCCAGCGGATGGCGGGCTCTTCCTGGGCATGAAGGCTGACTGTGCCGACTACCCACCCGACCAGGAAAATCCTTACAAGGTCCAAAAAAATTGAATTTCCTGCTCGATCTCCGGATGCAGGCTCATCGCGACCGGACAGGTACGCCCGGTGTTCTCCAGTATTTTGCGGTGCTTCTCCCCTACCTCGGCCGGTAGGTACATATCGAGCTCAATTTTCGAAATGCGCCGGGGCGAAGCAGCCATGTGCTTGGTCACTTCGACCGAAGACCCGGCCAGTTCAACCCCGAGATCGCGCGCCTTTATGCCCATGACCGTGATCATGCAGTTGGCCAGGCCCGTGGCCACGGTATCGGTGGGGCTGAATGCCTCCCCTTTCCCGTGGTTGTCGACAGGCGCATCGGTGATGTAGGTGCTGCCCGAACGCAGGTGGGTGCACTCGGTCCTCAGGTCACCCAGATATACTACTTTGGAAGTCATGGTCCTTCAATTTCAATAATTCGCAGCCCGTCGTACATCAGAATATACGAGGCGGTGTTGAAATAGCCTGCCCCGAGTTCCTTCAGGTAATCGAAGGTATTCCCGGTGTACCGCGTGGGCCCGATCTGGTCGGCGGCATCGAGCAGGTCCGGTTTGTAGGCCAGCCTGAGCAACAGGTCCATCCCCAGGTCAAAACCCCGCACGGCATAGCGGTCGGGCTCCGCTCCGAAACGCTCCTGGTACCGCCGGGTAAAGGAAGACGATGGGGCTTCGCGATAGACAGAGGGGTAGGTAAAGCGCAGTTTGGAAAGGTGGGTGGCCGAGATCACCTCATTTTCGAAGGCCTTGCCTTTGTTGGTGGTGAACATGCGCACACGGGTGCTGTCAGAGTTGGCAGAATTCAGGATGGAGCTCACGCTCGACGCTATTTTGAAATTGTCGGTCTCCACAAAGAACCAATTCTCCTTTTCCTTAGACAAGACCGCCTTCAGGGCATCCATGTCGAGGGAAATGTTCTTCTCCTCCTCCTTTAATTCGACCAGCCGGGCCGACGGGAAGCTTTGCAGGATCTCAGCCTCGGTATCCTGGTTGTCGCGGTCTGAAATGATGAAAATGCGCTGGTCGGTCACGGTCTTTTTCATGTACCGGAGCATATGCTGGCGCAGGCGGTCATCGTCGGTGTAGGTGTAAAAGACATTCTGCTGGGGCAGCACCCCGGGCACGGGCACGGGGGCGATCACCGGCAGGTCGAGCTCCGCAGCCCGCGCAGCCACTTCCTGTATGGACCGGGGGTCGAGCGGGCCCAAAATGGCGCTCAGGCTCTCGAGGTCTTCCTGGAGGAGCAGGTTTTTGACCCGTTCCGGGTTCAGCTGGGTGTCAAAGGTCCGAACCTCTGCGGAGATGCCCAGCTCCGCAATGGAATCCATGGCAACCAACAGGCCTGAATAAAGCCCCAGGCTGTATTTCAGGGCGTTGTTCTTTTCGATCCGGTCGAGGGTACCCGCCTCATCCTGCAGGTCAAGGCGGTCGAGGCGGAAGGGAAAGAGCACCATCAGCCTGGGTCTGTTACGCCGGTCAATGCTGTCTCTCAGGTCGAACTGGTCAAGCACCAGGGCATTCTTGACCTGGAGGTCCCCGGCCTTGTCGCGGGGTATTTTCAAAACCATCCCCGCCTGCAGGCCCCGGGCCAGGTCGGGGTTCAGGGCACGGAGTTCACCCCAGCCGATCCCTAGTTTGCGGCTGAGGGAAAATTCGGTTTGCCCGGGCTTCACCTCGTAAAAGACGAAGTTGGAGGCGTCTACCGCCGTACTGTCGGGTTTGCTTTCCGGCAGGCGGAGCACCATCCCTTCCTGCAGGTTGCCGCGCTCCATGATCTCGGGGTTCAGCCGAATGATCTCCTCGCGAGAAATACCAAATTCCTGGCTCAGGCTGAAAAGCGTTTTCCTGGGCGGCACCGTGTAAGACCGGTACAATTGGGTCTGTTCGGGCTTCAGGTCGCTCAAAGGCGGCCTGGGCAGGCGCAGCTCTTCCCCCACGGCCAGGTAGCTGGTGCTCCTTGGCAGTTCGGGGTTGAGGTTCAGCAGGCTGTCCATGGAAATGCCAAATTTGCTTGCAATGCTCCAGCGGGTTTCCCTGGGCTGTACTTTATACGTGATCCAATCTTCCTCGGAAACCTGCCCGGATTCACGCCCCGGGGGGTACTGGGGGATTCGCAGGACCATCCCCTTCTGCAGGGCGCTGGAATACAAATCGGGGTTGTGGCGTTTGAGGTCCTTTTCGGAGATCCCGTACTGGCGCGTGATGCTGAACAGGGTCTCCCTTCGCTTCACACGATGGGTGCTGAAGCCAATCGGCTTGTGCAGGCCGGTAGTGTCCTGGAGGGCCACCCCCTGCTCCTTCCGGGGCGCCGCGGCATCAGAGGCCGGGATGACCAATATGGTATTGGGCCTGAGGGAGGTGCCATCGCCAATCTCCTTGTTGAACCGGAGCAGCGTTTCTGCACTGACCTGGTATTGCCGGGCTATGGAATACAGGGTCTCCCCTTCCTTAACGGCATGGGTGCGGAACTGCTGGGCCCGGGCAAACAGCCCCAGCAACAGCAGCACGGCCAGCAGGGCGGCTCTCCGGCAGGTTTGCATTATGTCCATGTCATTCCCATTCTATGGTTGCCGGGGGCTTGGAACTGATATCGTATACCACCCGATTGACCCCGGGCACCTTGTTGATAATGTCGTTGGAGGTCTTCTGCAGGAACTCATACGGCAGGTTGACCCAGTCGGCGGTCATCCCGTCGGTACTCTCCACGGCACGTAAAGCTACGCATTTTTCATAAGTGCGCTCGTCGCCCATCACCCCGACGCTGTGCACCGGAAGCAGGATGGCCCCGGCCTGCCAGATCTGGTCGTACAGGCCCCACTCGCGCAGGCCTTTGATGAAAATATGGTCTACTTCCTGCAAAATGGCCACTTTTTCGCGGGTGATGTCTCCCAAAATACGGATGGCCAGGCCGGGCCCCGGAAAGGGATGCCTGCCCAGGCGCTCGTCGGGGATCCCCAGACTGGCCCCCACCCGCCGCACTTCGTCCTTAAAGAGCATCTTCAATGGTTCCACAACCCTGAGTTTCATAAAATCGGGCAGCCCGCCCACATTGTGGTGGCTCTTGATGGTGGCCGACGGCCCCCCGGTGGCCGATACCGATTCGATCACATCCGGGTAAATCGTGCCCTGCCCCAGCCATTTGGCATCTTCGACCTTATGCGCCTCGTCGTCGAACACCTCGATAAAGACCCGTCCGATGATCTTGCGCTTCTTCTCGGGGTCTTCCTCCCCCGCAAGGGCATCCAAAAAGCGTGCCGAAGCGTCGACTCCCTTCACATTCAATCCCATGTGCTCATATTGGTCGAGCACCTCCTCGAATTCGTTCTTGCGCAGCAGCCCGTTGTTCACGAAGATACAGTGCAGGTGCTTGCCGATGGCCCGGTGGAGCAGCACGGCCGCCACAGTGGAATCGACACCCCCTGACAGGCCCAGGATCACCTTGTCGTTCCCGATCTTTTCCCGCAGCTCTGCCACGGTCGTCTCCACGAAAGCCGCCGGGGTCCATGTCTGCTGAAGGCCGGCGATATCGACCAGGAAATTCCGGAGGAGCTTGATGCCGTCGGTGGTGTGGTACACTTCGGGGTGGAACTGAATGCCGTAGATGCGCTCTTCGGGGATGGAGAACGCGGCATTGGTTACATCGTGGGTACTGGCCAGCAGGCGGGCGCCTTCGGGCAGGGCCTGGATGGTATCGCTGTGGCTCATCCACACCTGGCTCCCCTCGGGGATATCCTTGAAAAAGGGATCCGAGGCCACGTGGGCCAGCTTGGCCCGTCCGTACTCACGGGTCTTGGAAGGGGCCACGTTCCCCCCGCCAAAATGGGCGATATACTGGGCGCCGTAACAGACGGCAAGCACCGGCTTGCTGCCTCTGATCGCGCTCAGGTCAGGGTGGGGGGCATCGTCGGCACGCACCGAGTACGGGGAGCCCGACAAGATCACGGCCTTGTACCCGGAGAGATCTTCGGGGAGGTGGTTGAACGGCTTGATTTCGCAGAAAATGTTCAGTTCGCGTACCCGGCGGGCAATGAGCTGGGTGTACTGGGAACCGAAGTCGAGGATGAGAACGTTATTTTGCATGGGCAAAAATAGCAAAATACGGGAACGGGAACCCGCCTTTCCCCCGCAGAGTTTTCCACGGGATATCTACAGGCCGGCCACCGCCCACCCGCAAGGGCTCAGGGCGGGTTGCGGGCCGGGAACCAGGGTTCCGCACAGGGCATTATGCGGGAAATCGTGAAAAAAATGATTTTTTAAATATTTGAATAAATAATTTAGTTTGAAAAATATATTCTATTGGTAATAGCCTTACCAGGGAGACTGTTCATACGAGTTA